>NZ_CP028844.1:532500-832500 GCF_003058325.1 Methylobacterium currus
TGCCCTTGTCGACCAGGAAGGCTTGCGTGGCGATCTTCTGGCGCGGGCGGGCGACGACGGTGCCGGCAGCGTCGCGGATCTCGGCGCCGTCGCGGGTCAGGATGGTCCAGTCACCCTCGTCGAGATAGGTGATCTCGTCGGTGAACGGGGCGAGCGCCAGCGCGTCGGAGCCGAGATAGGTCTCGCCGTCACCGAAGCCGACCGCGAGCGGCGCCCCGTGGCGGGCGCCGATCAAAAAATCCTCCTCGCCAGCGAACAGGAAGGCGAGGGCGAAGGCGCCGCGCAGGCGCGGCAGCGCCGCCTCGACCGCGGAAACCGGCCCGAGGCCGGTCCGCATCAGGTGGGTGACGAGCTGGGCCACCACCTCCGTGTCGGTCTCGGTCTCGAAGACGCAGCCCTCGGCGGCCAGTTCCGCCTTCAATTCGCGAAAATTCTCGATGATGCCGTTATGCACCACCGCCAGGCGCTCGGTGGCGTGCGGGTGGGCGTTGGTCTCGTTCGGCCGCCCGTGCGTGGCCCAGCGGGTGTGGCCGATGCCGATGGCCCCGGCGAGCGGGTTCTGCAACAGCTTGAGCTGCAGGTTCGACAACTTGCCCTCGGCGCGGCGGCGCTCCAGCCGGCCGGATTCCAGGGTGGCGATGCCGGCGGAGTCGTAGCCGCGGTACTCGAGCCGGCGCAGCGCGTCGACCACCTGTCCCGCCACGGCATTCCGGCCGACGATTCCAACGATCCCGCACATGCTCACCGCCTCACGTCTCGCTCGCAGAGTGTCCCGCTGCGGGACGCTCCGGCCATTGTGCGGAGCAATGCGGCAGGATTCCTGCCGCACCGCACCCGCCACGCTCTGGCGCCGTTCTACCGGACCGGCCGGCGCCGAGGCCAGTCAACTTCCGTAACGGTTTGTGACGGCCAAGGTTCACGGGCTGGTGGCATCGCGCGGGGGCCGGGCGGGCCTGCCGCCCGGCCCGGCGACTCAGGGCATCAGCACGGTGTCGATGACGTGGATGACGCCATTCGACTGCATCACGTTGCCGATCGTCACCCGGGCGGTGTTGCCCTTGTCGTCGGCCACGAACAGCCGCTTGCCCTTCTGCATCACCGTCAGGGTGCCGCCCGCGGCGGTCTTCAGCTCGGCCTGGCCGCCGCCCTGCTTCACCAGCCCCATCAGGTCCTTGGCCGTGTAGGTGCCGGGCACGACGTGGTAGGTCAGGATCTTGGTGAGCGTCGGCTTGTTCTGCGGCTGGACGAGGGACTCCACCGTACCGGCCGGCAGCTTGGCGAAGGCGGCGTTGGTGGGGGCGAACACCGTGAACGGGCCGGGCCCGGCCAGGGTGTCGACGAGGCCGGCGGCCTTCACGGCGGCGACCAGGGTGGTGTGGTCCTTCGAGTTGACCGCGTTCTCGACGATCGACTTCGAGGCGTACATCGGCGCGCCGCCGACCATCGGGTTCTTGGCATGGGCGCTGCCGCCCGCCGCCGCCAGGGCAACGGCGAGGATCAGGGGGCGGGCGTATTTCCGGATCGTCATTGGGGATCGTCCCGTCTCTCGTATCGGCCCCGCTCTCGTCGGGGTCGGGGGCCGGTACGGAGGGCCGGGCGGGAAAGTTTCAGGTGGCGGCGATTTTTTCGTGCCCGGCCGCGCCGGGGCGATCGTCTCGCGGCTATTCGCGAATGAGGCGGCCGCGATAGACCGCCGGCCCGGTCGGGGCGCCCGAGGGCGAACCGCCCGGCGGCTCCACGGTGACGGCGAGGCTCGCGCCGTCGAGCAGCCCCCTGTCCCCCGCCGGCAGGGAGAGCCGGGTGCCGGCCTGCTCCTCGACGACGCCGAGGGAGCGCGGGGCGCCGGAGGCCGGCACGACCCAGAGTTCGAGGCTGCGGTCGCGGGGCGCCTCGGCGGCGAGGGCCCGGACCTGAACCGTACCGGCCCGCGTGTCGACCCGCACCACCAGGGCCGGCAGCTCGCCGCCCCGGTTCACGACCGCGAGGTACTGCGCCGTCTCTCCCCTGGGCGCGAGGCGCTCGACGGCGATGAACAGGGCGAGGCCGGCGGCGAGCGATCCCGCGGCGATGGCCGCGCGGCGCCAGCGCCGGAGCGCCGGGCGCAGATCGACGACCGGGGCAGAGGGGCGCGGCAACTCGCCGGCCACGCACGCGGCGATGCCCTCCCAGGCGCCAGGCGGCGGCGCGACCTCCGGCACGGCCTCGGCCAGGGGGGCGAGACGCGCCTCCCAGGCCCGCTCGGCCGCCTGGAGCGCCGGCGAGGTGGCCCGGTCGCGCCGATAGGCCTCGCGCTCGGCGGCGCTCAAGGTGCCGAGCACGTATTCGGCGGCCCGCAGGTCGGTCTCGTCGGGGGCGCTCATGCGGCCTCGTCCAGGCAGCCCCGCAGCAAGGCGAGCCCGCGATGCAGCCAGGTCTTCACGGTGTTGACCGGTCGGTCGTAGCTTGAGGCCAGCTCCTCCCGCGACAGGCCCTCGCAATAGGCCCGCACCACGCAATCGCGCTGCACCGGTTCGAGCCGTTCGAGGCAGGTGAGGAGAGCGTCGCGGCTCAGGAACTCCGCCTCGCGGTCCCGCGGGTCGGCGACGCGCTGGAGCCAGTCCTCCTCCTCGTCGTCGCTTGCCGGCATCGGCACCTCGCCCTTTCGCCGCACCAGGTCGATGGCGCGGTGGCGCGCGATCGCGGCGAGCCAGGCCATCGGCCGTCCCGCCGCCGGGTCATAGCCTGCCGCATTCTGCCAGACCCGCAGGTAGGAATCCTGCAGCACGTCCTCGGCGGCACCCCGGTCCCGGACGATACGCAGGATCAGGCCGAAAAGTTTCGGGGCCGTGCGGTCGTAGAGCGCCCGAAGGGCGTCCTGCCGTCCCGCCGCCACCCGGGCGATCAGCTCGGCGAGGGCGGCGGCCTCCCGGTCGCCGGGCGGGTCTCGCTGGGGACGGTCCTCGACGCGCAGCATCGCTTGAAAGTCTCCGGGGGCGCGCCGCCCCTCTCGACCTCCGCCATAGATCAATCGCGCGAGAAGGACCACGGGGCGGCGGGAACATGACTGGGCCGAAAGCGGCTGCGACCAGCGTCTTCCGGTCCTGCCGGACTCTGCGCCATGATGCCGGCACCCGGGCCCTGACGACGAAGAGGCCCGGCCGAGGGAGGCCTGCCATGATCGCCGCACCGAGGGAGGCCCTCGCGCTCCCGTTTCCGAAGACGCCCTCCGAGACCATCACGGTCCTGGCGCATTATCACCGGGCCGAGATCGCCCGGATGGCCGGCTGGCGCGACCGGATCGACCGCACCACCAACTGGGCGATCACCGTCATCGCCGCGATGCTGTCGGTCTCGCTCTCGACGCCGACGGCGCATCACGGCGTGCTGCTGTTCGCCATGCTGCTGGTGATGCTGCTGCTCGGCATCGAGGCTCGACGCTACCGCTTCTTCGACGTCTACCGCACACGGGTGCGCCAGCTCGAGCGGCACTATTACGCCGAGGTCTTCGCCCCCGGGCCTCCATCCGATCCCGGCTGGACCCGGCGGCTCGCCGAGGACCTGCGCCAGCCGATGTTCCATATCAGCCTGCGCGAGGCCTTCGGGCGGCGGCTGCGGCGCAATTACGGCTGGATGTTCGCGATCCTGCTGCTCGCCTGGGTGCTGAAGATCACCTCCGCCCGACTCCAGGAGACCGGGCTCCAGGCGAGCGTCGGAGAGACCGCCCACGGCCTGCCCGAGATCCTGGCCGGGGCCGGCCTCGGGCCGCTGCCCGGCTGGCTCGTGCTCGCGGGCGTGGCCGCGTTCTACGCCTGGCTCCTCGCGGCGGGCCTGCGGGCGGGCCGCCGCGACCCCGACGACGGGTCGGTGCACGTGTGAGGGCGCGCCCTCACCCCTTTTTCGGCTTCGCCCACCCGGTCTTGATCACCTGGCGCCCGCGGCCGACCGCGAGCGCCCCCGGCGGCACGTCGTCGGTGATGACCGAGCCCGAGCCCACGAAGGCACCGGCCCCCACCGTCACCGGGGCGACGAGCGCCGAGTTCGAGCCGATGAAGGCGCCGGCGCCGATCACCGTGCGGTGCTTGTTCACGCCGTCGTAGTTGCAGGTGATGGTGCCGGCCCCGAGATTGGCGCCCTCCCCCACCTCGGCGTCGCCCACATAGGTGAGGTGGTTGACCTTGGCGCCGGCCCCGATCGCGGCGTTCTTCACCTCGACGAAGTTGCCGATGCGGGCTCCCTCCGCCAGCACCGCGCCGGGCCGCAGGCGGGCGTAAGGGCCGATCTGGACGCCCGCGGCGAGGCGGGCCTGCTCGAGATGCGAGAAGGCGTGGATGGTGCAGCCATCGCCGACGACGACGCCGGGGCCGAACACCACGTGGGGCTCCACCACCACGTCGCGGCCGAGCGCGGTGTCGTGGCTGAAGAACACCGTCTCGGGGGCGATCAGAGTGGCGCCGGCCAGCATGGCGCGACGGCGCAAGGTCGCCTGCACCGCCGCCTCGGCGGCCGCGAGCTGCACCCGGTCGTTGACGCCCTGCGCCTCGGCCTCCGCCACCGGCACCACCGCGACGGCCAAGCCGTCCGCCACCGCCAGGGCGACGGCGTCGGGCAGGTAGTACTCGCCCGCCACGTTGGCGTTGCCGATCCGCTCCAGAAGCCTCAGGGCGTGGGCGCCGGAGAGCGCCATCAGGCCGGCATTGCACAAGGTGACGCGGCGCTCGGCCTCGCTCGCATCCTTCTCCTCGCGGATCGCGGTCACCCGGCCGTCCTCGACCAGCACCCGGCCGTAGCCGGTGGGATTCGGGCTCTCGAAGGCCAGCACCGCGACCGCGGCGCCCTCCGCCAGCGGCGCGCGCAGGCGCGCATAGGTCTCGGGGGAGATCAGCGGCGTGTCGCCGAAGGCCACCACCACGTCGTGGGCGCCCTCGGCCAGGGCGCGGCGGGCCGCCAGCACCGCGTGGGCGGTGCCGAGGCGCTCTCCTTGCGGGAAGGTCTCGGCGCCGGGGAACTCTGCGACGATCCGGGCGACGTCGTCGCGGCCGGGCTCGACCACCACGGCGAGGCGGCCCGCCCCGGCTTCCGCCACCGACGCGAGCACGTGGGCGAGCATCGGCCGGCCGGCGATCGGGTGGAGCACCTTGGGCAGGGCGGAGCGCATCCGCGTGCCCTTGCCGGCGGCGAGCACGACGGCGAGGAGGGAGCGGGGCTCGGGCGTCCCTGCGGGCTTCGGCGTGGCGGTCATCGGCGGCCTGTCAATGTCTCAGGGGTGTCGTCCGGGCGTGGTGCACCCGTCTAGCCGATCGTCCCGGTTCGGCAAGCGCGCGGCGTCCCGACCCGCACGCCCCGACGGAGCGCCCTGCCCTCGCGGTGCCTGAGACGCGATTCTTAACCCCCGGTTCAGTAGGGATCGTGGTAAACGGCCGGCGCCCCCATCCGAATCCGGCACGGCCCCCTCTTTAGCGATGATGCAACCCCCCACCGCTCCGCCCCCTCGTACAGTCCTCGACCGACGCACGGTGCTGGCGCTCGCCGGTGGCCTCGCCGCGACCGGCGCGGCGGGTGCGCAGCCGGCGGAGCCGGCGCCCCTGTCGGACGGCCAGCGCTTCGATCCCGGCCAGGTGGTCGAGCTCGCCCGCGCTCTGGCGAAGAAGCCCTACGCCGCCCCAGCCGCCGACCTGCCCGATCCATTCAAGGACCTCACCTACGAGCAGTATATCGGCGTGCGGGCGCAACCCTCCGCCCTGCTCTGGGCCGGCGAGGGCCGCGGCTTCGTGGTCGAGCCGCTGCACCGCGGCTTCGTGTTCACCACGCCGGTGGCACTCCACGCGGTCGAGGACGGGGTGGTGCGCCGCATCGCCTATGACCGCAGCCGCTTCACCTTCGGCAAGCTGAAACCCCCGGACGAGGGGCGCGACCTCGGCTTCTCGGGCTTCCGGCTCTATGCCAGCTTCAACGGCGCCGCCCCGTCCGATTGCGCGATCTTCCAGGGCGCCTCGTTCTTCCGGGCGCTCGCCGCCGGCCAGAGCTACGGCGTCACCGCCCGCGCCCTGACCTTGAGGCCGGCGGAGGCGAAGGGCGAGGAATTCCCGCTGTTCCGGGCCTTCTGGCTTGAGCGGCCGGGGGCCGGCAGCGGGCAGATCGTGATCCACGCCCTCGTCGATTCCGAATCCGCCACGGCGGCCCTGCGCATGACCTTGCGCCCGGGCGAGGCCACCATCGTCGACGTCGAGGCGACGCTCTGCCCGCGCACGAACCTGGAGCATGTCGGCATCGCCGGCATGACCGGCGCCTACCTGTTCGGGCCCACCGATCACCGCAGCGTCGACGACGCCCGCCCCGCCGCCCACGAGATCGACGGGCTGCAGATCCGCAACGGCTGGGGCGAGGCGATCTGGCGCCCGGTCCAGAACCCCGAGACGCTGCAGATCTCCGCCTTCCTCGACCAGGACCCGAAGGGGTTCGGGCTGATCCAGCGCGCCCGCGCCTATGCCGACTACCAGGACGACGTGCAGCGCTGGGAGAAGCGGCCGAGCCTGTGGGTCGAGCCGCTCGGCAGCTGGGGGCCGGGCGTGCCGCAGCACGGCTGGGGCACCGGCGCGGTGCAGCTGATCGAGATCCCGAGCGAATCCGAGGTCAACGAGAACATCCTGACCTACTGGCGGCCGAAGGACCCGGTCGCCAAGGAGATCGCCTTCAGCTACCGCCAGTTCTGGTGCTGGGCCGTGCCGGGGGCGCCGCCGCTCGCCGCCTGCTCCGGCACCCGGGTCGGCAAGGGCGCCGCGGGCAAGCGCCGGCTGTTCCTCGTCGACTTCACCGGCGAGGCGCCGTTCGCGGAGGGCATCGACCCGAACGCGCTGCAGATTGCCCTGCATACCGCGCCCGGCACCATCACTCGCCAGCGGATCTACCCGTATCCCGAGCGCAAGACCGTGCGGGCGGTGTTCGAGCTCGATCCGGGCAACGACACGTCTTGCGAGCTGCGCCTGATCGTGAAGGCGGGCGACAAACCCGTCAGTGAGACATGGCTGTATCGGTGGACCCCGTGACCCTCGCTCCCGACCTCGACACCCTCCGCCGCGACGCCACACCCCTCGCGGTCGCGCCCGCGGTGCCGGAGGAATCCCCCCTCGCCATGCCGGTGCAGGACCTGCGCCGGTGGTCCGAGGCGCAAGAGCACAAGGTGCCCGGCCGCCGGGCGCCCTGGGGGGCGCGCGCCTTCGTGTTCGGCGGCGGCCTCGCGCTCACGGCCTACGGCGCCGTGCAGATGTACGAGGTCGTGTCGGTCGCCGGCTCGACCACCTGGCTGCAATGGCTGCTGCTGGCGCTCTTCACCCTCAACTTCTCGTGGATCGCGCTCGCCTTCACCTCGGGCCTTCTCGGCTTCCTGGCGCTCTTGCGCCGGCGCCGGCCGGAGGTCCAGCCGGCGCCCCTCACCACCCGTACGGCCGTGGTGATGCCGGTCTACAACGAGGCCACCGCCCGCACCTTCGCAGCGGTCGAGGCGATCCGCGCCTCGATCGAGGCCACCGGCGCGGGCGCGGCCTTCGATTACTGGATCCTGTCGGACTCGACCCAGGCCGATGCCTGGATCGCCGAGGAGCGGGCCTACCTGGCCTTGCGCGCGCGCCTCGGCCAGGACGCCCGCCTGTACTACCGCCACCGGCCGAAGAACCACCACCGCAAGGCCGGCAACATCGCCGACTTCGTCACCCGCTGGGGCGGCCATTACGACCACATGCTGGTCCTCGACGCCGACAGCCTGATGAGCGGCGACTGCGTGGTGACGCTCGCCCGCGCCATGGAGGCCGATCCGGATGCCGGCATCATCCAGTCGCTGCCGCTCATCATCAACCGCAACACCCTGTTCGCCCGGGTGCAGCAATTCGCGGCGCGCATCTACGGCCCGGTCATCGCCACCGGCCTCGCCCTGTGGTCGGGCCGGGACGGCAATTACTGGGGCCACAACGCGATCATCCGCACCAAGGCCTTCGCCGATCATTGCGGGTTGCCCGACCTCTCCGGCAAGCCGCCCTTCGGCGGCCACGTGCTCAGCCACGACTTCGTCGAGGCGGCCTTGATCCGGCGCGCCGGCTGGAGCGTCTACATGCTCCCCGCATTGCAGGGCTCCTACGAGGAGAGTCCGCCCTCGCTGATCGACGTCGCGATCCGCGACCGGCGCTGGGCGCAGGGCAACTTGCAGCACAGCCGCGTCATCGGCACGGCGGGCCTGAAGCTCGCCTCGCGCCAGCACTTCGCCACCGGCATCGCCGGCTACCTCGCCTCGCCGCTCTGGGCGGCGCAGCTCGTGGTCGGTATCGCGCTGGCCCTCCAGACCGCCTATATCCGCCCCGAATATTTCTCCACCGAGTTCCGCCTGTACCCGGTCTGGCCGCGCTTCGACCCCGTCCGCGCGCTCCAGCTCTTCGGGATCACGATGGCGATCCTGCTCGCCCCGAAGCTGTTCGGCCTGATCCTCGGCCTCCTCGACGGCAAGGTGCGGCGCGCGAGCGGCGGGGCGCTGCGCCTCGTGCTCTCGGCCCTGATCGAGACCCTGCTCTCGGCGCTGATCGCCCCGATCGCGATGCTGGTGCAATCCGGCTCGGTGATGCAGATCCTTCTCGGGCGCGACACCGGCTGGAACCCGCAAAGGCGCGACGACGGCTCGATCCCGTTCTCCGACATCGTGCGCCGGCACCGCTGGCACATGATCCTCGGCCTCGTCGCGGGCGTCTCGGCCTTCGCCATCGCCACCTCGCTGTTCCTGTGGATGTCGCCCACCATCCTCGGCCTCGTCCTGGCGATCCCGATCTCCTGGGCGAGCGGACAGCTCGCGCTGGGCCTGGCTCTCAAGCGCGCCGGCCTCTTGATGACGCCCGAGGAGCGCGAGCCCCCGGCGATCGCGGTCGCCGCCAGGGCGATCGAGGCACAGAACGCCGCTCTGGGCTTCGACGACGCCGACGGGTTGCGGGCGCTCCACGCCGATCCGGACCTCCAGGCCGGCCATCTGGCCTTCCTGCCCCCGGCCGAGCGCCGGCCCCGCGGCGCCCCCCAGCCCGACCACGTCATGGCCCAGGCCAAGGTGGTCGAGGCCGAGACCATCGACGAGGCCGCGGGCTGGCTGAACCCGAAGGAGAAGATGGTGCTGCTGCACGACCGGGCGCTGCTCGACCGGCTGGCGCGGCTCGGGGGGTGATTCCCTTCGCCCTTTCCGGCCCCGGAAAGGGCGAGACGCAAGGTGAGTGGCGTGAGCCGATCGACCTCCGATCGGCAACCGCATGACACTGCTCAGAGCCGGCAGCGCATCAGCACGGCCGGGAACGCCGCCGTGCCGCCCATCGGGATCTCGCGCCGTCCGAATGCGCGGAACCCGAGGGCACGGTAGAACGGTTCAGCGTTGAGGCTGGCATAGCATTCGAACGCGGGCACACCGCATTCCTGGGCGTGCGCCCGGCACGCCGAGAACAAGCTCCGCCCGACACCGCAGCCGGTCCAGGCCGGGTGCACGGCGAAATGGCGGATATGGCCGAGGCCGGGTTCGATCTCACCCGTTCCGGGCCGTTCCGGCGTCCAACCACCGACGCCCACGACCGAGTCCAACCTCTTCGCCAGATGGAAGCTGCCGGAGGCGAGCAAGGTCGGATTGGCGCGGACCATCAGCGGCAGCGCCCGCGCCAGCGTGTCAGCCTCGTAGGACGCGGCCCTCAGAACCGGGTAGCTCGCCGACAGCACGGCCGTGACGGCGTCGCCATCGTCGGGGCGGGCGGGGCGGATGGTGATCTCGTGACGGCTTGTCATCCGACCCTGTCGGTGGCGCGGCAGCTTATGCTGCCGGCTTCTCCCACTCCATCATCAGGAACCACGGCACCTGCCGGTAGCGCGCGACCCTCGCCGGATCGCCGCCATGCGGCATCGGCTCGTCGAAGTGGCGCAACACCAGTCCCTGCCCCAGCAACAGGTTCATGTAGAGGGAGAGCGGCCGGTGCCAGTTGTGCACGCGGATGCCGTGCCACTCCGCCCACTCGGCCCGCTCGTCCAGGTAGCCGTCGATCCGGAAGCTCCGGACGCCGTCGGCATCCTCGGACCAGCCTCCGGCGGTGCTGAAGCTCGTCAGGTTGGCGATCAGGAGCGTGCCGCCGGGCGCCAGAACGCGGGCCATCTCGGGGATCGCCGCGCGGATGTCGGGGATGTCGATCAAGGTCAGGTAGCTGACGACGAGATCGAAGGCGCCATCCCCGAAGGGCAGCGCCTCGGCGCGACCGGGAATGTAGGTGCCCTCCGGATCGCGCGCCCGGGCTCGGCGCAGCAGGACGTCGGTCGGGTCGATGCCGACGGTCTCGATCCCGAGATCCCGCACCATGCGGCAGAAGCGGCCCTCGCCGCAGCCGACATCGAGGGCCCGGCGGAAGTCCCGCCCCCGGAGGCGGACGAGCATCGGCGCATCGAGCACGCAGGCGCGGCCGAAATCGCCCGCCTCGCCCATGTCGGCGATCCAGGCGGCGGCCGACTCGTCCCAGCCGTTGCTCATCGCGTGCCCCGCTGATTCCCCGGGGTCAGAGTCTCGCATGCCGGTGCAACGCTCGCCACGGTCCGCGTGACGCGGCGGCGACGCTCGATTATCGATAATTCATGACGACAGCCAAAGACGAACCGATCGCCGTGCGGATCAGCCGGGCCCTGGCCGAGCGCATCATCTCCGGCGCCCTGGCGGCGGGCTCCCGGCTGCGGCAGGACCACGTCGCCGAGGAGTTCGACGCCAGCCACGTCCCGGTCCGGGAAGCCTTCCGGCGCCTCGAGGCCCAGGGGCTGGTGGTGAGCGAGCCGCGGCGAGGCGTGCGCGTCGCCGGGTTCAGCCCGGAGGAGGTGCGCGAGGTGGCGGAGATGCGGGCCGCCCTCGAAGTGCTGGCCCTGCGCCACGCCGCTCCGCACCTCACCGCGGCGATCCTCGACCGGGCCGAGGCGGCGACCCGCGCCGGCGACCGCGCCGGCGGCGACGTGCACGCCTGGGAAGAGGCCAACCGGACGTTCCACCGCCTCCTGCTGGCGCCCTGCGCCATGCCGCGCCTGCTGAAGACGATCGACGACCTCCAGGCAGCGAGCGCCCGCTTCCTGTTCGCCGGCTGGCGCGCCGAGTGGGAGGCGCCGACCGACCGCGATCACCGGGCGATCCTGGTCGCCCTGCGGGCCGGCGACATCGACACGGCGGCGGCGGTCCTGGCCCGCCACGTCCAATGGGTCGGGCACCGGCCCGCCGCCGCGTCCCGCCATGGTACCTGATTATCTATTATTTTGGAGTCATATTGCCTTTACCGCGAGGTTGTGGATTTCTTCCGGCGTCGATCCGACATAATTATCTATAAAAAATGGATGTTGCAATGACCGCTCTCGTCGTCGGCGGCGCGCCCCTGCGCGCAGCCCGGACCGTCGCCCTCGTCCTGTCCGGCGGGCTGCTCATCACGCTGGCGGCCAAGGTCCAGATTCCGTTCTGGCCAGTGCCGATGACGCTGCACACGCTCGCCATCCTGGCGCTCTCCCTGGCCGTCGGACCGCGCCTCGCGGTGGCGATGGTGCTCGGCTACCTGGCGGCGGGCGCCGCCGGCCTCCCGGTCTTCTCCGGCACGCCGGAGCGCGGCCTCGGCCTCGCCTACATGGCGGGACCGACCGGCGGCTACCTGGCGGGCTATCTCGTTGCCGCCGGGCTGGTCGGTGCGCTCGCCGCAGGGCGCGGGTTCCTCGGCCGGGTCGCCGCGATGCTCGCGGGACTTACGGCGGTCTACGTCCTCGGCCTCGCCTGGCTCGCGCTGTTCGTTCCGGCCGACCGCCTCGTCGCCCTCGGCCTCGCGCCCTTCCTGCTCGGCGATCTCGTCAAGGTCGGCCTCGTCGCCGCCGGCGCCGCCGCCCTGCCGGGCCTGCGCCGGATCGCCCGGAGCACGACCCGATGAGCCCGGAGGCGACTTGCCCCCAGGACGGCGCCGTCCGGCACGACTGGACCTCGAGGGAGATCGAGGACCTGCATGACCTGCCGCTGCTCGAGCTGGTCGGCCGGGCCAATGCCGTGCATCGGCGTCACCACGATCCGAACCGGATCCGCAAGGCGAGCCTGCTCTCGGTGAAGACCGGCGGCTGCCCGGAGGATTGCGCCTATTGCCCGCAATCGGCGCATCACCGCACGGTCGACTTGACCCGCGACCCGCTCATGGACCCGGACACGGTGCTGGCGCGGGCAGCCCGGGCCAAGGCGGCGGGGGCGGAGCGCTTCTGCATGGGGGCGGCCTGGCGCCAGGTGCGGAATGGAGCGGAGTTCGATGCCGTGGTGGCGATGGTCGAGGGCGTGCGCGCGCTCGGCCTGGAGGCCTGCGTCACCCTCGGGATGCTGAAGGCCCACCAGGCCGCGCGCCTCGCCCGAGCCGGGCTCACGGCCTACAACCACAATCTCGATACCGGCCCCGGCTTCTACGACCGGATCGTCACCACCCGCCGGTACCAGGACCGGCTCGACACCCTTGCGACGGTGCGGGAGGCCGGCATCGGCCTGTGCTGCGGCGGCATCATCGGCATGGGCGAGGCGATGGCGGACCGGGCCGGCCTGCTGCAGGTGCTGGCGGGACTGACGCCGCACCCCGAGAGCGTGCCGATCAACGCCCTGGTGCCGGTGGAAGGCACGCCCCTCGCCGACCGCCCCCGCATCGATCCCCTCGACCTCGTGCGCATGGTGGCGACGGCACGCCTCGTCCTGCCGGCCTCGATCCTGCGCCTGTCGGCCGGCCGGGCGCAGCTCGGGCGCGAGGCACAGATCCTGTGCTTCCTCGCCGGGGCGAACTCGGTCTTCACGGGGGACACCCTGCTGACGACGCCGAATGCCGAGCAGGACGACGACGCAGCCCTCTTCGCCGCTTTGGCGCCCCGGTCGCCCTCCAGCACACGGACCGCGCCGTCCTGATGGTCGGAGGATTGGCGACGTCACAGACCGACATAACGGCGAGCTGCGGCGGTGCGGATGCAGGCCGCATGGTGAGGCGGCATCTCATCATGCAAAACCGGGCCCTGCGCCAAGAGGAACCCCACCGTACCGCGGCCACGAAAGACGACCCGCAGCTTAATCCATCAATTTGAAGGCAAAGTTCTCAACGCACGGCGCTTGTCGACGCGCCGTGCGGCATCGTATGCAAGATCAGACACCCGAATCGGGAGGAATCGATGAGCGTCTCCGCCCATTTCGTTCGACCGATCTACCCTCAAGCCGTGATCGTCTCGCTGTCCGGCTACCTGGCGGCCGCGGTGATGTGCGCCGACCGGCGGGCTGTGGCGCGCTGAGGCGTACAGACGCGGCGTCAGGCGGCGAGGAGCTGCCGGTCGCGGCGGTAGCTGTCCAGCAGGTCGGCGGACAGCGTCTCCGTGACGGCGTCGACGGCGGCTTCGCTCACCAGGACGCGGGCGAGCACCCGGGCCTCGTCGCGGGCCGCCTCGGCGTCGAAGCGGTTGAGCAAGGCGACGATGGCGTGGGCGTCGGCGAAGGGCAGCCGCTCGCAGGCGGTCACTGCCCGCTCGATCATCCGCCGCGACAGGCCGGCGCCGCTGCTCTCGCGCAGGCCGCTCGCCTCCTCGTGCCAGGCGGACATCGCCGCCGCGAAGGCCGGTTCGAGGGCGGGCGGCAGTCCGGCCCGGCGGTAGAGCGCTGCCATGCCGCTGCCGCGCGGATCGTGCAGCAGCCCCGCCACCCGCTCGACGGCCAGGCCCGAGAGGTCGGCCAGCGCGGCCTCGGTGAAGGCCATCCGGCCCGACAGCATCGCCCGCAGGATCAGCCCGGGGGTGAGCTGGCCGGACCCGCGCAGATGGGCGACGAGGCGGCGCAGGTCGGCGCGGTCCGAGCCTTCGGCGAGCCCGAGCGTCGTGCGCTCCCGCGCCTCCCGGGTCACCCGTTCGCTGCGCTCGGGCGAGAGCCAGCCGCAGCCGCTCACGAAGACCGACAGGGCGCTGGCGAGGCGGGCGGTCACCGCCTGGCGCACGTCGAGGGGCAGGTCGGCCCGGGCGAGGAGGGCCTCGCGCAAGGCGCCGTCGTCGCCGTGGCGCTCGACCATCCGCAGCAGGCTGCCGCGGGTGATCTCGGCGCCCGGATTGGCGGCGAGCATCCTGAGGGCGGCCGCGCCGGCGATCTCGGAGAGCGCCCCGCACAGCATGGGCGAGAGGTGGGGCCTCCCCGCGATGGCGATCCGGCCCGCCTCGTCGCCGACGGCGGCGCAATCGACGAGGTCGGCATCCGACAGGACCGGCGAGCGGGCCAGGACCAGCCCGGCGATCTCGGCCTGGTCCTGGGCCAGGGCGACGACCACGGTCCGGGGCGCCTCCGCGGCGTTGGCGCAGGCCTCGGCCAGCGCCCGCCGCACCAGCGGCGAGGGATCGTCGAGGAGCGCCGTGATGGCGGTCTTCGCCTCCCAGCGCGCGGCGGGATCGAGCTTGGCGTAGAGATAGGCCCGGGCGAGCGACGAGGCCGCCTCGGCCCGTCGCCCGGCGGATTCGTGCTGCGTCCAGAGCAGGAACTGGCGGATGATCATCGGCGCGGCTCCGTGACGGGTCTTCAAGACTGGATCGAGGAAGGCGTGAGGGCGGCGCGGTGGCGCCCGCCGAATTCCCGCGGGCGGGCCGGCGGCAGCGGCACCCCGGGGGTCGCACTGTCTGGGATGGTGTCTTGGCCAGCGTCTTGGATGGTGTCCCGGATCCCGGCCGGCGCGATCGAGGACGGCGCGGGCATCGCTGAGGCGATCACCGGCGCGTCGCTCGATCGCGGGAAGTAGCTCGGCGCCGCGGCCCCGCCCCGGCTGCCCCACAGCTTGGCGACGCTGTCGGAGACCGGGCCGCGGCGGGCATCGGTCTGGAACAGCGAGCGCAGGCCGCTGCCGGCCTCGGGGGCGTAGGCGGTCGGGGCCGCGGCCTGCGCGGCGAGCGTGCCGGTCGCGGCGGGGGCCGCCGGGCTGGTGCCGAGCACGGCGTAGAGCTCGGAGGCGCTGCGGGCCCGGCCGGTGCGGTCGTAGAACAGGCCGCGATTGCCGGCGGCGGCCTCCGGCAGGTCGGCGGCGGCGGAGCGCCCGGGAGCGCTCTCGGCGGCGCGGATCAGGGTCAGCGCGCCACGCACGCCGAGCAGATGGGCGGCGTAGAGATCGGCACGGTTCGGCTCGCGGCCGAGCGCCTCCGAGAGCGCGTCGGCGTTGCGGCGGGTGAGCGCCCCGGCCATCGCCGAGGAGACCTCCGGGTCCCGCCGCAGGTCGAGGATCGCCTGGCGGGCGGCCGGATCGCTGACCGTGTAGCCGCCCGACGAACGGGCGGTGATCGCGTCGGCGTAGGAGCCGAGGCCCAGCGACGGGCCGTCCTGCTTCATCACCCCGAGCCAGGTCTGCTCGATGAACTGGAACAGACCGGTGGCCGAGGAGGAGCCGGCCTTGGCGCTCGGGTTGAGGCTCGATTCGCGCTGCGCCGTCGAGAGCAGGTAATCGAAGGCGGCGCCGGTCTTCTCGGCGCCCTGGCGGATCGCGTCGATCACCGGGTTGCCCGAGGCCGCGCGGCCGGCCGCCTGAGCGGCCCCCTGGCTGGCAGTCCCTTGCGACGGCGTGCTGGTGAACAGGAACATGGCGGCCCGGTGGAGCGGCACCACGACGCGCGGGCCAGCTCTCTCTTGGTCCCCAGGATGCTGGCGTTATGGTAAAGGAAGCTTGAAACGGGGACGGGCGACGGCGTCCCGCGTTCCGTCCAAGCCTCGCCCTCCGGATCGCGACCGAGAAACAGGGCCTCGAAGTCCCGTCCCCCATAGAATTCGTTGGTGACCAGCACCTGGTCCGCCTCCACCAGATAGGTGATCACGGCACCGTGCTCGACCGGCACGGTGCGGAGGCCGGGCTCCAAATCGTCCCGCGGCCGTTCGCCGGTGGAGCGTCGCCGATGCGTGTGCACCGATCCCTGATCCGGCGCACGGAGCCTTTCGCGGTTGTCAGGTTGCGGCTGTCTTGCAGACAACCAGAAAGATGGTGGCCAAGCGGTGCTGTTCGGACGTGATGCCGATCGTCTCGGCGGCCTGCATGGCGGACCCTGTCCGAGATCAGCCATGCCGGCAGCACCAAATCGCGCCCGGATCACGCGCGCGCCTGCGGGTGCGCGGCCCCCGGGCACCGCCCCTGCGGCGCGGGGCGCCCCGTCACCGCTTCGGCACGTCGCCCCCGCCCGGCGGCCGGCGCATCTCGAAGCGGTTCTCGGACTCGACCGTGAAGTAGTCGAAGTAACCGCCGCGCATGATCGGCCGCATCGCCCCGGTATCGACCCGGCCCTCCGGCGTCACGAAACGGTCGTCGATATACATCGACACGACCTGGCCGATCACCATGAAGTAGGCCGGCTCCCCGCCCTCGGCCGGCACGAGAGGGATCGTCTGGAGCCATTTGCATTCGAGGGCGGCGGGCGCGTCGGCGACCCGCGGCGGGCGCACCTTGCGCGACGGGGCGGTGGCGAGGCCGGCGGCATCGAACTCGCTCTCGCCCCGCGGCAGCGGCGCCGAGGAGACGTTCATCCCCTCCCGGAGATCGAAGGTCGCGAGGCTGCAGACGAACTCGCCCCCCTCCTCCGCGAAGGTCAGCGCGTCCTTGCGGCCGAAGGAGGAGAACATCACCATCTCGGGGTTGTCCCCGATCCCGTTGAAGAACGAGTAGGGCGAGAGGTTCAGCTGCCCGGAGGCGCTGAGCGCGCTGACCCAGCCGATCGGGCGCGGCGCCACCAGGGCCTTGAACGGGTTGTGCGGCAGGGTGCGGGTCTCGGCGTCGTAATGCATCGGCGGCCCCGGGGCGTGGCGAGAACTGGCGGCGGCCCGTCGGCATGGCCGTCCGCCGCCAGTTAGATCATCCGCGGGGCCGGGCGCCAGCCCGCCCCGTCGCGTCCTGGGCGGGATCCCGTCAGTACCGCGTCACGATCTCGGCAAGGGCCGGCCGCGGCCGGTCGGGCGGGACCTGCTCGGCCCGTCCGACATGGACGAAGCCTGCCAGCCGCTCGGCCGGGTCGAGGCCGAGCGCGTCGAGCACCCGGCGGTCATAGGCCATCCACTCGGTGAGCCAGGAGGTGCGGAAGCCGAGCGCATTGGCCGCCACGATCAGGTTCATCGCGGCGGCGCCCGCCGAGAGAACCTGCTCCCAGTCGGGGATCTTCACGTGGGGGCCGGCCCGCGACACCACGGCGATCACGAGCGGTGCCTGGGCGAGGCGCCCGGCCTCGAGGGCGAGGCGCTTGTCGTCGGCCTCCGGGTGGTCGGCCCGGTAGGCCTCGGCCACCACCCGGCCGATGCGGGCCTGGGCCTCGCCCTCGATCAGGATGAAGCGCCAGGGGGCGAGCTTGCCGTGGTCCGGCACCCGGGCGGCGGCGGCGAGGATGGCATCCAGCTCCTCCGGGGAGGGGGCGGGGCCGGCGAGGTGCGCCGGCGGCACCGAGCGGCGGGTGCGGAGAAGGTCGAGGGTTGCGTTCATCTCGGCTTCAGTGGCTTGAGCTATAGCGGAAGGGACGGGGAGGACAGGCTGCCATCCTGGCGCCCCGATGCTCCCTTTAAGCACCATTCCGCCCCGGACGGCCACGGCCGGGCGCGACGTGAAGCCGGGCGCCGGGCAAGCCGGGGCCGAGGACGCCGACCGCACCATGACGCGCTCTCCCGCATCCCCCTCCCATGCCTGGACCGCCCGGGACTTCTGGCTGGCGCTCGCCGCCGTGCTGCTGTTCTGGGCCGCCGCCGCCGCGGTGTGGCCGCTCGCCGGTGCGGTGGTGCCCTGGGATTCCAAGAACCACTTCTACCCGATGCTGCGCTACCTCGGCGCGGCCCTGGCGAACGGCGAATTGCCGCTCTGGAACCCCTACCACTTCGCCGGGCACCCCTCGGTCGCGGATCCGCAATCGCTGCTCTTCACGCCGACGATGCTGCTCTTCGCGTGGCTCGACCCCTCGCCGTCGATGGAGCTGTTCGACGCCGTGGTGTTCGCCCACCTGCTCCCGGGCGCGGTCGCGACGCTGCTGATCTTCCGCCGTCGCGGCTGGCACCCGGCCGGCGCGGTCGCGGCCGCGATGGTGTTCGTGCTCGGCGGCTCGGCCTCGGCCCGGCTGCAGCATACCGGCATGATCATCTCCTACGGCTTCGTGCCGCTCGCCTGGTGGCTGCTGGAGGAGGCGCTGGCACGCCGCTCCTACGCTTTCGGTGTCGCCTTCGCGATCGTCGCCGCCGTGATGACGGTGGGGCGCGACCAGGTCGCGTTCCTGTGCGGCCTGAGCCTGATCGGCGTCGCGGTCCATGCCGTGCTCACGGCGCCGGCGCCGCTCGCCTCCCTGCGGGCCCGGATCGGCGTGCTCGCCGTGATGGCGGCGGTCGGCGGCGCGCTCCTCGCCGTGCCCTCGCTGCTCACCATGCAGTTCCTGATGACCTCGACCCGGCCGTCCTTCGGCTACGGGGCGGCCATCATGGGCTCGCTGCCGCCGTCGAGCTTCGCCACCGCGTTGTTCGCCGACGTGTTCGGCTCCCTGCGCTGGACCTACGATTACTGGGGTCCGGACTGGCAATCGATGGACGGCAACACCTGGACCGACCGGGCGGTAAACTATCTCTTCGCCGGCACCCTGCCGGCGGTCCTGATCCTCTGGCACGGCATCGCGGGCGGGCGCCTCGCCGCGCGGGAGATCCGCTATCCGGTCATCGTGCTCGCCGCCGCCACGCTCTACGCGCTCGGGCGCTACACCCCGCTCTTCGCGCCGGTCTTCGACCACGTCCCCGGCGTCGACCTGTACCGCCGGCCCGCCGACGCGACCTTCGTCATGAATATCGGGCTCGCGCTCACCGCCGGGTACCTCGTCCATCGTTACGTGACCGAGGGCGCGCCCCGGTTCCGGTGGTCCGGCGGTGCGGGCCTCGCGCGCGCCGCCCGGCTGGCCGTGCCCGCCCTCATCCCGCCCGCTCTGGCCGTCGCGATCCTCGGCGGCATCCTGCTCGTGTCCTACGCCTACGCGGCCAAGGCCCACCACCTGCCGGATGCGCTCCGCGACGGCCTGATCGGCACCGGGATCGCGCTGGCCGCCATCGTCGTGATGCTGCGTGCTGCCCCCGGCCGGCGGGCGCTGGCGGCCTCGTGCCTCGTCGCGCTGCTCGGCGCCGAGCTCGTCTGGCGCAATGCCGGCAACTCCCTCAACGCCGAGCCGGCAGGCCGCTACGCGGTGTTCCAGCACCTGCCGCCGGAGCAGCTCCAGGGCCTGACCCTGCTTAAAGCCGAGCTCGATGCCCGCCACGCCAAGGGAGAGCATCCGCGGGTCGAGATCCTGGGACTCGGCGGTGCCTGGCAGAATGCCTCGATGGTGCTCGGTCTCGAGGACACGATCGGCTACAATCCCCTGCGGCTCGCCGATTACGAGCGCGCCGTCGGCCCCGGCGAGAACGCCGCCGACCCGAACCTGCGCCAGTTCCCAGGCCTGTTCCGCGGCTACCGCTCGCGGCTCGCCAGCCTGCTCGGCCTCGAATACCTCGTCCTCGACCGGCCGGCCGAGCGGCTGCCGCGGCACTTCCCGCAGCTGACCGGCGCCAAGCTGCTCTACGGCTCGGGCGAGATGTGGATCTACCGCCTCGATCCGGCCAAGCCCCGGGCCTATCTGGCGACCCGCCTCGTCCCGGTCGATTCCGAGAGCGTGCTCAGCCAGGACGAGCTGCCGGAATTCGAGGCCAACGAGACGGCCCTGGTCGACCAGGACAGCGTGCCGAAGATCAAGGGCGAGTTCGGCCTCAAGGACCCGGCCGCGCCGGTCGCCGCCGCGAAGGGCACCGCGACCATTCTCGCCTATCGCCGCAATGTCGTCACGGTGGAGGTCGAGACCGACCGCGACAGCGTGCTGGTGCTGCACGACATCTTCTATCCGGGCTGGCAGGCGCGGGTGGACGGTGCCCGCCGGCCGATCCTGCGCACGAACCTGCTGTTCCGCGGGGTCGAGGTGCCGGCCGGCAAGCACGTGGTCGAGTTCCGGTTCCGCCCGCTCTCGGTCGACAACCTGGTGGCGGCGGCGAGCGAATTGCTGGCGAGGGACGATGACGCGGGCGAGACGGCGGTTCGGTAAAACCCTGGCGCTCGCGCTCGCGGCGAGTCCTGCGGCGGCAAGTCCTGCGGCGGCAAGTCCTGCGGCGGCAAGTCCTGCGGCGGCAAGTCCTGCGGCGGCAAGTCCCGCCCTCGCGCAAGGCCCCAGCCTGGCGCAAGCGCCCGGTCCGTCGCCGGTCGTCCCCCCGGGCGGCGCGCCGCAAGGGAGCGCCCCCCAGGGCGTGGCGCCGCAGGGCGTGACCCAGGGGCCGCCCCCGGCGCCGGCCCCTGCCGAGGCCAGCCTGTCCCTGCGGGCGGTGCTGACCAGCGAGGCGAAGCCCCTGCGCGGCGGCCTGACCTGGCGGATCTACGAGGACCGGCCGGAGGGCGGAAAGCCCGTGGTGCTGGCCCGCTCCGAGGAGGCGCAGCCGACCTTCCGGCTGCCGCCGGGGAGCTACCTCGCCAACGTCACCTACGGCTTCGTCAGCACCTCGAAGCGCGTGACCCTGAATTCGGGCGCGACGAGCGACCAGCTCACCGTCAATGCCGGGGCGTTGCGCCTCTCCGGCGCGGTCGGCGAGGCGAAGATCCCGGGCGGCCAGCTCGCCTTCGCGGTCTTCGTGCCGATCGGCAACAACCCGGAAGGGCGGCTCGTCCGCGACGGCGTCAAGGCCGGCGAGGTGGTGCGCCTGCCCGAGGGCACCTATCACGTCGTCTCGACCTGGGGCGATTCCAACGCGATCCAGCGCGCCGACCTGAAGGTCGAGAACGGGCGCCTCACCGACGCGACCCTCAACCACCGCGCCGCCACCGTGACCCTCAAGCTCGTCGCCGCTCCCGGCACCGAGGCCTTCGCGGGCACGGCCTTCAGCGTGCTCACCCCCGGCGGCGACACCATCCGCGAGGCGATCGGCGCCTTTCCGCAGGTGACCCTGGCGGAGGGCGAGTACCAGCTGATCGCCCGCCACGACGGCAAGGTCTACACCCAGGACTTCAAGGTCGAGAGCGGTGTCGACCGCGACATCGAGGCGATCGCCAAGGACCCGTGACGGGTGGTCGGGTGGGAACGGCGGACCGCGGCATCATAGCTTTCGGCGAGCGGGCTAACCCCTGGTTAAGCGAGCGCCACATGAGTGCCTGCCTGATCGCCAATTAACGTAGGGTCATGCGCATCTCTGGCGTCCGCTTATCCGGATCTTAACCGAGTGACGCAAGGTTGGTCGCATGCCATGCATGCCCGACCTCATCCATGACAAAAAGGGAGCGACGACCGTCGAGTTCGCGCTCGTCGGCATGCTGTTCCTCACGGCGCTGCTGTTCACGATGGTCGTGGCCGAGGTCCTATACTTCGGCCAGAAGCTCGACTACGCGACCGAGCAGGCGTCGCGGAATATCCTCATCGGCACCTCCCAGCAGAAGCAGCAATCGAATCCGGCCAATCCGGCAACCCTGGCGAGCTTCACGCAGGAACTCTGCGGCTATCTGCCCGCCGCGATGTCCTGTAGCGACGTTATCGTCAACCTATACAAGGTGCCAGCAGCGAATCCAGGCTACTACGCCTACGTCAAAACCGACATGAGCGGCCTGGCGCTGCCGCCCCTGACGCCGGGCAGCGGCCAATTCGCTCTCGGAAGCCAGGGCGACTACCAGTACCTGCAGGTCATCTATCCGGTCACGCTGCTGCCCGCCTTCATGACGAGCTGGCTCGACACCAACGCGACCTACAAGGGCAAGGCGGCCTATCTGGTGATCTCGACCGCCGCCTTCCGCGTCGAGCAATTCTGATGCGTGCCGCTCCCTTTGCCAGGATCCGGCGCTTCCGCTCCTGTCAAGGCGGGGTCGCCGCCGTTGAGCTCGCGCTGATCCTGCCCATCCTCCTCACGCTGATGCTCGGCGGCATGCAGATCGTCGCCTACATCAACGCGTCGCGTAAGGTCGACCTTGTGGTGCGGTCGATCAGCCAGATGATCTCCCAGGCCAAGCCCGAGGGCGCGACCACCGTCGCCACAGTCAACCAGGGCGACCTGCATTTCAGCTTCGACTCTGCCCTAGTCCTGTTCCCGTTCCTGTTGAGCGAGGGCAAGCGCCAGCGCAAGCCATGGTGGCAGATCATCACGATCAACTACGCCAGCGTCCGGTTCAAGCCGGTCGCGGCGACCTGCCAGGACCCGAGCGACCAGAGCGCCTGCTACAGCGCCGAGGTGGTCTGGACCAGCACCGGAACCACGCAGCCGGCGAGCGGGCCGCTCTATCGGCGGTGCGGCACCGCGCTCACCCCGGTCGACAACACCGCGGCCCCGAGCCCGACGACCCTGCCGCGCTCCCTGTTCGGCCCGGCCACGATGGTCGTGATCGACGTGGTGTTCACGTTCGTCCCGACCTTCGGGGCCCGATACCTCCCCTCGATCCAGATAGCACGCTCGGCCTACGTCCAGCCGCGCTACGCCTCGCTGATCGATTACGATCTCACCGGCAACGACGGAATCGCCACGAAATGTCCCTGAACTGCGTATCCCGGTTCGCTGCGGCGCTGGCGTCGCTGATGCGGGGCCGCAACGGCGGCGTCGGCGTCGTGTTCGGACTCAGCCTGATCCCGATCATTGGCCTCGTCGGGCTCGGGATCGATTACGGTCTTGCCATCACCAACCGGTCCCGGCTCGACCGGGCAGCGGACGCCGCGGCACTCGCCGCCGTCGTGACCGCCAAGGCCTACGTGGCTGCCAACTCGTCGCAGGTCGGCGTGATGGAGGCCGCACGCATCGCAGGCAAAGTGCAGGCCACCAATACCTTCAATGTCAATGTCGGCAAGATCCCGATGGCGGACGTGTCGCTCCAAACACCGGACTTGACGATCGACGGACAGACGATCAATGCCAAGGTGACCTACACGGTGACGATCCATAACATCTTCGCCAAGTTGTTCCGGGTGCCAACCACGACGGTAACCAACACGAGCAAGGCCTCGGCCGATCTGCCGAGCTATCTCGACTTCTATTTGATGGTCGACGTATCGGGTTCGATGGGCTTGCCCACAACCTCGACCGGCATGATTCAACTCGCCAAAGACAACGACGACATGGTCGAAGACTATAAGCAGGGCTGCCAGTTCGCTTGCCATTTCTCCGGCCGGAAGGGCTGGGGCCTGGCGGCCGGCAAGATCCAGCTGCGCTCGGACGCGGTGAATAACGCGGTTTGCGCCCTGCTCCAGCGGGCTTCGTCTTCCGTCGTTCCGGGCCAATACCGGATCGGCATCTATCCGTTCATCAACCAGCTGGCGACGCTGGCTGCCCTCACCGGCGACGTGAGCGCCCTGAAGACAGCCGCCCAGTGCTCGAACACTTGGCCGCTCGCCTTCACCAATCTCCTCGACACCGGCACGACGCAGCTCAACTCTCCCGGGGACCCAACCACCGGAGTCGGCTCGGGCGGCACCCACTTCGAGACCGCCTTCCCGCAGATGAAGGGAATCGTTGGCCAGGGTGGCTTCGGGGACGGGTCGACCAGCACGAGCCGCAAGCCGTTCGTGTTCCTCGTCACCGACGGGATGCAGAATGGACAGCACTTCTTCGTCACGGCGAACGGGAAGAACGCTTACCCCGGCCGACCGTCGCAGTTCCCGGGCTACAACGATGCTTGGTGGTCCGAGGGCGGCTCTAAGCCGTCCCAGATAGACCCGAAAAACTGCAACGCCTTGAAAGCCGCCGGCGCGACGATCTCCATCCTCTATATTCCCTATAACCAGATCAGCTTCGTTGATAAGGGCGGAGGCATCGCTTGGGAGAACAACCGGGTCAACGGCTTCAGCCCGAGCTTGGCAAGCCCGCTCCAGGCCTGCGCGTCCCCGGGCTACTTCAAGACCGCCGACTCGCCGGAAGCTATCACTGCCGCCCTAAAAGCGATGTTCGATCAAGCTTTGAAGGTCGCCCGTCTTATCCAGTGATACGACCATGCCTTCGAACGGACTCGTTCAAAGGCACCGGCTAAGCCCGAAGGGGCGCCGGATGCTTTCGCATCGACGTGTCGATGCGAAAGCCCGATGATATGAAGGGACGCAAGACCGAGCGCAACTTTCCGCCGGCGACCGGCCGGACGTGTCCTAATCTGGACGCGAGGAAATGGAGCCCGGGCGGGCCCAGCTCCAGGCAGCAGGGTCCCGCGAGTGACGGCCGGACGGCGGTCTTACGACGGCCGTTCCGCCCGGTATGCCCCCTACGGCACCGGCGTTTCCCCGTGCTGCCCGTCCAGCGCCACGCCCTCGCTCGGCACGCTGTCCGCCACGGCCTGGGCCCGGCGCAGGTCCGGGAAGGTCGCCTCGGCCACCAATTCGGCGAGCGCCTGATCGAGCGGCAGGGTGCGGCTCTGCGGAGAGCCGAGGCGGCGGATCGAGACGGTGCGCTCCTCGCCCTCCTTGCGGCCGACGACCAGCATCACCGGCACCTTGGCGTGGGAATGCTCGCGGACCTTGTAGTTGATCTTCTCGTTGCGAAGATCGGCCTCGGCCCGCAGACCCGCCGCGTCCGCCGCCTTCAGGACCTCGCGGGCGTAAGGATCGGCCTCGCCGGTAATCGTCGCGACGACCACCTGCAACGGCGCCAGCCAGAGCGGGAAGTGGCCGGCGAAGTGCTCGATCAGGATGCCGGTGAAGCGCTCCATCGAGCCGCAGATCGCCCGGTGGACCATCACCGGGGTCTTCTTCTGCCCGTCGGCATCGACGAAGAACGCGCCGAACCGCTCCGGCAGGTTGAAGTCGACCTGCGTCGTGCCGCATTGCCAGTCGCGGCCGATGGCGTCGCGCAAGACGTACTCGAACTTCGGCCCGTAGAAGGCCCCCTCGCCCGGGTTGATCGCGGTCTTGATCCGTCCGCCGGACTGCTCCTCGATCTGGGCGAGCACCCGGGTCATCACCTCCTCGGCATGGTCCCAGAGGGCGTCCGACCCGACGCGCTTCTCCGGCCGCGTCGAGAGCTTCACCACGATCTCGTCGAAGCCGAAATCGGCGTAGGTCGAGAGGATCAGGTCGTTGATCTTCAGGCACTCGGCGGCGAGCTGGTCCTCGGTGCAGAAGACGTGGGCGTCGTCCTGCGTGAAGGCGCGCACCCGCATCAGGCCGTGCAGCGCGCCCGAGGGCTCGTAGCGCGACACCGAGCCGAACTCGGCCAGCCGCAGCGGCAGGTCGCGGTACGACTTCAGCCCATGCTTGAAGATCTGCACGTGGCCGGGGCAGTTCATCGGCTTGATTGCGAAGACACGGTCGTCCTCGGTCTTCGTGACGAACATGTTCTCCCGGTACCAGTCCCAGTGGCCCGAGGTCTCCCACAGAGCCTTGTCGAGGATCTGCGGGGCGTTCACCTCCTGGTAGTCGCCCTTCAGGCGCCGGCGCATATAGGCGATGAGGGACTGGAACAGGGTCCAGCCCTTCGGGTGCCAGAACACCACGCCCGGCCCCTCCTCCTGGAAGTGGAAGAGGTCCATCTCGCGACCGAGTTTGCGGTGGTCGCGGCGCTCGGCCTCGGCGAGGCGGTTGAGGTAGGCGTCGAGGTCGGCCTGATTCGCCCAGGCCGTGCCGTAGATCCGGCTCAGCATCGGCTTCGTCGAATCGCCGCGCCAATAGGCGCCCGCCACCTTCATCAGCTTGAAGGCGGTGCCGACCTTGCCCGTCGAGGTCATGTGCGGCCCGCGGCAGAGGTCGAACCACTCGCCCTGCCGATAGAGCCGCAGATCCTCGCCCGGCGGGATCGCGTCGACGAGCTCGACCTTGAACGCCTCGCCCTTCTCCGCGAACAGCGCGCGCACGTCGTCGCGGGCCCAGACCTCCTTGGTGAAGGGGGCGTCGCGGGCGATGATCTCGCGCATCCGCGCCTCGATCGCCGGAAAGTCGTCCGGCGAGAACGGGGTCTCGCGGTGGAAGTCGTAATAGAAGCCGTTCTCGATCACCGGGCCGATCGTGACCTGGGTCTCCGGCCACAGCGATTGCACCGCCTCGGCGAGCACGTGGGCGCAATCGTGCCGGATCAGCTCAAGCGCCCGCGGGTCGGTGCGGTCGAGGAACTCGATGCGGACGTCCTCGGCGATCGTGTCGTCGAGGTCGCGGACAGCACCGTCGAGGGCCATCGCCACGGTACGCTTGGCCAGCGACTTGGCGATGCCCTCGACGACGGCGCGACCGGTCACGGCACCATCGTAGGACCGCGTGGCGCCATCGGGAAATGTCAGGATCGGCATGAGACTTTACAGACTCCTCGGGGCTCACTCCTGCGCACGGTGCAGGTAAGCGGGGCGGCAACGGGTCCGGCGGGCCGACGGGCCGCGCACCGGACCGGCGCCGTATACCAGCGATGGCGGGACATGTCAGGCAGTCCGGCGCCGTCTCGCGGTCGAGGCGATCAGCCCTCGACGCCCTCGCAGAGCGGCGGCGGCGCATTGACCCCGCGCCAGCGGCCATAGGCCCAGGGGCGGTGCCAGGCGGCGCCGGCGGGCGGCGCCTCGGGCACGAGATCGATGCCGTGGGTGCCGAACGGGCCGCAGCGGCAGAGGCGGGCGACGCCCATCCAGCCGCCGGCCCAGAGGCCGTGGCGCTGGATCGCCTCGTCGGCATAGGCCGAGCAGGACGGCCAGTGCCGGCACTGGCGCCCGACGAGGCCCGACAGGGTCAGCTGATAGCCGCGGATGGCGAGATGCGCCGCGCGGCGGGCCGGGCTCACGCCGGCACCGCCTCTTGCGTGGCGGCTTTCCGGGCCTCGATCTGGTCGAGGGCGTCCACCACCGCGTCGAAGGTCAGGAGCGTCGAGGCGTGGCGCGCCTTGAAGTCCCGCACCGGCTCCAGCACCGCGAAATCGGCGAATGTCCCTGTCGGCGCCGGCCCGCCCTCCTTGAGCATCCGCCGCACGGTCTCGCGCAGGGAGCGCAGCTCCTCGGCGCTGGCGCCGACCGCGTGACGCGCCATGAGCGAGGAGGCGGCCTGGCCGAGGGCGCAGGCCTTCACGTCGTGGGCGAAATCGGTGACCCTGCCGCCCTCGGTGACGAGGTCCACCGTCACGGTCGAGCCGCACAGCTTCGAGTGCTTGGACGCGCTCGCCTCCGGCTGCGGCAGACGGCCGAGGCGGGGGATGTCCGCCGCGAGGGCGAGGATGCGGGCGTTGTAGATGTCGTCGAGCATGGCATTCGTACTTTGGACGAGAGGGGCCGCGGGACGGACGAATCGGGCTTGACCGGACGGGTCTGACCTTGGCTTGACGAAGGGATGGGCTCGGAAGGCGCGGTGACCTGCTGCGCGCCCGGTGCATTGCGTGCGCCGGGCGGATTCCCGATATAGGCACGGTTGCCCGGCAGCGCGAGGCGCGGCCGGATCGGGGCGCATCTCGAGTCCCGGCATGGCTCTCCCTGCGGGGCGGCCTGGATCTTGGAGGCGTGATGGATGCGGTGCTGAAGTCCTTGTCGGTCCGGGCCCCGGAGGCGGCCGACAAGCGCAGCGACGCCCCCCGGCCGGAGCGCGTCACCGAGCGCCCGACCCGCCAGGAGGCCGAGGCCGCCGTGCGCACCCTGCTGCGCTGGGCCGGCGACGATCCGGAGCGCGAGGGCCTGCTCGAGACGCCGCAGCGCGTGGTGAAGGCCTACGAGCAGATTTTTGGGGGCTACCGCCAGGACGCGGATGCCATCCTCGACCGGGTGTTCGAGGAGGTCGAGGGCTATTCCGACATCGTGCTGGTGCGCGACATCGCCTTCCACTCCCATTGCGAGCACCACATGGTGCCGTTCATGGGGCGTGCCCACATCGCCTATTACCCGCGGCGCGGCGTCGTCGGCCTGTCGAAGCTCGCCCGCGTCGTCGATGCCTTCGCCCGCCGCCTCCAGACCCAGGAGACGATGACGGCTCAGATCGCCGACACGATCGATTCGGTGCTGCATCCCCGCGGCGTCGCCGTGATGGTGGAGGCCGAGCATCTGTGCATGGCGATGCGCGGCGTGCAGAAATCCGGCGTCTCGACCATCACCACCCAGTTCACCGGCGTGTTCAAGCAGGATCCGAACGAGCAGGTCCGCTTCCTCACCCTGGTCCGCGACCGGCGATGAACCCGCTTCCCGCCTTCGCCGCCCCCGGCTCCAAGCACGAGCTTGAAGAGGGCGAGACCTTCACGCCGCGCTTCGGCCCGGACGGGCTGATCACCGCGCTCGCGGTCGATGCCGACAGCGGCGCGGTCCTGATGCTCGCCCACATGAACGCCGAGTCGCTCGCCCGCACCCTCGCCACCGGCGAGGTCTGGTACTGGTCGCGCTCGCGGGCCGAGCTCTGGCACAAGGGCGCCACCAGCGGTCAGATCCAGACCCTCGTCGAGATGCGGGTCGATTGCGACCAGGACGCCCTGCTGCTGCGCGTGCGCGTCGGCGGCGATGGCGGCTGCTGCCATACCGGGCGCCGGGACTGCTTCTACCGCGGCGTCGTCTACGAGGCCGGGAGCGGGACTGTGACGCTGGTCTCCCGCCCCTCTTAGTCCACCCGCGAGATCCTCCTGCCCTGCATGGGCAGGGGCGGTCTCAAGCCCCTCACCCCCCTGGCCACCACCCCCGCCCCCGCGCTAGCACAAGCTCCGGACCCCCGATCCGGAGCCGCCCCTTGCCCGACGACCGCCAGCCGCCGCCCCGCTTCAACGGCGCCCGCTACTGCCTGGAGGCGAATGCCCGGGTGCGGGGCGACAAACCGGCCCTGGTCATGGTCGGCGACAACGGCCGGACCGACATCATGACCTTCGCCGAGGTCGACCGGGCGGTGCGCGGCGTCGCGGCGGGCTTGCGCGAGCTCGGCCTGCCGGCCGGCGCCCGGGTGATGATCCGCATGGGCAACGACGCGGATTACGTCGTCACCTACTTCGCGGCGCTCGCCGCCGGGCTGGTGGCGCAGCCCTCCTCGCCCCAGCTCACCGCCGGCGAGGCGGCGTTCCTGATGCAGGATTCCGGCGCCGCGGTGATCGCGGCCGCGGACGACTGCCCCCTCGACCCGGAGGCTTGCCGCGGCCGGATCGTGCTGCGCCGGGACGACATCGCCCGCCTGCGTGCCGGTCCTCCGCTCGACGGTTACGCCGACACCGCCGCGGACGATCCGGCGACGCTGGTCTACACCTCCGGCTCCACCAGCCGGCCCAAAGGGGTGCTGCACGCCCACCGCACCATCTGGGGCCGGCGGCCGATGCACGATTTCTGGCTCGGCCTGCGCGAGGACGACGTGGTGCTGCATGCCGGCACCATGAACTGGACCTACACCCTCGGGGTCGGCATCCAGGATCCCTGGGCACGGGGCGCCACGACGGTGCTGTATAACGGCCGGCGCGATCCCGCCCTGTGGCCGGCCCTGATCGCCCGCCACCGCGCCACCCTGTTCGCGGCGGTGCCGAGCCTCTACCGGCAGATCCTCAAATACGCCGATCTCCCGGCCCACGACCTCTCCTCCCTGCGCCACGGCATCACGGCGGGCGAGGCGCTCTCGCCCCAGCTGCTCGCCGAGTGGCGGGAGGCCACCGGCACGCCGCTCTACGAGGCGCTCGGGATGAGCGAGATCTCGACCTACATCTCGACGAGCCCGCGCGTCGCGATCAAGCCCGGCTCCCCGGGCAGGCCGCAGCCGGGGCGGCGCGTCGCGATCCTCCCCGTCGAGGGGGCGCCGGAGCCGCTGCCGGTGGGCGAGGTCGGCCTGCTCGCCATTCACCGCTCCGACCCGGCCCTGATGCTCGGCTACTGGAACCGCCCCGAGGAGGAGGCGGCGGTGATGCGGGGCGACTGGTTCACCGGCGGCGACCTCGCCTCGCTCGATGCCGACGGTTACGTCTGGTTCGAAGGGCGCAACGACGACATCATGAACGCCTTCGGCTACCGGGTGTCGCCGAACGAGGTCGAGAGCGTGCTGATCGCCCATCCGGACGTGCAGGAGGTGGCGGTGACCGAGCTGTCCGTCCGCGACGACGTGCGGGTGATCGCCGCCTTCGTGGTGCCCAAAGCCGGCGCCGAGCCGCAGCGGGACGCCCTGCTGGCCTGGTGCGGCGAGCGGCTCGCCGCCTACAAGTGCCCGCGCGAGGTCGTCTTCCTGGAGACGCTGCCGCGCACCCCGAACGGCAAGGTACAGCGCAAGCGGCTGGCGGCGGCCTGACGTCAGGCCCCGCGCCGCGTCACGTTGCGCGCCATGACGAGGAGCGCCCGCTCGGGCAGGCGGACGGTCCCGCCGGCCTTCACGCTCTCCCGCCCGCCGGGCCGTCCGTCCGGCTCCGTGGTGTCGAAGAGCGGGGTCCACAATCCCCCGATCACCGGGGCGAGCCGGAAGTCCAGGGCCGCCTCCCCCGCATTGGCGAGGATCAGGAGCCGGCGCCCGTCGGGGGCGTCGTTGCCGATCTGCATGCCGAAGGCCCGGCGCTCGCCGTCGCCCCAGGCGCCGTCATCCATCTCGGCGCCGCAGGGCGAGAGCCAGTGCACGTCCCTCAATCCGCCCGGCGCCACGGTCTCGCCGGTGAGGAACTTGCGGCGGCGCAGGGCCCGGTGGTCGCGGCGCAGGGCCAGCAGGTTGCGCACGAAGGCGGTCAGGCTCGGGTCGCCGTGATCGTTCTCCCAATCGATCCAGGAGGTGGCGTTGTCCTGGCAATAGGCGTTGTTGTTGCCGCCCTGCGTGCGCGAGCGCTCGTCGCCCATCAGCAGCATCGGCACGCCCTGCGCGAGCAGGATCGTGGCGAGCAGGTTGCGCTTCTGGCGCGCCCGGACCGAGAGGATCGCCGGATCGTCCGTTGACCCCTCGACGCCGTAGTTGCGCGAGACGTTGTGGCCATGGCCGTCGCGGTTGCCCTCGCCGTTGGCCTCGTTGTGCTTCTCCTCGTAGGCGACGACGTCGGCGAGCGTGTAGCCGTCATGCGAGGCGATGAAGTTGATGCTGGCCCCCGGGCCCCGGCCGGAAGCGGAAAAAATCTCCTTCGAGCCGGTCAGCCCCTGCGTCAGCTTCGGCAGCTGGCCGGCATCGCCGCGCCAGAAGCCGCGGGCCGCGTCGCGGAACTGGTCGTTCCAGTCGCTCCAGCCGACGGGGAAGCCGCCGAGCTGATAGCCGCCCATGCCGATATCCCACGGCTCGGCGATGAGCTTAACCCGCGACAGGATCGGGTCCTGCGCCATCGCCTGGAGCACCGCGGCGCGGGGCGTGAAGTCGTGGGGGGCGCGGGCGAGGCTCGAGGCGAGGTCGAAGCGGAACCCGTCGATCCGGTAGGCCTCGACCCAGTGGCGCAGCGAATCGAGCACCATCTGCATCACCCGGGGCACCGCCACGTCGAGGGTGTTGCCGCAGCCGGTGCAATCGATGTCGCGTCGCGGATCGTCGGGATTCAGCTTGTAGTAGCTGGCATTGTCGATGCCGCGGAACGACAGGCTCGGGCCGGTATGGTCGGCCTCGCACGTGTGGTTGTAGACCACGTCCATCAGCACCTCGATGCCGGCGGCATGGAGCTGGCGGATCGCGGCCTTGAGACCGGCGGCGCCCGCCGGCCCGAGATAGCGCGGCTCGGGGGAGAAGTAGTTGAGCGGCGAGTAGCCCCAGAAATTCGTCAGGTCCTTCTCGACCAGGAAGCGGTCGTCGACGAAGGCCTGGATCGGCAGCAATTCGATCGCCGTGACGCCGAGGCGCACGAGGTGATCGACGATCGCCGGATGGCCGAGCGCGGCGTAGGAGCCGCGCCAGGGCAGCGGCACGCCCGGATGGGTCTGGGTCAGGGCCCGGACATGGGCCTCGTAGATCACGCTGTCGACGAGCGGGTGGCGCAGCGGCGGATCGTCGTGGACCGGCGCCTCGGGCGCGGTGACGACGCCCTTCGGCATCATCGGGGCGCTGTCGCGCCGGTCGAGCACGTCCTCGCGGTGGCTGCCGCGGCGATAGGGATAGAGCGCGTCGTGCCAGCGCACCCGTCCATGCAGCTCGCGGGCGTAGGGGTCGATGAGGAGCTTGTGCGGGTTGAAGCGGTGGCCCCGCGCCGGCTCCCACGGGCCGTGCACCCGGTAGCCGTAGAGCTGACCCGGCAGCACGCCCGAGAGGTAGCCGTGCCAGACGTCGTCGCTGCGCCGCGGCAGGCGGACTACGTCGGTCTGCACCCGGCCGGTGGGGTCGAACAGGCACAGGTCCACCGCCGTGGCATGAGCGGAGAACAGCGCGAAATTGACCCCGCGCCCGTCGAAATGGGCGCCGAGCGGGCCCGAGGCGCCGTCATCGAGTGCGATCATCCGGTCCGTCCACCCTCGGGCGCGAGCCTGTTCGGAACCGAACATGCCCCTGGACCGGCCGGCTGCCAAGCTGACGGCGCGCGCCGTCCTCAGGCGGCCGCGCTCGCCGCCTCGCGGGAGACGAACGCCACCGCCTCCCGCAAGGTGTGCAGGCCCGCGTCGGACCGCGTGCCGGCGACCGAGAGGTGGCGGCGATAGGGCCGCGCGCCCGGGCGGCCGTTGAACAGGCCGAGCATGTGCCGGGTCATGGCGTGCAGGCGCACGCCCTCCTGGAGCCGCGCCGCGATATACGGCTCGTAGGCCTCGATGGCCGCGAACGGATCGGCCACCGGCGCCGGCTCCCCGAACAGTTCGGGATCGACGCCCAGCAGCAGGGCGGGTTCCGCATAGGCCGCGCGGCCGAGCATCGCCCCGTCGAGGGCGAGGCCGTCGCGCGGCTCCAGCTCCGCCTTCGCCGCCGCCAGGTCCTGCAGGCCGCCGTTGAGGGCGACGGCCAAGTCGGGGTTGGCACGTTTGAGGCGGTGGACCCGGCCGTAATCGAGGGGCGGGATATCCCGGTTCTCCTTCGGCGACAGGCCCTTGAGCCAGGCCTTGCGGGCATGGACGACGAGCGCGTCGACACCCGCCGCCCGCACCGTCGCCGTCAGGGCGTCGAGGGCCGCCTCCGGGTCCTGGTCGTCGACGCCGATGCGGCACTTCACCGTCACGGGCACGGACACCGCGGCCTTCATGGCGGCGACGCACTCGCCGACGAGCGCCGGCTCCCGCATCAGGCAGGCGCCGAAGCGCCCGTCCTGCACCCGGTCGGAGGGGCAGCCCACATTGAGGTTCACCTCCCGGTAGCCGAACTCTTCCGCGATGCGCGCCGCCGCCGCGAGGTCGCGCGGGTCCGACCCGCCGAGCTGGATCGCCACCGGATGCTCCGCCGCGTCGAAGCCGATCAGCCGCTCCCGCGGCCCATGCAGCACGGCGCCGGTCGTCACCATCTCGGTATAGAGCAGGGCGCGGGCCGTGAGGGTGCGGTGGAAGGCCCGGCAGTGGCGGTCGGTCCAGTCCATCATGGGTGCTATGGAAAAGCGCCAGGGACTGAAATTGACCATTTTTTCAACCATGGCAGACACCTAGCTCGACCTTCGCGCTGTCCGATTTGCCGCTGTATCGGACGGTTTGAGCCCATTTCTTGCCCGGAGTACAGCAATGCTGCACGCCAGGGACCCATGCTGTACCGCGCATGCGGGCGTCGTGGGTACCATCGTCGAGCGCAAGCGCAAGGACGGGTCCGTGGGGGACCACGCTCCGCCGACCCTGGCGGCTTCTCCGAAGCGGAGAGTCCAGCAGCTCAGCTTGTTGGTCTTGGTCGCGCCAGGAACGGAGGCTCCTCGACGTGCAGCGAGAACGCGCTCTTGTGACGGCAGCCCCGACGTTGCCGATATTGACATAGTTCAAAGTATAACCGGATATAGGTGTTATTTTTTGGGTATGTCGCCTTCATTGGTCGCCCTGTTCCGACCCAGAGGCTGACAAGCGCGACACGATCAATCCTTTGGGGAGCGACAATCCATGTGTTTCGCTTGCAGTCCGTTCGCCGACGCCCTCAGCGCCGCCCTCTCGCGCCGCGCGCTCCTGAAACATACGGCTGCGGCTGTCGCATGGGCCGGGGTGGCGGGGGCTACGCGCAGTTTCGTCTGCCAGTCGGCGCAAGCAGCCCCTCGCGTGGTCAAGCTGATTGGGTTCTGCCCTTGAACCCGGAACCCACCCGCTGTCCGCCCGTTGGCTGATGGATCTTCAAGACCCGAGACCCCGCCTTCAGTCCCGCCGGCAGCCACCGAGCGGGGTTTTTTTCCATGCGAGTGTCACTCCACCATCGGCGGAATTGACTCTCTACTTAGGCCCTGCTTCAATCCAGAGGCAATCGGTGGCTTTCAGTTGTCCGCGCGATTGCTAACTAAGCATGTTTGTCGGGAGGAGATGGTATGTCGGAAATTCATCCCGCCTATCGCATGAGCGTTCGCCCTTCTCCGCAAGACCGCACGCGGTTTCTCTGGTCAATCCATGGTACTCAGTCCATGTTCTGGGAAGAGTCATCAGTCGCCTTCCTCTCAGTCGAGCAAGCCCTGAGCGCTGGGAGAGAGCGGCTGGCCGAACTGACGCGCTGATGCCATCTCGCGCTGGAATGCGCCGAGCCCAAGGGCTCAAGCTGCTGGCCGCTGTGGGCCCCGCCCGTCCGGCCACGGCACGTCGTCGCCAATGACGAGGCTCACTGGGATTGCCCGGTTTTCTGTGGATCTTGCTCACTTTGCGTGGATCAGGCCGCCAGAACCATGCGGCATTTCAGGAGATCGAGGCCTGCCCGTCCATAGCATTGGCGCTTGATGAGCTTGAGCCGGTTGACCTGACCTTCGGCCTGGCCTCTACTCCCGGGCTCCGTCCGACACCTTGGCGCTACAGCGAGGCAGGGCTTGTCACTCCCGACCTCGTGCCGCTCGACGAGGCGCCCCGGCCTCTGTTCGACGCTCTCGACCGGGAGCAGTCCGGCGCGCTGATGGCGGCGATGGACGCCTGCAACTGCCGGTTCGGGCGCGTGGCCATGGTGCCGGGGCGGGCGGGGTTGGTCGAGAAGCGCACCGAGTCGACGAAGTTCGAGATGCGCTCGCCGCGGTTCACGACGCGGTTGAGCGACGCGCCGAGGGTGAGCGCGGCCGCTCTGTGACATCCTGCACCTGGGCCGCTCATCAGTGGCTAAGGGATCAGGCTATGTGGAAACGCTGGCGCGCGCCGACATCGTAGAACAATCCTTTGCATGGTAGACGTTCAAGCTTGCTGAGGGCTTCTCGGCGCCATCAAAATGCCTGGTCTGGTGCCCCGCTTTGTACGAGGTAAATCATTCTGCCGCTTCCGCGCACCGAACGTTTCCAGATCGATTGGTGATATGTTTGTTCACGATGCTTTCATTCTACTATCGGGGCATGAAATGCCCGGATTTTACCGATATTGCACACGATAAACTCTATTCTGCGGTGTCGAATAATGGCATCTGAGAGCATCCAGCGAACGCCCGCGGAAAACCGCGCAACTGATCGAAGCTGAGTTGCATCGAAATCTTACAGATTTCTGTCTGATCAGAGCATTCCAGCCATCACGGCCTGAAACGACCGGCGGCATGACACCGAAACATTTAAAGTTAGGCCAATAGGCGAGATTGGCCGCTTCAGACTTACCTGAGGCGGAAAGATGCTCTACAGCTACAGGGTGTGGAAGCAATCGGTCGGGCGCCGTGGCAAGCCGTCGGTCTTGCCGACGTTCCATCCGAGGTTTCCATATTCCTGCATCGGATTCAGCTCGCCAGGTTCGAGCACGCATCATGGCATCGTAGAACAGCATGCTGTCTCAGTTTCTTCGCTCAGCGACTTGGGCGCCTACAATCGCTTTATCGTGGTTTTGGGGGCTCGGATTTTTCTACTCGATCCATGTTACTTTATTATATGGATGGATGGGATTTCTGTCATTTGCACTACCAAATGCAGCTGGGCTTGGTCTGTTTGGCTGGATACTCGGCGCTCCGAGGCGAAATCCTGATAAGATTGCGGCTGCCATTCAAGGGCCTTACGCCGTTCTTTTCCTTGCTTGCCAGTTCCTCGCGGTTGCAATCACGATCTTCGGCTTCGCGGCTTACGCTTGGGCACCCGTAGTCGGTCGCGACGCCGCGATGGGCGTGATCGGGCTCGTCCTTGTGGCCTCCTCGCTTGGGCACGCCATGCCGCTTCGTGGCATCAAGATCTTGCATGGCGTCGCTCTGATCCCGTTGATCTGCGCCGGCGTCGCGATGCTCGTGGGGCTCACGACCGAGTCGAGCGGCTTGGGAGTTCCGCTGTCGTCCTTCGACGAGCGCTTCTACGGTCTCGCGCTTCCCTCGCTGGTAGGCTTCCTGCTCGGTCCGTGGATGGACGTGCAGCAGTGGCAACGCGCGGTCGAGATCCGGCGCGCAGGTGCTTCCGTCCGGCTGTCCTACGCGACCGGAGCGATCCTCTTCCTCGGCCTGCTGACGATGAACGCTCTGCTCGCGGCCACGGCAGGCCTCGGTGAGCCGGTCGTGTCGTCCGATGGCTTGCCTGGGGCGTACACCGCCTTGGCGCAGGCGATCGCACGAGACGGCTCGGCCGGCGTGACCGTTGCGTTCCTGATCTGGACCGCCGTGGCAGCGGCTACCACGATCGACAGCTTCTACTGCGCGACGCGGTGGCTGATGGCGTCCGTTACGACGCGCAGCAACTCTCCGCTCCTCGCGTTCGTGCCGGCGGCTCTGGTGTCGTCTCCGATCTGGACCCTGATCGCGGCTCTCTCCGCTGCGGTCGTTGCGGCCCAGATCAATCTGTCGCTGATGTACTTGATGATGCCTTTCGCGACGATCCTCGTCGGAGGGGCGGCCTGCCTCGTCTGCGAGACGCTTGGTGCATCCCGGCGGTACGACCCGGTCCTCTGCTATATGATCGGTCTGGCCTCTGCCCTCATTTTCTTCACCGGTTACATCGCGCCGAGCTGGTCGTTACTGGCGATCGCGCCGCTCGCCGGTCTCGTCGGTGCGCTGCCGATGATGGCCGAACTGGCTGGACGAGGCAGCAAGCCGGCAGCAGGTGCACCGGTACTGACGGACGAGACCGCTGCGAGGACAATCGTGATGACCGTCTCGCGGAATGAAGGGATCACCTCGCACGGCTTCGACGGACAATGGTTCGTTCTGAGGTTGGTTCCCACCTACGACGACACCAATTCAGTCGGAAATATCTATTTCGCGAACTATGTTCGCTGGGTAGGCAAGGCGCGGGAACTGTTCTTCAATACCTGCATGCCAGATTTCAATTTGAAATCGACCGAATTCTACGTGTTGACAAAGACATTCCAGCATGATTTCCGACGAGAAGCGGTCGAGTTCGAGCCAATCTCGGTTCGCGTCCGCATTGCCAGCCACAACCGGAAATTTGTCACGCTAGCGCATGAGATTCATAGCGAAATCAACGGCTTGCTTGGGAGAGGGGAACAGTCCCTGATGTTCGTGGACGCGACGCAATATCGTCCGCTGGATATTCCACGATCCATTATCGAGGGCTTTCTTCCGTATTGGCCCAAGAGTTCTCCGCATGCGGCTTCGCCCGCGCCACATGCCTTGCCCGTCAAGAGCCCGGGCGCCTAGGCCACCTCGTATACGCCAGCGTCGTCCAACGGACGTGTTCGACGGCGCTGGCTAAGTGTCTCTCACAAAACTCCCGGTCCCTCTTGTCGCTCGCTGTGGCGGCGCCGGTGCAGCGGGAGTTTTGTGAGCTACACTAAGCCTGGATCGGCACCGGCGATGATGCGCCGCTGGCAACGTCGCCGTGGTATCAGGCGGCATGGATCTTCCCGCGTCGCAGTCCCAGCCTGTTCGTCAGGATCTTGGTCTCTTCGGCCGGAACGGGTGTGCTGAACAGGTAACCCTGAAGCTCGTGGCAGCCCAAGCTCGCCAGGCACCGACGCTGCGCTTCCGTCTCGACCCCTTCGGCGATCACGGTCATTTTCAGGCTCGTTGCCAGATCGATGATCGCACGGACGATTGCTGCGCCGCTGTGTTCGTGCGGAAGATCTCTTACGAAACTCTGATCGATCTTGATCTTATCGAAAGCAAGGCGTCGAAGGTAGCTCAAGCTGGAATATCCGGTTCCGAAATCATCCAGGGACAGACTTAAACCCATCTCCCGCAGTTCGGCGAGCGTGACCTTGACGGCAGGTGTTGCCTCGAGGAACACCGACTCCGTGATCTCCAGTTCGAGTCGCGAGGCCGCCAGGCCGCTCTCGCGTAGGGCGGACCGCACCAGAAGCGGCAGATCCGAGTGGCGGAACTGGATTGGTGACAGATTGACAGCGACGCTGACATCGGCCGGCCACTGCTTCGCGATCGTGCAGGCTTGCTGCAGGATCCATTCGCCCATGGGAATGATGATGCCCGTTTCCTCGGCCAGAGGAATGAATTCGGCAGGTGAGACGAAGCCGCGCGTCGGGTGCTGCCAGCGCAGGAGCGTTTCGAAACACCGAAGATGACCTTCCTTCGTCACAATGGGCTGGAAGTAGAGCAGGAACTCATTACGGTCGAGAGCGCCCCTGAGATCGGTTGACAATGCACGACGTGCCTCGATCCGCTCATCCATTTCGGCTTCATAGAAGCAGTAACCGCTGCGGCCCTCGCTCTTTGTTCGATATAATGCGAGATCGGCTCGCCGCATGATCTCCAAATCGCCGTCCTGCGGAGCGACAGCGATGCCGATGCTGACCCCGATGTTCAATCGGATGCTCTCGATGGTGAAAGTCGAACTGACCGCTGTGACGATATCGCTCGCCAGGACCGCGAGAGTGTGGCGGTCCCGCGCCGCCTTCCCGGTCGCCAGAACCGCAAATTCGTCTCCTGCGAGCCGGGCGAGTTGCACGTCTGACGACTTAAAGGCCTGCAGGCGTTCGGCAACGGCCCGAAGCAGCTTGTCGCCAGCGGCATGCCCGAATGTGTCGTTCACGCTCTTGAACTCGTCAAGATCAAGAGCGAGCACGGCGAATCTCTCCGACGCTGCAAGCTGATCACGCGCATGATCCAGAAACTTCTGAAACAGGACTCGATTCGGGAGATCGGTCAACGAGTCGTGCATCGCGAGATACGATAGGCGCTCCTCCGAGCGCCGCTTCTCCGTCACATCGGACCCAACGCCGCGATACCCCGCAAAGCTGACACCATCGGTAAAGGTCGGCTTTCCACTCACCACCCATGTGCGTTGCTCGCCCGCAATGGTGAGCGGAAGGATGAGGTTGCGAAACGCGCGACGCTCCGCGATGCAGGTCCAGAGGGCGATGCTTGGATGCCCATCGGGCGGAGCGGTCGCGGGCAGCAGCAGCCGTTCCAGGGGTAAGCCGAGAAGCTGGCGCTCCGACGAGCGGGCGACCTCGATCAGCCTCGTCGACACATGTTGAAGGCGGAGTTCGGCGTCCGTTTCCCAGAGCCAGTCGCTGGCATTCTCCTCGAAATCGTTGAGCAGCAAGTGTGTAAATTCCTGCTGACGCTCCAAGTCGACCTGTGCAACAACGCGCATCGTCACGAGGTGGCTGAGATGAACGATCGTAAAAACGATGAATGCGGCATAGAATGCAAGAAGGATAGCAACGTAGGTATAGAATAACTCCCCGGTTGCCGCCAGTCCGAAGAATGATCCGACGATGATGGGGCCGGAGAACCCGACGGCGATGCGCGGCAGCACGGCCGCGCTTAAGCCTGTTGCGATCAGTCCTGCACAACTGGCGGCGATGAGGAGGCGGCCGTGCGAATCCGCGCCAGCAAACAGCATGACGGGGATCGAGGCGAGGAGACAGCCATACGCGTACGCGGCCGAGACGGCGAGACGGACGAAGGAGCCGACCACTTCACGCGGCTTGGGACGCGAACGCCAGAGCCAGCATTGGTGGAGCACAGCGATCGCCAGCGGCAGGATGGCGGCCTCCAACCCAGCCAGGTACGCCCGATTGGCGGGGATCCAGAACAGGTAGACGATTACCTGCACGACACTGAGGCTGACGAGTACGGTGAAGGGAACGAGACGGAGGGCGACGTCGAACTGCTCCACGCGCACACGCGCCCTCAAACTCGCGTCGAGAGAATTGTGTTCGCGATCGGTGTCGACCAGGAAGGAAGCGTGCATCTCAAGTGACACAGACATCTCATCGAGAAAGCATCAGATACGGTATTCAAACTCGCGAATTCGACGATAAGGCATGCATACGCAACCTTCCATTGTAATATGAAATTTTAAGATTAATTAGCGGTTAATGACAAATAGGCAATTTGAGTTTTTTGGTTTATATCGTAGTAGTAAACTAATTTCGATTCACTGCGCAGTAGCACTGATAAATTGGAATTCACGCTTCCGTCGAGGCTCGATCCCGACTGCCGTAATGGTCGCATCAATCCTGGCATGGATGGTCGCGTGTTGCGAGTTCATCCGGTTAGGTCGAAGGTTTTGAACGGCGGCCTGACGCACTCGCTGCAGGCTGACCGCACTCTCTCAAACGATGCACGCTGACGCTAGCTGTCCGATAGATGCTCCAGTGCTCGAGAGTGCCGGTGCAATTAGCGTAATCTCGATGCCGGTCATCCGCCAAGCCATCCTGGACCATCTCAGCCGGCCATCGCCGCAGCGATGCCCGCATTGTGATGCCGCCCCCGACCAGCCACCTTAAGGGCAATCTGCCAAAGTAGTGATATTGGTCTGAGTTCGAAGAGGTTTGACACTTTAGCCGGGTGGGCGGATCGTTGGGTGCTTCCTGATGGAGGTGCGCCATGTCGCGTGGCCCAAAGGCAGTCGCTCTCGATCTCAGCCAGCAGGCGCAAGGTGAGATACAGCGCCTGCTGCGCCGACACGGGACCGGGCAGGCGCTGGTTTCGCGCCTGCGCATCATCCTGGCCTGTGCCGAACCGGGCGCGACCAACCTGGGGGTGGCGACGGCACTGGGGGTCAGCCGTCAGACGGTGGCGCTCTGGCGGAGCCGCTTCGCCGCGCATCGGCTGCCGGGGCTGGTCGACGCGCCGCGCTCCGGAGCGCCCCGCAGCATCGGTGACGAGGCCGTCGAGCGCTTGGTCGCTCTCACTCTGGAAGAGGCACCGGCCAACGCCACGCACTGGAGCACCCGCGCGATGGCGCGCCGTACGGGCATGAGCCAGACGGGCATGAGCCAGAGTGCGGTGTCACGCATCTGGCGCGCCTTCGGTCTGCGGCCGCACCAAGCCGACACCTTCAAGCTCTCCGCGGATCCCGCGTTCGTGGAGAAGGTGCGCGACGTGGTCGGCCTCTCCCTGGCCCCACCCGATCGCGCGCTGGTGTTGTGCGTCGACGAGAAGCCGCAGATCCAGGCGGTGCAGGGTACGGCTGCAGCCTTTCCCCTCCGGCCGGGCCAGGCCGAGCGCGTGACACACGACTATCGCCCGCATGGCACGCTCGACCTGTTTGCCGCCCTCGACGTGAAAGCCGGAACGGTGATCGGGAGCTGCAAGCCGCGTCATCGCAGCGTCGAGTTCCGCGCCTTCCTGGAGCAGGTCGAGAGCAGCGTCGCACGCGATCTGGAGGTGCATCTCGTGCTCGACAACCTGAAGACGCACAAGACGACCCTGGTGCATGACGGGTTGGTCCAGCATCCGCGGTTCCACCTCCACTTCACGCCGACGAGCGCGTCGTGGCTCAACCTCGTGGAGTGCTGGTTCTCCGTTCTGAGCCGGCGTCGGCTGGAGCGCGGTGCGTTCAGCAGCACAGAGGGCCTGGAGGCAGCGATCCGAGACTACATCGCCGAAACCAACGCTCATCCCAAGCCATTCGTCTGGACCAAGTCAGCCGACGCGATCTTGGCCAGTGTCGGCCGCTTCTGCACACAGATCTCTAACTCAGACCAATAGGCAAAAACGCCTTAGTCCGCCCCATCCATCATGGGTGCTGTGGAAAGGCGCCAGGGACTGAAAACGCCGGATTGCTCGATCGAGACCGTCACCTGTTCGCCGTCCCGTGCTGCATCGCCGCTTCCACGAGAGACAGCTCTCCGCTCGCATCGGCGCCCGGGTTGTACCGCGGCCTCGACGGCGCGGGTCCCCCGGCCTGTCATGGGACAGGAGCAGCGACGAGCGCACGCCGCCCCGCCCTCACGCCGCCTTCACGCCGCCCAGGAAGGCATCCACCTCCCCGCGCAGCCCCGTCGCGGTGCCGGCGAGCGCCTCGGCGGCGGCGAGCACCCGGGCGGCGGCCTCGCCCGCTCCTTCCGCGTCGCGGCGCACGTCGCGGATGCCGGTCGAGACCACCTGTGTTCCCTGTGCGGCCTCGCCGACGTTGCGGGCGATCTCCTGGGTCGCCGCGCCCTGCTGCTCCATGGCGGCGGTGATGCCGGTCGCGATCTCGGACATCTCGCCGATCACCCCGCCGATCGCCTGCAGGGCCGCGACGGCCTCGCGGGTCGCGCCCTGGATGCGGGCGATCTGGTCGCCGATCTCCTCCGTGGCCTTGGCGGTCTGACCGGCGAGCTGCTTGACCTCCTGGGCGACCACCGCGAAGCCGCGCCCGGCCTCGCCGGCCCGCGCCGCCTCGATCGTCGCGTTGAGCGCCAGCAGGTTCGTCTGCCCGGCGATGCCCTGGATCAGGGCTACGACCTCGCCAATGCGCTCAGCGCCGGCGGCAAGCGCCGCGATAACGGCATCGGTCTCCCGGGCGCGGCCGACGGCGTTCGTCGCCATCTCGGCCGAATGCGCGACCTGGCGGGCGATCTCGCGGATCGAGATCGCCATCTCCTCCGTCGCGGCGGCGACCGTCTCGACATTGGCCGAGGTGCGCTCGGCGGCGTCCGCTACCTCCGCCGACCGGACGTTGGTGCGCGCGGCTGCCGCGGACATCGACGCGGCCGTGCCTTGCATGGTGTCGGCGGCCTGCGACAGGCCCCGGGTCGAGGACGCCATCGTCTCCTCGAAGCCTGCGGTCAGCGTTCCGAGCCGGCGTGCCCGCTCGGCCTCGGACCGGGCCGCCTCCGCGGCTTCGGCGTCGCTCTGCGCCTTGGCGACGAGGGCCTCCCGGAACACGCCCACCGCCCGCGCCATGCCGCCGATCTCGTCGCGCCGCTCCCGGGCCGGGACCGCGACCGAGAGGTCGCCGGCCGCGAGCGCACGCATCGCGGCGCCGAGCTGCCCGATCGGCCGCACGATGCCGCGGGCGAGCCATAACGCCGCCGCGATGCCGAGGGAGGCGGCCAGCGCCACGCCGACGAGGAGGAGGATCTCGGCGGCGCGCCGCTCGGACCCGATCCGGGCGAGCTCGCCGTCGCCCGCCGCGTGGGCGGCGACGACGAGGGAGGCCAGGTGCCCGTCGCGCTCGCGCAGGATCGCGGCTTGCGCGCCGTTCGCCGCCACGATCCCCGGCACCTGGCCCTTGATGTCCCGCACCTTCGCGATCAGGTCCTCGATCGATTGCCGCACGGCCGGGTCGGTCTCGACCCGGAGGATCGTCTCGACCGCCTTCATCAGCGCGTCGGCGCTGGCGACGACCGCCGCGCCTTCGTCCCGGGCCGAGAACAGGGCGGTCTCGGCGATCTGGAGCGACTTCGAGGCGTCGATCGCCTGCGCGCTGGCGCCGAGGAGCGCCGCCGCCCGATCGACCCGGTCCTGCTCCGCTTGCAACCGGGCCTGGACCGCGCTCCCGGCATCGCTCTGCACCTGCTCGACCTCCCGCAGGGCCGCCATGATCGCCGCGAAGGACTTCGTGATCGTCTCGGCCCGCCCCGCTTCCTCCGGCGGCAGGTCGATCGCGTCGAAATAATCGTCCAGGGCGTCGATCGCGGCCTTGGCCGGGATCCGCATCGCGTCCTGCCCGCCGAGGCGCTTCAGGATCGCCGACAGGAGCCGGTAGCGCTCGGCGATGGCCGCCCGGTCGCCGCCGGGGGCCTGCTCGCTGTTGCGCATCTCCAGCGCGCCGCGGACCGCGGAGCCCGCGAGCGAGCCCGCGGTGGCGGCTTCCTTGAGCGCCTCGACGCTCTCCTGGAGTGCCCGGCTCGCCGCCGCCAGGCGGGCCTGCTGCGCCTCGCCGATCCGGCTGGCCGCCGCCTGCAACTCCCCGATCAGGGCGAGATGCGCGGCCTGGACCCGCGCCTTGCGGTCGTGCTCGGCGGCGTAAGCGGTGCGGGTGAGCGCGAAGGCATCCGTGCCGCGGGCCATCGCCTCCGCGCCCGGAACGGCGGGGAAGCCGGCGCGGACCTGCGCCAGGCCGTCCGTCACCGCCCGCTCCCCCTGGCCGGTGGCATCGTGCAGCGACCGCTCGGCGGCCAGGGCGAGGTCGCCCACCCGGCCCGCGAGCGTCTGCGCCGCGTTCGCGGTGTCCACGCGCTGGGCGAAGCCGGAGAGGCTGACCCAGCCCGAGGCGGCGACGCCGGCGGTCAGCGCCAGCATCACCGAGAAGCCGCAGAGGAGGCGCGCCTTGATCGTCATCGGACCGTGGACCCAGGTCTTCCTGTCACCGGGCTCAAAGATATGACAGCCGGCTTAAGTCCGACTTAAGACTTCGCCGAAGGATTGATTTTGCACCGCACAAAAATCCTAAGTCGCGGCTCGTCGAGCCGAGTGGACGGGCAGTGACGCGGCCGGCATCGGCCCCCGGCGCAGGATGCCTGCCGGACGAGCGAAGTCTCGCCCGGCAGACGACGGATCATCCCACCCCGGCGGCGGGCGACCGGGGGGACCGGACGACCGCGCCGGACTGGTCAGGAACGGCGCAGGGACCGCGGTCAGTGGCCGTGCTGGCAGCCCGGGCCGTGGACGTGCCCGCGATCATCGCCATGATGCTTGCGGTCGTGGCTGTGGCCGTGGTCGTGATGGGCGTGGTCGTGATGCCCGTGAGCATGGTCATGAGCATGGTGGTCGTGGCCATGGTGGTCATGATCGTGGTGACCATGGGCCTGGGCCTCGTGCCCATGATCGTGATGATGGTGATCGTGGCCGCAGGTGCTGTGGTCGTGCGCCGCCGCCTCCTTCTCGGGACGGAACGGGCGCCGGAGCGCCGTGGCCTTGCAGCCCTGGCCGCGGATCAGCTCAGCCACCACCGGATCGTCGAGGACGTAGAGCGCCTCGGGCGTCACCTCGGCCTGGACGTGGTTGCTGCCGAGCTGCCAGGCGAGGCGGGTCAGGCGGACCGGGTTCTCGGCCGTGACCGCGAGCAGCGCCTGCGGGGCGGCCAGGATGCGCACCAGGCGGCCATCCTCCAGGCGCACCGCGTCGCCGTCCTCGAGGGTCGTCGCCCGGTCGAGGTCGAGCCGGATGGCGAGGCCGCCCTCGGCGGTCAGCTCGGCGCGGCGGCGGGAGCGGGCGGCGTGGTCGAGGGCGACCTCGTCGGCGACGGCGTCGGGGCGCACGGCGGCTTTGCGGACGATGGTGGTGGCGCGCTGCATCGGGTCCTCGCGGTCATGCCGGGAATTTCGCCCCCCCCTGTAGAGCATTTGCCGGTCCGGTGGCAGGGCCCCCTGTGGCTTTGGCGCCGCACCTCCGCGTTTCGTGTCCCGCCCGGCCTGGCGCCCGGGAACCATCCGACGGCCAAGCTCATTTGGCGTTCAGCCGCGATACGGCTAAGCTCGGAGGCAGGGTGCGGGGTCGACGACCCGGTTCCGGACCGCGACATGCACGAGGGGAGAATTCCATGAAGAAGCTCATCGCCGCCACGCTCGCTGGCGCCATGGCGCTGTCGCTCGGCGCCTGCAACACCCCGGGCGACCGCGCCGCGGGCGGCGCCGCCCTCGGCGGCCTGACGGGCGCCGCGGTCGGCGCGGCGGCCACGGGCCGGGCCAGCGGCGCCCTCGCGGGCGGCCTGATCGGCGCGGCCGGCGGCGCCGTGGTCGGCGCGGCCACCGCGCCGCAGTGCCCCTACGGCACCTATCGCGATCCCTACGGCAACGTCTACTGCCGCTGATCGGCCTCGCCTGAGCGCACCCGGCGGATTCGCCGGGTGCGCTACCACATTCCGCGGGCGGCTCGGGGACGCTACAAGGGCGCCATGACGCCTGCGACGACGCCCTTGCCTCCCCGGGACCGCCTGGCTTGCCGGAATTTGGCTTGCCGGACCCTGGCTTGCCGGAACCCGAGACGCCTCCCCCGATTGGCCGTGCTCTGTCCCGAGATCCGGAGGCGCGCGTGACCCAGGGCGTGTGGGGCAAGCTCGGCGGTGCGGGCATCGGGCTGGCCGCCGGCGGTCCGCTCGGCGCGCTGATCGGCGCGGTGGCGGGCCATTTCCTCCTCGACCGCGAGGGCTCGCTGTTCGGGCCTACCCCCCGGGAGGTGGTGTTCACCACCGGGCTCGTCGCGCTCGCCGCCAAGATGGCGAAGTCGGACGGGGTGGTGACGCCCACCGAGGTCGCGGCCTTCGCCGATATCGTGCAGGTGCCCGACGACGAGCGCGCCGGAATCGAACGGCTGTTCGACCTCGCGAAGCGCACCACCAGCGGCTTCGAGGGCTATGCCCGCCAGGTCGCCGACACCTTCCACGATGAGCCGGCCCTGCTCGAGGACGTCCTCGACGGCCTGTTCCACATCGCCAAGGCGGACGGCGCGATCCACGAGAGCGAGGCGCGATACCTCGCCGAGGTGGCGGCGATCTTCGGCTTCGACGAGGCGCGCCTCGCCGCCATCACCGCCCGGCACCTGCGCCTCGCCGACGATCCCTACGAGGTGCTGGGCGTCGCCCGCTCCCTCACCGATGCCGAGCTGAAGGCGCGCTACCGAGCCCTCGTCTCCGAGAACCATCCCGACCGGGCGATCGCCCGCGGCCTGCCGCCGGCCGCGGTCGCCATCGCGACACGGCGGCTCGCCGCCATCAACGCCGCCTATGACCGCATCGCCGCCGAGCGGCGCCTGAGCTGAAGAGCCTCGCCCCTGCATGAGCCTCACCCCCGACAGCCCGGTCGCCACCCAGGTGGTGCCCTCCCCCAATCACGACGAGCGGACCCTGCCGGTCGACGCGCTGATCCTGCACTATACCGGCATGGCGAGCGCCCCCGAGGCGCTGCTGCGGCTCTGCAACCCGCTCGCCAAGGTCTCCGCGCACTACCTCGTCTTCGAGGAGGGCCGGGTGGTGCAGATGGTGCCGGAGGCGCGCCGGGCCTGGCACGCCGGCGTTTCGGCCTGGGAGGGAGTGCGGGACATGAACTCGCGCTCGATCGGGATCGAGATCGCGCATCCGGGACACGCCGAGGATGGCAGCCTCGCGCCCTATCCGGAGGCGCAGATGGCGGCCGTGACGGCGCTCTGCCGCGACATCCTGGGGCGCTGGCCGATCCGGGCCGACCGGGTGCTGGCTCACTCCGACATCGCGCCGGAGCGCAAGATCGATCCGGGCGAGAGCTTTCCGTGGGACACCCTGCATCGGGACGGCATCGGCCGCTGGGTGCCGCCGGTCCCGATCCGCGACGGGCGCTTCTTTTCCGAGGGCGATGCCGGCCAGCCGATCGAGGCGCTGCAATCGATGTTCGCGCTCTACGGCTACGACGTGCCGGTGAGCGGCACGTTCGACGCACGGACGAAGGCCGTGGTCACCGCGTTCCAGCGCCATTTCCGCCCGGCCCGGATCGACGGGGTGGCCGATGCCTCGACCATCACCACGTTGCGCGACCTGCTGGCGGGCAAGCCCGCGTGAGGCGAATCAGCTGAAGCCCTCCGTCATCCCAGGTTCCGCTGCGCGGGCCCGGAATGACGAGGAGATATGCATTGGGTCGACCGAGGCAGGCAGCCCGCGAGGTATGCCGGGCGGTGCGCGATCCGCGCCGCTCTCGCCCGGCCTCGCGTCAGGCGGCGCCCAGCGCGTCGCGCGGGACCGGCGGCAGCGGACGCTTGGGGAACGGGATGACCTGGCAGCGGCTCTCCGAGTCCGCAGCCTCGCGCCGGCGGGCGGCCGAACGCTCGACCGCGGAGGCGATCGCCAGCTTCGCGCGCGGGGAATAGCCGCGCCGGCGCAGCCAAGCCGGGATCGGGGAGAAGCTTTTGTTCGACATGGTCCGTGTGCCGATGCAGGTGGGCGACGGCGTTAGTTCAAACATGGATGCCGGACCCGGGAAACGCCGCAGCGTCCCAATCTCTTGTCCCAGAATCCCAACGCGTGGCCGGCTACCTTGAACTCCGCGGCTGCGGCCCGACCTCGATCGGCCGCGCCGCGGCGACGGCGCCAGGAGAGGACGGCGCCAGAAGAGGACGGCGACAAGCGGCGCCGAGCGGCCGCTGCCAGGGGCGCGGCTGCCCCGGTGCGGACCACCTCCACCCTTCGCCGTATCCCCTCTCGCCCTTACGGCCGGTGGCCGGTGGCCGGAAGGTGCGGCTCTCCGGCGCTGGCCTGCCTGCTAATCAGGAGCCGGACGCGGCGCGGCCTCTCGCGCCCCAGCCGGGAATTCCGCCATGGCCTCCTCTCCCTCTCCCGCCGTCTCCGTCGTGGTCCCACTGTTCCAGAAGGCGGACGTGATCGGGCAGACCGTCGAGGCGGTTCTCCGGCAGACCTTCCCGAACTTCGAGCTGATCGTCGTGGATGACGGCTCGACCGATGGCGGCGGCGACATCGTCGCGGCGTTCACGGATCCCCGGATCCGCCTGATCCGCCAGGCCAATGCCGGCTCCTCGGCGGCGCGCAACCGGGGCGTCGCCGCGGCGCGGAGCGGCTGGATCGCCTTCCTCGACGCCGACGACATCTGGGCCGGCCGGCATCTCGAGAACCTGATGGCGGCCGGCTCCCGGGGGATGCGGTCGCGGTCTTCGCCAACCACCTGCTGGCCAGCCGCTCAGCGCCGGTGATGAAGACCGACGTGCCGGACCAGCGCGTCGACGACGTCTTCGCCTTCGTGCTCGCGACCTACCCCTATGCCGTGCATCCGAGCAGCCTCATGGTGGAAAGGGCCGCGCTCATCCGGGCCGGCCTCTTCCCGGTCGGCGCCGTGATGGGCGAGGACACCGACACCTGGTGCCGCCTCGCCTTCGAGGGACCGTTCCGCTACGTCGCCGAGCCGACGGCCGTCTACCGCGACGGCCATCCGACCAGCGTGCTCGCCGGTCAGCTGCGCCGGCGCCCGCTGCCGCCGCCCTTCGACCGGACCCTCACGGCCCTCCTGCGCCACGGCGCGGTGCCGCCCCACCTCATGCGCTCCGCCGGCCGCTACCGCAACTTCCTGATGCTCGAATACGCCCGCCAGCTGCTCGACAGCGGCGACGCGGAGGCGGCGCGCGATACCTTACGGCGGCATTGCCGCCTCGCCGACGATCCCGTGCGCTATGTCCGGCGCTTCCTGCGGACCTGGTCGTTCGGGCACCGGCTCTATGCGCTGTCGCGGCAATGGGTGCCGTCGCGGTGAAGCGATCCTGCGGGACGCGGGTCAGCCCTCCGGCCGCGCCAGCACCCCGCCGGTGATCGCCTGGCTCACGCCCGTCGTCGACGGGAAGGTGATCGGCAGACCCTCCAGCGACCGCACCGCCAGATACGCGAAGGCCTGGGCCTCCAGGAAGGCGGAGGACCAGCCGATGGCGTCCGCCGTCGTGATCTCGGCGCGCAGATAGTAGTTGAGCTGGCGCAGCAACTCGCCGTTGCGGGCCCCGCCGCCGGCGACGATCCAGCGGGTCGGCGGGTCGGAGGCGTGGTCGAGGGCGCGGGCGACGGCCCGGGCCGTGAAGGCGGTGAGCGTCGCGGCCCCGTCCTCGGTCGAGAGCTGGCCGGCGAGCTTGTGCGAGAACCAGTTCCGGTCGAGGGACTTGGGCGGCTTGCGCGAGAAGAACGGGTGGATCAGGAGCCAGGCGAGCAGCGGCTCGTCGGGCCGGCCGCGGGCGGCGGTGCGGCCGTTGTCGTCCAGCGCATGGCCGGTGCGCTCGCGCATCCAGTCGTCGATCAGCGCGTTGCCCGGGCCGGTATCGAAGGCGAGGATCGTTCCGTCCCGGGCGATCAGCGTCGCGTTGGCCACCCCCCCGATATTGAGGATGCCGAGGCTGTCGGTGAAGCCCGAGGCTTGCGCCAGCGCGCGGTGGAAGACCGGCACCAGCGGCGCCCCCTGCCCGCCGGCCTCGATATCGGCGTTGCGCAGGTCCGACACCACCTTGATGCCGAGGCGACGGCTCAAGGCGGCGCCATCGCCGATCTGCACGCTCATCTTCTGGTCGGGCCGGTGCACCACGGTCTGGCCGTGGAAGCCGATCACGTCGATGTCGGCGGCGCTCAAGCCGTTCTCGGCCAGAAAATTCTCGACCGCCTCGGCATGGAGGCGGGTCACCAGGTCTTCCGCCTCCGGCAGGCAGCCCGGGCGCTCGCTGCGCTCGGTCACCGCCTCGGCGTCGATCAGCGCCTGGCGCAGGAGCGCCCGGTCGTCGTCCGAATAGGCGCGGTAGCCGGTCGGCCCGAGCGGCTCGAGATAGCCGTTATGGCTGCGCTCGACCCGAACCGTCTCGCCGTCGGTCTCGATCAGCGCGACGTCGACGCCGTCGAGGGAGGTGCCGCTCATCAGCCCGATCGCGCGCCGCATCGCCATTCCGAATCGCCCCCGTGCCTTTCGGGGCCGGCTTTGCTATGAGCCGACCCGTTCCGAATCCGACGGAGCTAGCATGGCGGCGCCGCGCTGTCGCGCTGCCGCCCACCCGCGAGACTGATCGAGAGTTCCATGGCCGCGCCCACCGACTTCGCGCCGCGTTCCGACTTCCTCCGCGTCCTTCTGGAGCGCGGCTACGTCCACCAATGCTCCGACTTCGCGGGCGTGGACGAGGCCGCCCGCGAGGGCCGGCTGACGGCTTATGTCGGCTACGATTGCACGGCGCCGTCGCTGCATATCGGACACCTGCTCTCGATCATGATGCTGCACTGGCTCCAGGCGACCGGCGGCAAGCCGGTGGCGCTGATGGGCGGCGGCACGACGCGCGTCGGCGACCCGTCGGGACGCGACGAGAGCCGCAAGATCCTGACGCTCGACCAGATCGAGGCCAACAAGCTTGAGATCGGCAAGACCTTCTCGCGCTTCCTCGATTTCGGGGCCGGCACCCATGCCGCCCTGATGGCCGACAACGCCGAGTGGCTGACCACGCTCAACTACATCGAGATGCTGCGCGAGATCGGCCGGCACTTCTCGGTCAACCGGATGCTGTCGATGGACAGCGTGCGGCTGCGGCTGGAGCGCGACCAGGAGCTGTCGTTCCTGGAATTCAACTACATGATCCTGCAGGCCTACGACTTCGTCGAGCTGAACCGCCGCTACGGGGTGACGCTGCAGATGGGCGGCTCGGACCAGTGGGGCAACATCGTCACCGGCATCGATCTCGGCCGGCGCCTCGGCACGCCGCAGCTCCACGCCTTGACCTGCCCGCTGATGACGACGGCCTCGGGCGCCAAGATGGGCAAGACGGCCTCGGGCGCGGTCTGGCTCAACCCGGACATGCTGAGCCCGTACGATTACTGGCAGTTCTGGCGCAACACCGAGGACGCCGATGTCGGCCGCTTCCTGCGCCTGTTCACCCTGATGCCGCTCGACGAGGTGGCGAAGCTCGAGGCGCTCGGCGGCCAGGAGATCAACGAGGCCAAGAAGGTGCTCGCCACCGAGGCCACCGCCCTGCTGCACGGCCGCGAGGCGGCGGAGGCCGCCGCCGAGACGGCGCGGCGCACTTTCGAGGAGGGGGCGCTGGCCCAGAGCCTGCCGAGCGTCGCGGTGCCCCGCGCGGCGATCGAGGCGGGCCTCGGCGTGCTCTCGGCCTTCGGACCGGACCACGCGGCCCTCGTCCCCTCGACCAGCGAGGCGCGGCGCCAGGTGAAGAGCGGCGGCCTCAAGGTCAACGACGCACCCGTCACCGACGAGCGCGCGGTGATCGGCGTCGGGGACGTCACCCCGGAGGGCGTGGTGAAGCTGTCCTTCGGCCGCAAGAAGCACGTGCTGCTGCGGGTGGTGTAGGCGGTCCGGGCCGGATCGGCCCGGACACCGCGGCGTCATCCTGTCCTCGACAGGTCCCGGGCGAGCCCGGGACCTGCGGGCGGGATCGGCGATCCCACCACCTCGCCGCCTCACGCGGCCGGCGGGTAATCCGCGTAGCCCTGCGCCCCGCCGGTGTACCAGGTCTCGGCGTCGTCGGCGGCGAGCGGGAGGTTTTGCGCGATCCGGCGCGGCAGGTCGGGATTGGCGATGAAGGGGCGGCCGAACGAGATCGCGTCGGCCTCGCCGGCATCGAGGGCGGCCTGGCCCCGCGCGCCGTCATAGTCGGAATTGAGCACGAAGGCGCCCCGGAAGGCCGCCCGCATCCGCGGCGCCACCGGCGGGCGCTCGGCCTTGCCGTTGGTGCCTTCGAAGCCTGGCTCGCGCACCTCCAGGAAGGCGACGCCGATCTCCGACAGGGCCACCGACGCCGCCTCGAACAGCGGCTCGGGGTTGCTGTCGTTCACCCCCTGGCGCTCCTCGTTGGGCGACAGGCGCACGCCGGTGCGGTCCGGCCCGACGATGTCGGCCACCGCCGCCGCGACCTCGCGCAGGAACCGGATCCGGTTCTCGATCGAACCGCCGTAGCGGTCGGTGCGGAAATTCGCGTTGTCACGCAGGAACTGGTCGATGAGGTAGCCGTTCGCGGCGTGGATCTGCACCCCGTCGAAACCGGCCTCGAGGGCGTTGCGGGCCGCCTTGCGGTAATCCTCCAGGACGGCCTGGATGTCGTCCTCGGTCATGGCCCGCGCCTCGACATGGGGCGCCTTGCCCTCGTAGGTGCGCGCCAGGCCCGGCATGGTGGTCGCCGAGGAGGAGACCGGCTGGCCGCGCCCGGGCAGGCTCGGATGGACCACCCGCCCCATATGCCAGAGCTGCGACACGATTTTGCCGCCCGCCGCGTGCACGGCGGCGGTGACGGGCCGCCAGGCCTCGACCTGCTCGGAACTCCAGATCCCGGGCGCATAGGGCCAGCCGAGCCCCTGAGGGCTGATCCCGGTCGCCTCGGAGATGATGAGGCCGGCGGATGCGCGCTGGGCGTAGTAATCGACCATCACGGTGGTCGGCACGTGGTCGCGCGTCGCCCGCGCCCGGGTGAGCGGCGCCATGAGCACCCGGTTGCGCGCGTCGAGCGCGCCGAGGCGAATCGGGTCGAGGAGGCTGGGCATCGCGGGCTCTGCTGGGCGGATCGGGGAAGGTCGGCAAGACCGGTCGGGGGGTTCAGCGGGTCGTCTGCTGCTGCGGCCGCCGCGAGGCGGCGAGCGACGCGGCCTTGCCGGCGGCGGCGTAGAGGTTCAAGCGCGAATAGACCCCGAAGGCCGAGCCGTCGTCGAGGAAGCCGCCGCCGGGCCCCTGTGTCTCGGTCAGGATGGCGTTCGCCTCGGCGAGGCTCAGGGACGGGAAGGCCGCAGTGAGCAGGTGGCCGGCCTCCGGCGCGAGCTTGCCCACATCCTCGACCGTGTTGGCGGTCTCGGCGTGGACCACCGGCAGGCCGTAGGTCTGCGTCGTGTTGTAGAAGGCCTCGTTGGCCGCCGCATCCCGGAACCGGCCGGTATCGGTGGCCGCGCAGGCCGCGACCGCGTCGCCGCAGGCATCCTTCAGCACGAGGGCGAGGTCGTTGCGCGCCGCCTCCAGGGCCGCGCGGTAATCGGTGATCGCGACCGCGTCGTTGGTCTGGCGGCTCATCTCGTTGATGATGGCCGGATTCTTGCGGATCTGGCCGACATAGGCCGGATCGTTGGCCAGCAGATGCGCGACCGCGTGGAGCGCCACCGCGCGCCCGCCGAGCACGTCCATGGCGTAATGCGCGCCGACGACGATGCGGTTGTTGCCGTACTCGGCCGCCCGCACGATCATCTGCTGGTAGCGCTCCGGCACCAGCAGCGCGAGGACGAGGGATTCGGTGTAGCCGTAGGTGGTGTGACCGCTCGGATAGGACGGGCTGTCGGTCAGGTTCTGGCTCGGCCCGTGCAGCCAGTCCAGGCTGTGCGAGGTGCGGCCGAAATAATCGTCGCCCCGATAGGCATAGAGGCGCGGCAGGGTCTGGAACGGGCGGGAATCGCCGAAGGCGTCGGCCCCCTTGCTGCCCGCTTGCCGGTCATAGGCTTTGCCGAACACGTCCGGAACGCCGCCCCGCGCCCCGAAGAGGCCGGCAGCCGCCTCCGAGACGGGAGTCTTTCCGTCGGTCGTGCCGTTGGCGAAGAAGTACTTTCCGGAATTCGAATCCGACTTCGTGATGTTGTTGGTGTAGCCGAGCAGGTCGGCCACCGTCTGCGTCACGTTGCTGAACGTCTTGTAATCGGCGTAGCGCGCCTTCTCCTGGTAGATCGCGCCGAGCCGGCTGCTGAGACCGTCGGCGAGTTCGGTGGCGTTGCCGTCGGTGATGAAGCAGTCGCGGAGCGCCAGCTGCCGCTGCTGGTCCAGCGGCAGCAGATGCGGCTGCGGGTGGGTGCCGAACTGGATGTCGCCGGTCACCTGCAGGTTGGCGGCGAGCGCCGCCCGCCCCTCGGAGGTCTTCGGCAGGACGCTGACCGGGGCGAGACCCTGGAGGGCGACGAGGTTCGTCGCCGTCTGCGCCGCCGCCGCGACGGGCAGCAGCAGGCAGAGAATTGCCGCTCCGTGGATCGTGGCCCTGCGCATGATGTCGCCCCCGATGGTCCTTGAGGCGGCAGAAGACGATGCCGGCCGCCTCCTGTCCAGCCCAGGTCTCACTCTCGGGGTCTCACTCTCGAAGTCGTACCCTGAAGGCCGCACGGTCCGGGTCGGGCCCTCGCGGCGTCGAACCGGCCCGGACCGGATTCGGGTGACGACGCGACGAAAATTCCTCCCCGTTCGCCCGGCGGGCGGGGTTCATCGATCGCGATCCTGTCGTTCTATAAAAAGAACAATCTCGTTGACTTGAAGAACGCTGACGGACACCCTCGGAGACCCTGCATACCCGCTCACAGGATCGTCATGCCGCAGCACCCGGATCCGGCCGTCTCCGTGCCCGCCATGCCTCACCCGTCGGAGCCGAGCCCCGGGCTCGTCGCCGTCGCGCTCTGCGTCACGCTGGTCCTCGCCGCCTTCGCGATCCTGCTGCGCGCCGGCTGAAGGGGTGTTCGGATGAACCCGGTCATCGCGGTCGTCGGCGCCGGCTTCAGCGGCAGCATGGCGGCACTCCACCTCCTCGCCGCCCTGCCCCGGTCGTGGTCGGTGCTGCTGTGCGAGAAGGGCGGCCGCTTCGGACGGGGGCTCGCCTACGGCACGCAGGCGTCGGATCACCTGCTCAACCTGCGCGCCGCCAACATGAGCGCCTATCCGGACCGGCCGCAGCATTTCGCCGATTGGCTGGGCCGCCTGCCCGAGGCGGAGGCGTCGGACGTCGTCGCGACGCCGGCCGGCACCTTCGCGCCGCGCGCCCTCTACGGCCGCTACCTGGCCGAGCTGCTCACGCAAGCGGTCGTCAGCGAGGGCGCGCCACGGCTCCACCTCGTCCACGACGCCGTCGCCGACCTCGTCCCGGTGGCCGGCGGATACCGGCTGCGCACCGAGGGCGGGACGTCCTACGCGGTGGCGGGCGCTGTGCTCGCGATGGGCAACCTCACCGGCCCGGGAGCGCCGCCGAGCCGCCACCGGCTCGATCCGTGGCGGCCGGACGCGTTCGGCCGGCTGCACCCGGACCGGCCGGTCCTCGTCGTCGGCACCGGCCTCACCATGGTCGACGCGGTGGCGTCCTTGCGCGGGCGGGGCTTTTCGGGCCGCATCGTCGCCCTGTCGCGCCGCGGCCTGGTGCCGAAGGTCCATGCGCCGACCCGGGCCTGGCCGGTGCCCGATCTCGCCGCCGCCGACCTGGCCTCCCTGACGCGCCTGACCCGGCGGATCCGGGCCGAGATCATGGCCGCGAGGCAGGCCGGGCGGGACTGGCGCGACGTCATCGACGCGTTGCGGCCGATCACCACCTATCTCTGGCGCAGCCTGCCGCCCCGGGAGCAGGCCCGGTTCCTGCGCCACCTGCGGCCGTTCTGGGACGTGCATCGCCACCGGGCCGCCCCACCCGCCGCCGCGGCGATCGCCGCCGAGATCGCAGCGGGAGGCCTGGAGGTGCGGGCCGGGCGCATCCTCGCCATCACGGACGGCCCCAGCGAGGCGGTGGTGACGATCCGGCCGCGGGGCGGCGGCCCGGACGCGGCGCTCACCGTCCAGGGGATCATCGACGCCACCGGAATTGGGCGCGTCGACGAGACCGGAGACCCGCTGCTGCGCCGCCTCGTCGCGAACGGCCTCGCCCGGCCGGGCCCGTTCGGGCTCGGTCTCGCGGCAGGGGACGATTACCGCCTGCGCGGCCCGCAGGCCGGCCGGCTCTGGACCCTCGGGCCGCTCCTGCGCGGCAGCTTGTGGGAATGCGTCGCGGTGCCGGACATCCGCAACCAGGCCGCCGAGGTCGCCGCCCTTGTCGCCGCCCTTGTCGCCGCCCCCTTGGCCGGGGAGGTCGAGCGGCCGGCGCCGTCGCTCCGGCAGGCGGGCTGAGCCGGTCGCCCGGCCTCACTCCCGCTCGAGGCCCGGCACCGTCGCCATCGCGCCGGCGAGCGCGTCGACCAGCATCCGCACCCGCCGGATGCGCGTTCGGCCGGGTACGACCAGCAGCGACAGGGGAACCGGCTCGAGGGCGAAATCCGGCAGGATCGGCTCCACCGTCCCGTCCTGCAGCAGGTCGTCGACGAGCCAGACATGCGTCGCCGCGAACCCGCGGCCCCGGGCCAGGGCTTCGCGCGCGGCGAGGCCGTGATCGACCAGCAACCCGCCGCCGACCGGCACCGCGACCGTCGTCCCGTCCGGCCCGCGCAAGGCGAGCCCGTCGCTCCCGGCGACGTTGCTCATGCGGATCGCCGCGTGCCGGGTGAGATCGTCGGGCCGCTCGGGCCGGCCCCGCGCCGCCAGATAGTCGCGCGACGCCACCAGCAGGCGGCGCGACCGGCCGAGCGCCCGGACCTGCATCGTGCTGTCGGCGAGCGGACCGAGCCGGATCGCGACGTCGACCGCCTCCTGCACCAGATCGATGCGCGCGTCGGACAGGCTGAGGTCGACGACGAGCCCCGGGTGACGGTCCTGGATCGCGAAGAGGAGCCCGCAGACGTAGCGGACGCCCAGAGCCGCCGTGCACGAGATGCGCACCCGGCCGGTCAGGCCGCGCCCGGCCTCCCGCACCCCGTCCGTCGCCTCGTCGACCAGCCGCAGGATCGTGCGCGCCTCGGCATGGTAGCGCCGTCCTTCGTCGGTGAGGGTGAGGCGCCGGGTCGTCCGGTTGAGCAGGGTGACGCCGAGCGCCCGCTCCAGATCCGCCACGTGCCGGGTCACGGTCGACTGTCCGACGCCGTGCTCGCGCGCCACGGCCGACAGGCTACCGCGCTCGACCACGCGCACGAAGCTGCGCATCCGCTCCAGCGTGACGCCCGATTGATCCATAGAGCGGTGAAGTCCTATCCGATCCTGCCGCCTACCGGATGGATCGATCGCCGGGCAGGTTCAAGCCTCGATCGCTCGCCGGGCGTCGTTGCCCGCCGAGATCCGCCGCTCGCACGGAGGCACCCTCCATGAAGATCCTCGTCATCTCCGCCCATCCGGAACCGGCCTCGCTCATCCACGCCCTGCGGGACGTGGCGGTCACCACGCTTCACGCGGACGGGCACGAGGTCCGGGTCACCGATCTCTACGCAGCCGGGTGGAAGAGCGCGGTCGACCGGGCCGACTTCCCGGGCCTGCCCGATGACGCGCGCCTGCACGTGCCCGCGGCCTCCGCCGAGGCCTTCGCGGCCGGGACCCTGACGCCGGACGTCGTGGCGCAGCAGGCGGACCTCCTCTGGGCGGACGCCCTGATCCTCGCCTTTCCCCTGTGGTGGTTCTCGATGCCGGCCATCCTCAAGGGGTGGATCGACCGCGTCTACGCGTTCGGCTTCGCCTACGGCGTCGGCGAGCACAGCGAGACGCGCTGGGGCGACCGCTACGGCGAGGGGACGCTCGCGGGCCGACGCGCGATGCTCGTCGTGACGGCCGGTGGCTGGGCGTCGCATTACGGCCCGCGCGGGATCAACGGGCCGATCGACGACCTGCTGTTTCCGATCCACCATGGCGTGCTGTTCTATCCCGGCCTCGACGTGCTGCCGCCCTTCGTGGCCTACCGCGCCGACCGCATGGACGACGCCACCTTCGCGGCGACCGCGGAGGCCCTGAGGAAGCGGATGCGCACCTTGTTCGAGACGGCCCCGATTCCGTTCCGCCGGCAGAATGGCGGGGATTACGCGATCCCCTCGATGGAGCTGCGCCCGGATGCGGCCGACCCGCACCTCACCGGGTTCTCCGCCCACCGGCTTCCCGCCTGAGCGCCCGGCCTTTACCTGAACTGCGCCGTCGGGGCCGGTCCCGGCGGATAACCAGGGCCGTATCCGCCGCACATCGCGCGGCGCGTCGGAGGCGTACGGTCATGGCCGTCGAAAACGCTTCGCGCCGCCCCGATCGGCGATCCTCGCCGAGCATTGTTGCACAAGCCGATCGCCGATTCTGCCGGTTTCGGACACGGTCAAGATCGACCTGCGCTCAACGGCGACCCGGGCTGAACGGCGCAGGCACCACCAGCGGGGCCTCGCCCGACATCACCTCGGCCAGGAGGCGGCCGGAGGCCGGCCCGAGGGTGAACCCCTGGTGGCCGTGGCCGAAATGGAGCCACAGGCCCGGATGGCGCGGCGCTGGCCCGACGACCGGCAGCAGGTCGGGCATGCAGGGGCGGATGCCGGACCAGGGCGCGTTCTCGCGCGGCGCACCGAGATCGAGGAGGCCGCTCGCGGCGGCCTCGGCGCGGGCGAGCTGGACCGGGCCGGTCGCGGCGTCCGGCCCCGCCAATTCGGCGCCGGTGGTGAGGCGCAGGCCCGCCGCCATCGGGGCGAGGACGGTGCCGTTCTGCGCGTCGAGCAGCGGCAGGTTCAGCGTCCGGGTGGTGCGCCAGTGCCGATGATAGCCGCGCTTGCGCACCATCGCGATCCGGTAGCCGAACCGGCGCAGGAGCGCGGGCGACCACGGGCCGAGCGCCACCACCGCGGACGAGGCCTCGACCGTCCCGTCCGTGGTCCGCACGCTCCAGCCCCGCCCCGCCGGGGCGAGGCTGTCCGCCTCGCCCCGGAGCAAGGTCCCGCCGCGCCGGGCGAACAGGGCGGCGTAGGCCGCCACGAGCGCGCCCGGGTCCCGGACCGACCACGGATCCTCCCAGTGGACCGCCCCGGCCCCGGTCTGCTTCAGTGCCGGCTCGGCCACGGCGAGGTCGGCGGGGGACATTGCCCGCGCGCGAACCCCGTAGCGCGCCCGCAGGCGCTCCGCCTCCGCCACGGCCTCGTCCATGGCCCGTGGCTCACGGAAGAGCGCGCGAAAGCCGCCCCGGCGGACGAGGTCGGCGGCGCCCGCCGCCTCGATCAGCGCCGCGTGCTCCGGGACGGCGTGCGCGATCAGGCTCGCATAGGCGCGCGAGGCGGCCGCGTGGCGGCGGGGGGCCGAATGCCACCAGTAGCTCAGGAGCGGCCCGAGATGGCGGTGGAGCGCGCGCAGCTCGTAATGGACGTCGTTGCTGCGGCCGGTGGCGATCGCCCACAGGGTCGCCCGGTCGCGCGGCATGGCGTAGGGCTCGACCGCCTCGCTCTGGATGATCCCGGCATTGCCGTAGCTCGTCTCCCGCCCCGGCTCGCCCCGGTCGACGAGGGCGACCGACCAGCCGCGCTGCTGCAGGTGAAGGGCGGTGCCGATGCCGACCATACCGGCGCCCAGAACGATCGCGCTGCGCAAACTCACCGCCCTCGGATTTTTTGGTGGGATTCGTGTTCTGGGAGGAGTGTCGGGCCCGCCGCGGCCGGGCAAGACCCGACCACGATACGCGGCACGCGCGCCGGCGCAATGGAGGACCGGGCATCCGGGCCGGCCTGCGCATTCGACCCCGCGCCCCGCCGTCTCCGGACGAGCGCGGGAAGCGGATCCGAAAATCCCTTTTCCAAAAATCCCTTTGCCTCGTCGCGACGGCCGCGACATCCTCACGATCGTCCCGGGCTCCGCTCCGAGGCCCGGGACCGATGGTGAGAGGCCGTGAGCGTCTCGCTCGCCGCGCCGCACGAACCGAAGCTCGGGCAGGACCGGCGGCTCGGTCTCCGGAACCTGGACGCCCGTCGCGGTTTCCGGAGGGCCAGTCCGGACCTTGCATGACCACCTACTTCACCAGCGACACCCATTTCGGCGACCCGCGGGTGCTGCGGATCGACCGCCGGCCCTTCCCCGACCTCCCGACCCATGACGCGGCCCTGATCGAGAACTGGAACGCCGTGGTGGAGCCGGACGACACGGTCTGGCACCTCGGCGATTTCGCCCTCGGCCCGCCGCCGGAGCGGGTCCAGGCCCTGCTCTCGGCGCTCAACGGGCAGAAGCACCTGATCGTCGGCAACAACGACGGCCCGGCGACGCTCGCCGCGCAAGGGTGGCGCAGCATCGCGCATTACGCCGAGATCGACGTCGACGGGCAGCATCTCGTCCTGTGCCACTATGCTTTCCGGACCTGGAACCGGATGGGACGGGGCGTCGTGAACCTGCACGGCCATTCGCACGGCAAGCTCAAGCCGGCGACGCGGCAATACGATGTCGGCGTCGATGCCTGGGATTTCCGGCCGGTGACGCTGGAGACGATCCGCTCGACGCCGCGCCGTCGCACGACGACCTGACGCCCTCCGACCTCACCTCGCCGCGCGCGGACCCTTGCCACCCATCCGGGCAGTTTTGCGCGGAACCCCTCGGGCGCCCCCGACGTTCATCGGTCACAAGAAGCAAGCTTGGCATCACGCTTCATCCATGAGGCCGATCGCCGCAGCTGCGGATCCCACATCGTTCGTGAGTTCAGTGATGACCACACCGCGTCGTCTCCCGCTCGGCTGGCCACTCGCCGCCGCTGTCCTGCTCCTGGCCGGCCCGGCCTTGGCCCAGCCGGCCTGCATTGGCGCCCAGCGCAAGATCGACGAGGCCGGCGCCCTGCGGTTCCAGGCCCGGCAAGATGCCCGCATCGGCGACCGCGACCGCGTCTGCGACAATCTCGGCGATGCGGAGGACCGCTACGAGGATGCCCGCGACCGGCTCGAGGAATGCGGCCTCGGCGTCGCGTCGGTCGATCTCAAGAGCGCCATGCGCTCGGTGCGCCAGGAAAAGCGGTTCTTCCGCTGCGATTGAGCGCGTGCCGTAGCGCACACCTCTTCACCCGAAATTCACCCATTACTCTCACTGGGCGCTGCCGTGACTTGAGGCGCGCCAGATCGGAACCGTCGTCATGACCAACGCCAGCCAGACCCCGTCCGAAGCCCGCCTCTCCGCCCCGACCGCCGGTGCCCACTCGTTCACCGCGGCGCTCTGCGGCTTTCTCGGATCGACCGCGGCCACGACCGTGGTGATGCTGCTGCTCAGCAGCGTCTGAGACGCCTCTTGTCACGCCTGTCTTGACCATGCTCGGTCTGCCGGCGCCTGTTCAGGGCGCGACCGACCAGAACCGGCGCCGGGCGAACAGCATGTCCGGCTGGCCGACCTGAGGGCTCCCCGCCTGCACATGGACCTGCACCGGCGCCGCCGGCGGGCAGACCGGATCCGGGCGCCGCGCCTGGATCGTCACAGGCTCGGGCCGCACGATGCCCATCCGCACCTGAACGTCCGGATTACGCAGCGCCGCGACCGTCGCCACGGCGGCCATCAATGCGCCTGCGATGGCGCCGAGGAGAAAATTCAGCATAGCGGTCGGTCCTTGCGCCGACATCGTAGCGGTTTGAGGGCGAAACACCGGCCTGTGCACCAAGCCGCCTGCCGCAACGTCGGCCTTCTTTCACAACCCTAGCTTAACAAATCGATGGCAGACCTGCCCCCGGGGCCGCTGCAGCGGCAAGCCGGAGAGGCAGACTGATGAGCTACGCGGCGAACGCCTACGCGCGAACGGCCCAGGTGGCGCTGACACCCCGCGAGGCAGAGGCCGCGGTTTTGATCAAGGCGGCGGCTCGCCTGCAAGCGATCCAGGACAACTGGGACGACCAGCAGATGACGCTGAACGATGCGCTCGGCTTCAACCGCAAGGTCTGGACGCTCCTCTCCTCCGCCGCGACGGAGCCGGACGCGCCGCTTCCCGACGAGCTGAAGACCGCGATGGCCCGTCTCGGCGCCTTCGTGTTCACCCGCACCCTCGATGCGATGATCGATCCCACCGCCGACAAGCTGACCGCCCTGATCCGGATCAACCGCGAGCTGGCGAACGGCCTGCGCGGGAATCCCTGATCGTCGGATCCCGGCCCGGGACACGGACGCCCGGTCTCCTTCCGCCGCTGCGGGGCGCTCGCCGCGGCGCTGCATTGAGGAGAGGGCGTGTCATCGGCCGAGGCGGGCCGAGCGACCGCTTCTTCGAACGGCGACGAAGAAGCCCTCGTCCCAGGCGGCACGAGGGCTCCTGAAAGGCGGGACGAGCCCGCCGGCTGGGGGTTTCCTCGGGAGACTCCGATCACCCGCACCGCCCGCGGTGGCGGCGCCCGAAAAGCGGGCGTCCCGCGAGGCGCTTACTTGTGCTGCCGGCGAGCTAGCGCGCTGTCGTCGCCCGAGGTCGTGGTCATCGGGGCTTCCAGGCCGCTGGTGTTCTGCTCGGGCCTGTCGGGCAGGGTCTGGTCGAAGTTGCGCCGGTTCGAGGCGTGGTCGTGGTACTGCTCGGTCTGGACGTGCTTGCTGTCGAGGCCCCGCGCCGCCCCGTGCTGGGACTTGTCGCGGTTGCTGAGCACCATGTTCTCCTCGAGGATGCCCTCGGGCAGCTCGGTCATCGCACCGGTGCCGGAGCCCTTGCCCTGCGCCCCCGGACCCATGTTGTGCCTGTCGGCCTTGGCCATGTTCATCCTCCGATCGAGCTGATCGCCGGAGAGGAGGCTGCCGGTCGCAGCGTCCCGCCCCGCCTACCCCATAACAGTATGAAGCGCATCGGCTGGAGCAAGCGGGGCCGCAGGAAATATTGCCCGGAACCTTTTAGCCGCGAAAGCGATACAGCCGCGCAGATCGTGTCCGGCTGATCATCGCCGACGACGGCATGATCCTGCAAGGGCGGCCGGAACCTTCGCCGGCACGCATGTATCGGACAGCCTTAGTCTTTCCGGCACGGAAACGCGTCGCGCAGAGCGAGCAGCGCCAGGACGCCGGCCTTCTCGCGCAGAGCCGGCGGATGGGCGGTGCCGTAGGCCACCACCGCCCGGACGAGCTGGAGCCGGTTGCCGTCGGGCGGCAGACAGGCGCCGAGGATCGGTGGCTGGTTGGCGGTGTCGGCGACGCCGGCGAGATCCTGCACCGCGCCCATGAAGGCCCAGCATCCGACGGTTTCCGGATCCTGGCGGAACTCAACCTCGCCGCCCCGGACCTTGGCGCCGCGCAGCAGGCTCTTGCACTGCGTCACCAGCACCGCGCCCTCGGCGGCGTGGGCCGGCGCCGGGACGGCTCCGGTCGCAAGGATCGCAGCCAAGGTCGCCATGACGATGGCCGAAGGGCGAAGGAATTCGGGGAGCCGCACGGTCTCGCCGGATGACGGCGCGCGGTTCGGGAACCTGCCCGGACGGTTCGGGAACCTGCTCGGAATCGACATGCGGACACAACTCGACGCGGGAGGCCGCCTGGCTGCGGCCCGGCGCATCCTAGCAAGCGCGGCCGGGTCCCGCGCCGCGCCGCTCGCCGTGAGTCACACCCTCGTTGCCGCAGGCCGGAGGCCGGCAAAACCCGGGCGTGGTAAACCCGGGGCGTCAGCGCGCCGGGTACACCACCCGGGCCAGGGCCGCCTCGACCCGGGGGGTCGGCACCGTCGTGGCGGCGGCCTTCTGGTACTGCGCCATCATCCGGCGGGCGGCGTCCGCCGGCAGTGCGCCGATCGGCGCCGTCATCGCCAGCAACTCCTTGCGGGTCTTGGCCGCCACCACCCCGGGACGGTTCACGTCCTGGAAGTCGGCCATCTTGTGCTTGTCGGAATCGGGGTCGCCGTGAAACACCCGCGGCCCCTCGGGCATGATGACGATGTCGCCCGGCCGCAGGGTCGGGTCGCGCAGGAGGGCAGTGCGGGCGTCGAGGGACTTGAGCGGCGACACCGCGATCGCCAGGGGCTTCACCTCCTTCTGCGGCTTCACCTCGGCTTTCGGAAGCGCGACATAGCGGGTACGGCCGCGCAATGCCTTTGCCTGGGTCGCGAGGCGGTTGCGCCGGCTCGCCCGCTGCCGGATCGGCGCATCGTAGGGTTGCGCCGCATAGGGCTGGACCGCATAGGGCTGCGCCGCCGGCGCCGAGGCTGCGGACGGGCCTCCGAACATCTGGCGGAGGAAGTCCAGCCCGTCATTCTCGGCCCGCGCCCCCGCACTCGAGGCGATCAGCAGGCATCCCGACGTCATCGCCAGAAGGACGGCGCGGAGCCGGGCAGCCGGCATGGTCTGGTGCAGCGGCATCGAGCCCCCCAGTGAGTGTGGCGGTGATCTTGGGAAATCTGTACTGGTACCCGGCCGTTTAACCTCGACGGCAGCCTGCCAGTTCCGGGCTTTCGGACAAAGATGAACAATTTATGATCGCGCCGTCCCGCCCCCTCCCCGATCGGATGAGGCGAGGGCTGCGCAGGCCCGGCGCCGGATCAGGCGGACGCCCTAAACCTCGCCATCTCTGATCCTCGTCTGAGCATCAATGGTCGAACACTGCCCCCGAACCGGCGCGAGGCGTGGAGAATCGATGACGCAACGGAAATCGACGATGCCGCGGCGGGGACACCTGCGGATGCGATCGGCCCTCGCCTTGACCTTCGCCTCCTTCCTCGGATGCGCCGCCCCGGCACTGGCCCAAGGCCCCTCCCCGGACAGGCGCGTGCCGCAGGAGCCGACGGCTTGGCCGTTCACGGCGATCGGGCGGGTGAACGTGGTGCAGGGGCCCGCCCATCGCAGCCACTGCACCGGCACCCTGGTCGGGCCGCGTCACGTGCTGACCGCCGCCCATTGCCTGTTCGACCTCCGCCTCGATACCTGGGTCAAGCCGCACCAGGTCCACTTCGTCGCCGGCCAGGCCCGCGACCTGAACACCGGCACCGCCGAGGTCGAGGCGTTCCGCCTCGCGCCCGGCATCGACCTGCGGGCAGCGGCGCGGCCGGCTCAAGGATCGATCGCACCGGAGATGATCGGGCGGGACTGGGTGATCCTCACGCTGCGCCAGCCTCTCGCGTTGAAACCCGTGCCGTGGCGCGTGCTGCCGCATGCCGATCTGCCGGGAAGCCGGCCCGGCGCGGTGGTGGCGCTCGCCGGCTACGCCGCCGACCGGCCCTACCTGCCGGTGATCCATCGCGGCTGCACGGCCCGGATCGACGCCCCGGCGGCCGGCATGCTGAGCGATTCGTGCGAGTCGATGTCGGGCGAGTCCGGCGCGCCGGTACTGCTGCTCGACGCGGAGGGCGGCGCGGCCCTGGTCGGGATCCACACCGCGGTCACGCAGGGCATACGAGTGGGGAGCGCCTATCGCTCGGCGAGCGGCGTCGGGGTCGCGGCTGGCAGCTTCGCCGGTGCGCTCGACGAGATGGTCAAGCCGTGACGCGCCAGAACGCCACCTGCGTGTCGCCGTAGGTCCGGCGCTCCAGCTCCGCAAATCCGTCCGGGGCGGCGAGGGCCGCGGAGGCCGCCTCCTCCACCACGGCGAGGGCATCCGGTGCGAGCCAGCCGCCCTCCCGGGCCGCGCTCAGCGCCCTGGGAGCGAGGTCGCGTCCATAGGGCGGATCGCAGAAGACGAGGCCGAACGGCTCGCCGGGCGGAGCCGCGCCGAGGCGGGTGGCGTCGCGGCGAAACAGCCGCGTCACGCCGCCGAGCCCGAGGGTGTCGAGGTTGGTGCGGATCACGCCGCGGGCCTCCGCCCCCTCGTCGACGAGGAGCGCGAAGGCCGCGCCGCGGGAGAGCGCCTCGCAGGCGAGCGCACCGGTGCCGGCGAACAGGTCGAGGACGCGGGCGCCCGGAACCGGATCGTCGTAGGCATGGCCCAAGACGTTGAACAACGCCTCGCGCAGCCGGTCCGAGGTCGGCCGGATCGCGTCGCTGCGCGGTCCGGCGAGGCTACGGCCGCGCAACTCCCCTCCGACGATCCGCATCGGTCAGGCTCAGCCGCGCGGCGGCCGGCCGCCGGGCCGCGCGCCGCGCCCGCCGGGCTTGGATCCACCGCCACCGCCGCCCGAGCGGAAGCCGCCGCCGGGCTTGCCGAACGGCTTCGCCCCCGGCCGACCGCCGCCGCCGGGACGACCCTCGCCCTTGCCGGCGAAGGACTTACCCCCGAACGACTTCGCCCCGAAGGACTTGCCGCCCGCGGGCTTGCCGCCGAAGGATTTGCCGCCGCCAGGCTTGCCGCCGAACGAACGGCCCTCGCCGCCGGACCGGCCCTCGAACGAGCGACCGCCGCCTGGACCGCGGCCCTCACCTCCGAAGGAGCGGCCTTCGCCACCGCCCGAACGCCCTTCGAACGAGCGGCCACCACCGCCCGAACGGCCCTCGCTCCTGCCGCCGAACTTGCCGCCGGAGCCGCCGCTGCCCCCGAAGGAGCGGTCCCCGCCGCCGGAACGACCTTCGAACGGGCGACCGCCACCCGAACCACGGCCCTCGCCCCCGAAGGAACGCCCTTCGCCGCCGGAGCGGCCTTCGAACGAACGGCCTTCACCGCCGCGGCCCCCGAAGCTCTTGCTCCCGAAGCTCTTGTCACCGAAGCCGCGGCCCGAGCCGCCATCCGGGCGACCGCCGGGCCGGCCGAAGCCGCGGCCACGACCGCCGTCATCGGCGAGGCCGGCCTTGGCGCCGCCTCGCGGGGCGCTGTCACGGTCGCGGCGCATCGGGCGGTCCTCGCCGCCCGGCCCCCGGTAGGGGGCGTCGTCCCGGTCGCTGCCGCGGAACTTGGTGCGGCGGTGCGGCGCCGCCTCCTCCTGCGGCTGGGCCACCAGGCGCTCGACCAGCACACGGCGGTCGCCGGAGGCGATGGCGCCGACGCGCTTGCGCGGCGCATCCGCGGTGGCGGCGCGGATCTCCTGCGGGCTGTCGCCGCGCCGGTGCACCCGGCCGCGATTCGGCAGGTCGCCGGCAGCCTCGGCCTCGGGATCGCGCCAGACCGTGCGCGCCGGGGCGCGGCGGGCGGCCGGCGCGGCCGGCGGCTTGCCGAATTGCGGCCGGGCGGGGTCGCGACCGCGAGGAGCAGCCTCCTGCGCCGCCTTGCGGGCGGCGGCTTTCGGCGACCCGAACGCGGCGATCGGCTCGCGCACCGGGCTGGTGAAGTCGACGCCGGCCTGCTCGGCGAGCGTGGTGCCGAGCTGGTCCTTCAGCACCCGGGTGCGGATCTCCTCGACCAGACCGACCTCGAGCTCGCCGAGCTGGAACGGTCCGAAGGAGAGCCGGATCAGCCGGTTCACCGACAGGCCGAGATGCTCGAGGATCCGCTTGACCTCGCGGTTCTTGCCCTCGCGAAGGCCGAGCGTCAGCCAGACGTTGTCGCCCTGCGCCCGGTCGATCGTCGCCTCGACGGGACCATATTCCATCCCGTCGATGGTCACGCCCTTGCGCAAGCCGTCCAGCATCGCCTGGTCGACGTCGCCGAAGGCGCGCACGCGGTAGCGGCGCAGCCAGCCGGTCTCCGGATGGGCGATGACCTTGGCGAGCCCGCCATCATTGGTGAGGAGCAGGAGCCCCTCGGTGTTGATGTCGAGCCGGCCGATGGCCACCACCCGGGGCATGTCCTCGGGCAGCACGTCGAACACCGTCTGGCGCCCTTCCGGGTCGCGGGCGGTGGTCACGATGCCGCGGGGCTTGTGGAAGAGCCACAGCCGGGTGCGCTCGCGGGTCGGCAGCGGCTCGCCGTCGATGGTGATCCGGTCGCTCGGGGTCACGTTCACCGCCGGGGAATCGAGGCGTGCGCCGTTCAGCGTCACGCGGCCCTCCGCGATCATCGCCTCGGCGTCGCGGCGCGAGGCCACACCCGCCCGGGCGATCGCCTTGGCGATGCGCTCCGGCTCCGGCTCGGCCGGTGCCGCGGCCTTGGCCGTCCCACGCTTGGAAGCCTGCCCCTCCGGGGAGCCTGCGGATGCCTCGTCCCGTCCGCGACGCCGCTGCGGCGCCCCGGTCTCGTCGTCGTTGATGTCGTTCATGCGCGCCTGATACCAGACGGGGTCTGTTTGGGCGAGTGGAACCGATGCGCGATTTTGCAAGGGGTGGGGCGCGTTTGGATCCCTCGCGCCAGGATCTCGCGCGCCAGGATCTCTCGCGCCAGGATCTCTCGCGCCCGGACCCTTTGGGCCTCGCCTTCGACGCGGCGCGCGAGGCTGCGGCGCGGGGCGAGGTGCCGGTGGGCGCCGCGGTGGTGCGGGACGGGGTCGTGCTGGCGGTCGCCGGCAACCGTCCCCGGGCCGACCGCGACCCGACGGCCCATGCGGAGATCCTGGCGATCCGTGCCGCCTGCGCGGCGCTCGACGACGAGCGCCTGACCGGCTGCGACCTCTACGTCACGCTCGAGCCCTGCGCGATGTGCGCCGGCGCCATCAGCTTCGCGCGCATCCGCCGGCTCTACTTCGCCGCCTCCGATCCCAAGGGCGGCGCCGTCGAGAACGGCCCCCGCTTCTTCAACCAGCCGACCTGCCACCACGCCCCCGAAGTCTATGGAGGGCTTCGCGAGAGCGAGGCAGCGGCGCTGCTGCGCGACTTTTTCCGCGACCGGCGGCCCTGAAGCCCCTCGAATTCAGCCTTCTCAAATCAATATAGCAATGGCTATATAGCTGGGCCCGAAGTCGGGCGGGAGCGGCGGAGCACGGGGCTGATGCGGGACGGATGGGCGTGGCGCGCCGGGACCGAGGCGGCGGAGCCGAGCCTCGGGGCGATGAATGCGAGCGTGCCGGTGCGGACCACCGGCTCCTGGCCGCGGCGGCTGCTCGCGTTCCTCGGCCCGGGCTACATGGTCTCGGTCGGCTACATGGACCCGGGCAACTGGGCCACCGACATCGCCGGCGGAGCGCAGTTCGGCTACACCCTGCTCGCCGTCATCCTGCTCTCGAACCTGATGGCGGTGGTGCTCCAGGCGCTGGCCGCGCGGCTCGGCATCGCCACCGGCCGCGACCTGGCGCAGGCCTGTCGCGACGCCTATTCGCGCCCCGTGGGGATCGCGCTCTGGCTCGCCTGCGAGGCGGCGATCATCGCCTGCGACCTCGCCGAGGTGATCGGCACCGCCATCGCCCTCAAGCTCCTGTTCGGCCTGCCGCTGCTGCTCGGCGCGGTGCTGACCGGCCTCGACGTGCTGCTGATCCTGCTCCTCATGCGCCGGGGCTTCCGCGCGCTCGAAGCTTTCGTGATCGCGCTCCTCACGATCATCTTCGTCTGCTTCGCGCTCCAGATCGCCATGGCGGCGCCGCCCGTGCGCGACGTGCTCGCCGGCTTCGTGCCGTCCACAAAAATCGTCACCGATCCGGCGGCGCTCTACCTCGCCATCGGCATCCTCGGCGCCACGGTGATGCCGCACAATCTCTACCTGCATTCCTCGATCGTGCAGACCCGCGCCTATCCGCGGGACGAGGCCGGCAAGCGCAGCGCGCTGCGCTTCGCGGTGGCCGATTCGACCATCGCGCTCACGCTCGCGCTCTTCGTGAACGCCGCGATCCTGATCATGGCGGCCAAGGTCTTCCACGGCTCCGGCCATGCCGGCGTGCAGGAGATCGAGGAGGCCCACGCCCTGCTCTCGCCGCTGCTCGGCGTCGGCCTCGCCTCCACCCTCTTCGCCCTGGCGCTCCTCGCCTCGGGCCTCAATTCCACGGTCACCGCGACGCTCGCCGGCCAGATCGTGATGGAGGGGTTTTTGCACCTGCGCCTGCCCGACTGGGCGCGCCGGCTCGTCACCCGCGGCATCGCCATCGTGCCGGTGGTGGTCGTCACCGGGCTCTACGGCGACGGGGGCACCGCAAAACTCCTGGTCCTGAGCCAGGTCGTTCTGTCGATGCAGCTCCCCTTCGCGGTGATCCCGTTGGTGCGCTTCGTCTCCGACAAGAACAAGATGGGCGTCTTCGTCATCCCGGCCTGGCTGAGGATCCTGTCCTGGGCCATCGCCGCGGTGATCGTGGTCCTGAATCTGAAGCTTCTCGCCGATACTCTCACGGGTGGTTGACGTCGCTGTCGGCGAGTGTCGGGAAGCAGACGCAAACGCAGAGATGTGGCGCTTGCACAACATTTGGGCGACACCGGCGGGGCGAGCTGGGCGAGAACTCGGAACAACGACGCTCATTGGGACTTTACGCACCACGTCTTTCGACTTGCGTGGACCCACGATGAAGATCCGCACCGGCTACTCGATCGCATTCGACACGCCCGGCCCGACCCCGATGGTCCTGATGCTCAACGTGCATCCCGACCGGGCCGGCGACCTGATCACGCCCGACGCCATGACCATCGACCCGCCGGTCCCCGCGCATCAGTTCGTCGATTCCTTCGGCAATCTCTGCACCCGCATCGTCGCCCCGGGCGGCCGCATCACCGTCTCGGCCGATGTCCTGGTGCAGGACAGCGGGCAGGCCGACGACGTCGCGCCGGACGCGGTCCAGCACCCGGTGCAGGACCTGCCCGACGACGTGCTGCCGTTCCTCCTCGGCAGCCGCTACTGCGACACCGACAAGCTGTCGGACACCGCCTGGCAGCTCTTCGGGAGCACGCCGGAAGGCTGGGCCCGGGTCCAGGCCATCGTCGACTACGTCCACAACCACATCCGCTTCGACTACCAGCGCGCCGATGCGACCCGCAGCGCCCTCGACGGCTTCAACCAGCGCGAGGGCGTCTGCCGCGACTTCGCGCATCTCGCCGTCACCTTCTGCCGCTGCATGAACATCCCGGCGCGCTACTGCACCGGCTATCTCGGCGATATCGGCGTGCCGGCGGTGCCCGACCCGATGGACTTCTCCGCCTGGTTCGAGGTCTATCTCGGCGGGCGCTGGTACACGTTCGATGCGCGCCACAACACGCCGCGCATCGGCCGCATCGTCATGGCGAGAGGCCGCGACGCCACCGACGTGGCGATCTCGACCAGCTTCGGCTCGGCCCGGCTCGCCAAGTTCGAGGTCCATACCGACGAGGTGATAGAGCCGGATGTCGTGCAGCCGACGCAGTGGCTCCAGGCCGCGGAGTAGGGGGATGGCTCGGGGGAACTCCCCTCTCCCGTGTGGGAGAGGGGAGTTCCCCCGCAAGCCTTCTTGCCACGTGGCTCTCTGATTCGCCGACCAAACGGAGAACCGGCCCACCCGTCTCCCACCAAGGTCAAGCCTGGATGAACGACCGTTCTCCGGCTATGGCGGCGCGATGCTGCTCCGTCCCTACCAGCGCGCGAGCCTCGACGCGCTCCAGGCCGATTGGGCGCGCGGCGGCCGCAACGGCCTGATCGTGCTGCCGACCGGGGCCGGCAAGAGTCTCGTCATCGCCACGTTGGTGCGGGAGACGATGGCCCGAGACCCGGCTGCCCGGATCGCCGTCGTCACCCATACCCGCGAGCTGATCGCCCAGAACCACGCCGAGCTTCTGACCCTCTGGCCCGAAGCGCCGGCCGGCATCGTCTCTGCCGGGCTCGGGCGGCGGGAGGAGACAAAGGCCGTCCTGTTCTGCGGCATCCAGTCGGTCTGGAACCGCGTCGAGGCGACCGGCGGCTTCGACCTGGTGATCGTCGACGAGGCCCACCTGATCCCCCGCGACGCCGAGACCCGCTACGGCCGTTTCCTCGATGCGGTGCGGGCGCGCTCCCCCGCGATGCGTCTCGTCGGGCTCACCGCCACGCCCTACCGCCTCGACAGCGGCCGCCTCGACGAAGGCCAGGGCCGCGTCTTCAACCGCATCGTCTACGAGGCGCAGGTCGGCGACCTGATCCGCGAGGGCCACCTCTCGCTCCTGGTCTCGAAGGCCACCGCCACGATCCTCGATGTCAGCGGCGTGCCGCTGCGGGCGGGCGACTACGTGCCGGGGGCGCTGGAGGCGGCGGTGAACCGCGATGTCATCACCAGGGCCGCGGTGGCCGAGATGGTGACGTACGGGGCCGAGCGCCGGGCCTGGCTCGCCTTCTGCGCCGGGGTGAAGCACGCCGACGCGGTGCGCGACGCGATCCGGGCGGAAGGGTTCTCCTGCGAATCGATCTCGGGCGAGACGGGAAAGCGCGAGCGCGACCGCATCGTGCGCGACTTCCGGGCCGGGCGCCTGCGCTGCCTCACCTCGGTCGGCGTGCTGGCGACCGGCTTCAACGTGCCGGAGGTCGACCTAATCGCACTCCTGCGCCCGACCCAGAGCACCGGCCTCTACGTGCAGCAGGTCGGCCGGGGCCTGCGCCGGGCCAAGGGCAAGACGGACGCCCTGGTGCTCGATTATGCCGGCCTCGTGCGCCGCCACGGGCCGATCGACGTGCTCTCGGCCAACGCCGTCGCCCGGGCGCGGCTGCTCGGCGAGGGCGGCGGGCCCCGGGCCAAGCCCTGCCCCGGCTGCGGGGCGCTGATCGCGCTCAATGCCAGCACCTGCGAGGCCTGCTGGGTCGAACCGGAGGACGAGGACGACGCGGAGATGCCGCACGAGGCGGTGGCCGACGACGAGACCGCGGTCCTCTCCGCCGGCACCGTCGCGGTGGTGCGCGAGGCGCATGCGCGCTGGTGGCCGGTCGCCGGCTGGCGCTTCCGGCGCGAGGCGCGTCCACGCGGCCCCGACGTGCTGGCGGTGGCGCTGGAGGGCGACGAGGATGCGATGACCGTGTGCCTCGATCTCGAAGCCACGGGCTTTGCCCGCGAGAAGGCGGTGCAGTGGTGGCGGCGCCTCGGCGGCGCGATGCCCCCACCTCTCGACATCGACGAGGCGCTGGCGCGCTGCGACGAGCTGTCCCGGCCGGAAGCCGTGCGGGTGGTGCCGACCGGCCGGCTCTCCGAGAACGTCGATTATCGTCTGGCCGACGGGGCGACCTGGACCGATACGCGGCGGGTGGCCTGAGCGGTCAGCCCGCCGCGATCAGCCGGGCGATCTCGGCCTCCGCGACGTCCTTCTCGGCGCCGACCTCGGCGGCGAGGGTGCGGATCGCCTCGAGGTCGCCGGCATGGCAGGCGGTCTCGAGGGCGGCGCAGAGCCGCGACAGCCGGGTGAAGCCGATCAGCCCCGACGAGGCGATCACCCCATGCGCCGCGGCGCCGAGTGCTGCTGGCTCGCCCCGCACCGACCAGCCGCGCAGCTGCGCCTGGAAGCGCCCGAGGAGCACCGGCATCGCTTGGTCGCCGACTGCCTGGCGCAGGTCGGCGAAGGTCGCGGCGTCGAGGGAGGGGGGCGTCGTCATGGCGTCCGGCTCCACATGCGCCTCGTCCTGCTCGTGCGCGTCGGCACTCGGGACGCGATCCTACAGGATATGGAGCGGCCGCGATGCTCGGCCATCAGGCCGATCCATTGCCGATCGGTGCCGATCCATTCCGGACCGGCACGGATTCAGGGCTGACCGAAGCCGCCGCCGCGCCCTCAAGCCGATCGCGCCACCGAGGTCCCGATCTCCGCCGAGCGGGCGGCCTCCGCCTCGCGGGCATAGGTCCGCGCCCGCAGGACGGCCTCGGACGGCAATTGCTCGACGACCGACCCGTCCGGGCCGACGACCTGGAACACGATCTGCCGGCTCTCGATGTCGCGCCGGTACTGGGCCCGGTCGGTCTTGGTGTCAGGGGTGTCCGTCGGTGCGGTTCCGTCGCGCGCGATCGTCCGCTGGGCATCCGGGCTCAGATCGAGGGTCACCGCCGGGTCGAGGGGCGGGTCGATGCCGGCTTGGTACGTGCGCGAGGGGGTGGTTCGGACAACGGGTTCGACCGCGGCCGGCGGGAGCGCCGCTGCGAGGTTGCTGGTCTCGATCACTGCGAAGTCCTTTCGGGCGATCTGTTCGCAACCAGCTAGCCGCGAGACGCCCTACCGCAGTGTTAACGTCGCCCCGGCCCTTCAATCCTATGTTAAGGTCTGGTTTCGCCGTTCCGGACAATTGTCGCGAGTTTCATCACGGACGCGCGGATCCGGCGCCGGAGACGGCAGGAGATGGAAGGGCCGACGGTGTCGAAGCTCGCAAGCATCCCGCCGTCGCAAGCGCCGCGCAGGGGCCGAGGATATCCCGCCGCGACGCCCGGCCGAAGATCCTGCAGCCTGGACAAGACTTCAATGACGAGACGCCGAGGGCCGATCCCTCATGGCCGCCCGATATCCTTTGAATCCTGTCTGACCCACTCAACAAGACGCGCACCCAAGGGTCTTCGACCCCCTGCGTCATTCCGGTGCCGCGCAGCGGAATCCGGAATGACGATGCCGACGTGAGTCCGTCAGGAGCGAAGCAGGCCGCTCTTTGCGGACCCACCATTGATCGTCACGGCGCCTCGGGCGAAGCCGGCGGCGCCTCGCTGTCCGGGCGGGGCTCGGCGGTGGCGACGGCCTTCGTGGTGAGCAGCGGCTCGAGGCGCCGGGCCAGTTCCTGGCCGAGATGGCGGGCATACGGCCCGGTGAAGTAGCGGCCGCCGGCGCCGCGTCCCTCCAGGTGGTCGCGAGCCTTGGTCATCGCGTCGACCTCGGGCCGGCACAGGAAGCCGATCACCCCGGCCGCCTCGTACCAGCGCCCGGCCCGGGCATGGGCCAGGGCCGCCGGGTTGTTGCCGATGGTCTCGGCGAAGCAATCCGTCGCGGCCTGTTCGAGCGGGGTGAGGACCGCGCGCCGGTGCTCGGCGCGGGACGGTGGGGCCGCCACGGCCGGATGGGCCGCGGCGGCCAGCTCTATCGCCGCCAGGGTGCAGATCGCGCCGTACAACAGAACTCTCATATCCGGGCCTCGGCCGAATCAACCGCCTCACTCCGGCAAGCCTCGTGCCGATCATGGGCGGATCTTGGGCGGAACCCGGAGAAAAAGCAGGCTTTCGTACGAGGCAGGCCGCCGCCGTGAAGCTGAGCGGCAACCTTTTCCCAGTCTGCCGCTGAGTTTCCCTGGTCGGCCGCGGCGCTCTCTTTGCGAGCCGCGGCGCCCTCTTTGCTAGCCGCGGCGCTCGGCGTTCCAGCGGCCCTTGCAGGAGGTGGAGCCGGAAGTGGTCCAGTTGCCGTTGCCCATGCCCTGGCCGAGACGGCCGACCACCTGGGCGGCGGCATCGCCGCGGCTGATCGTCGCCCGCACGGCGCCGCTCGGCTGCACCCGTCCCGTGACGGTGAAGTCGCCGCCGCCGGCATAGCGGGCCTGGCCGTTCTCGATGATGACGCCGTAGCGATAGGCCCGGTCGCAGGACCCGCTCTCGGTGATGACTTCGACGCTCCAGGTGCCGTCGAAGCGGTCCGGTGCCTTGGCGCTGGTTCTGGCGATGGCCGGCGCCACGGCGCCAGCCAGACAAGCTCCCGCCGCAAGGGCGGACACGATCAGCCTCATGGTCCTCGTTTCCCGATTCGGTCTGGCGACAAACTCGGCAGCACGAGGTTGGTTGCCGCAGCGCAGCGTTTCCCGGGCGTTACTCCGCCATGCCGAGGCGGGGCCCCGGCTCCTCCGCCAGGGTGGAGGCCCGCCGCAGATCCTCGAGGAAGCCCGCATAGGCCTCGCCCCGGGCCTCGTCGGGCAGGCGCAACAGGTAGGAGGGGTGGACGGTAACGAAGCCTGCATACGGCTTCTCGCCGAACGTCGCCGGTCCGCGGGCGCGGGTGATCGGCACCTGCCGGCCGGTGAGCGCCAGAACGGCGGTGGCGCCGAGCGCCACGACCAGGCGCGGCGCCACGAAGGCGAGCTCGCGGTCGAGCCACCAGCGGTAATGCGCCACCTCGCCGGCGGTCGGCTTCCGGTGGATGCGCCGCTTGCCCCGCAGCTCGAACTTGAAGTGCTTGACCGCATTGGTGAGATAAGCCCGCTCGCGGTCTATGCCCGCCTCGCGCAGGGCCTGGGACAGGAGCTGACCCGCCGGGCCGACGAAGGGCCGGCCCTGGAGGTCCTCCTGGTCGCCCGGCTGCTCGCCCACGAAGGCGATCGCCGCCCCGAGCGGGCCCTCGCCGAGGACGGCTTGCGTCGCGCCCGGCACCAGCGGCTCGGAACCGCGAATCACCGCGTTCAACGCATCGAGGTCGGCCGGTTCCTGCGCCGCCATCGCGGCGATCGCCCGGGCGGGCACGCGCTTGACCGGCGCCTCCGGTGCGCGTGCGATCATCGCCCCGACCCGGCGTCCGGCCTCCCGCACCAGGCCGGGGATCGCCGCCGTCTCGGGCAGGTTGTGCCAGTACTTCTTCGGCATCTCGGCCCGCATCGCCGCCAGGTTGGTGCGGGCAGGGTTGAAGGTGCTGGAATAATACTCGGTCCAGCCGGCCTCGAAGGCGTCCTGCTCCGGCACGTCCTCGCGCCGCCCCGGCGGTCCGAACCGCAGGGCCTGGCCGTTCCAGTGGGCCGAGCCGTCCGGGGTCAGGATCGACCAGTCGAAGGACGGGAAGCGGGCGGAAAAGAACGGCGCGGCCTCCGCCAGGATGTGGTGCTCCGGCTCGAACCAGGCGGCGAAACGCTCGCGTCCGCCCTCCCCCGCCCCGGCGTGGCGAAAGCGCAGGAAGGCGTGCATCTTGTGCAGGTCGCGCGCCACCGCCTTGCCCATCAGGGTCAGGCGGTGGACCAGGGGATCGCTGGCGACCTCGGCCAGATGCCGCTCGCCCTGCGCCACCCGCCAGATCAGCCGGTGGAGAAGGCCGTAGCGCTCCGGGTCGCGGTGCATGACGATTTGGGTCACGAGCGTCGCCACCGCCCGCGGCAGGGTCAGTGCCGGACCAGGTTCGCCATCCTCGAAACCCGCCCCGTCGTCCGGAAACAGCGAGCCCGAATCGCCCTCGACCCAGGTCACCGCCTCCGGCGACATCCCCGCCGGGATGAGGTGCCGGATCGCGGCCCGGAATCCGTCGAGGTCGGCACCAGGCCGGAGCCGGATCGTGCGGGTGCGCATCGAAGGCCTGTCGTCGTTGAACCTGTGTCAGCGGCGAGCCTGTCCCCGCTTCGAGGCGGAGCCGCGATGCTGGTGGACGTCCAATAAAGGGCCGCGTCGGCGCTGCTGATCGAAGCCTGCCCGCCGAAAGTCAAGACGCCGCCGCAAGGGTCTGCGTCGCAGCGTCGTCGGCCATCTTCTCGCGGCATCTGAACGGCGCCGCCAGCCTTGTCGAGCGGCCCGATCGAACCGTGCAGGGCGCGGAGCCGGTTTGTCGCGGGAAGGAAACGCGGCGGTGATCCCGCCGGCGACGCCATCCGGCGCTGGGCCGCGGCGCAGCCCGGTGGCGCTCCTACGGGCGGCGGCGCCCGAGACTCGTTCACGCAGGCTTGGCCTGCCTCCGCCGGGACGAGCTTGCGGGCGAGGGCAGCGCCGAACCCGGCCACCCGCGACAGGCGGGGACCGCCGGCGCCTCACCGGACGCCAACGCCGAGGAGCTGGTCGACGGTGCCGGACGCGGCCGCGAGGTCGGTGCTCGCCCCGGCCCATGCGATGCGGCCGCGCTCGATGACGATCGCCCGCTCGGCGAAGGCGAGGGCACGCCCGATCTGCTGCTCGACCAGCAGGATCGTCGTCTCCCCCGACAGCGCGAGGCCGGTGATCGCCTCCATCAGCTCGTCGCAGATCACCGGCGCCAATCCCTCCAGGGGCTCGTCGAGGAGCAGTACGCGCGGCTGCCCGAGCAGGGTCCGGGCGAGGGAGAGCATCTGCTGCTCGCCGCCCGAGAGCTGGTGCCCGGCATTGCGCCGCCGCTCGGCCAGCCGGGGAAACAGCGCATAGGCCTCCGCCAAAGCCGCGCGGGAACGTCCCTTCAGGCCGGTCGCGAGGTTCTCCTCGACGGTGAGCGAGCCGAAGATGTCGCGGGTCTGCGGCACGTAGCCGAGGCCGAGCGCCGCCCGCGCCGAGGGCCTGAGCCCGCCGAGTTCGTGGGTGTCGAGGCGGATCGAGCCGCTTCGTTGCGTCGTCCGACCCATGAGGGTCGCCAGCAGGGTGGTCTTGCCGACCCCGTTGCGGCCGAGCACGGCGAGCCGCGCCCCGGCGGCGACCGAGAGGTCCAGCCCGTCGATCACCCGGGTCGGCCCGTATCCGGCGGAGAGGCCCGCGATCTCAAGCGCTGCGGCGGTCATCGGCGTAGCTCCCGAGATAGGCCCGGCGCACCTCCGCGTTCCGGCGCACCTCCTCCGCCTTCCCTTCGACGATCAGGCGGCCCGCCGCGAGCACGAGGATGCGCGCCGCGAAGCGGAAGACGAGATCCATGTCGTGCTCGATCATCAGCACCGCCATGTCGGACGGCAGGCGGTCGAGCGCGTCGAGGATGCGGTGGGATTCGTCGTGCGGCACGCCGGCCGCGGGTTCGTCGAGGAGCAGCACCTTCGGCCGCAGCGCCAGCCCGATCGCGAGGTCGATCAGGCGCTGCTGGCCATAGGCGAGGCGGGCGACCGGCGTGTCCGCCACGGCCGCGAGGCCGAGCTCGGCGAGCAGGTGCTCGGCCTCGCCGCGGACCTCCCGCGCCGCGCCGGCATGGCTCGTGATGCGGCGGCTCAGGCCCCGGCGCTGCTGGATCGCGATGCCGAGATTCTCGGCCGCCGTCATGCTGCGGAACAGGCGGGTGATCTGGAAGGTCCGCACGAGCCCCCGCGCCACCCGGTCGGCGACCGACGCCCGGGTGACGTCGTGGCCGTCGACGAGGATGCGGCCCGCGCTCGGCGCGAGGTCGCCCGACAGGAGGTTGACGAGGGTCGTCTTGCCGGCCCCGTTGGGGCCGATCAGCGCGACCCGCTCGCCGGGGGCGAGGGCGAAGCTGACGTTGTCGGTCGCCTGCAGGCCGCCGAAGCGCCGTGACACGCCCTGCACGGCCAGGAGGGGCGAGGGGGCGGTGGGGACCGGCACGGTCATGGCTGCCGCCCCGGCAGGCGCGAGGACTTGAACGACCCGAACGGCCGGGGCAGGCGCAACGACGTCGACGACAGCCAAGACCCGGACGACCGCACCTCGGACGACCGGAAAGACCTAACCATCTCGGGCAGCCCGCTCGCGAGGCCGCGGGGCATGAGCACCACGATCAGCACCAGGAAGGCTCCCACGGCCGTGATCCAGTGGAACGGGTTGTAGGCGGCGACGAAATGCTCGACGACCTGGAACAGGAACGCGCCGACGAGCGCGCCCCAGAGCGTCCCCGCGCCGCCTAAGGTCAGCATCACCAGGGCCTGGGCCGAGCGCTCGAAGCCGATGCTGTCGAGCCCGACGACACCGGTGGTGATCGCCGTGAGCGCCCCGCCGATGCCGGCCACCGCGCCCGCGATCCCGTACATCACGACGAGACGAGGATAGACCGCGATGCCGATCATGCGCGCCCGCAGGTCGTCGTCGCGGATCGCCCGGCAGGTCGCGCCGAAGGGGGACCGCACCAGGATCGTCAACCCGATGACGACCAGCACCAGCACGGCGACCGCGAGGACGTAGGCGGTGCGGCTGTAGATGTCGAAGGCGGCGAGCCCGAGGACCGGGCCCGGCTCGATGCCCGCCAGACCGTCGCTCCCGCCGGTCCAGCTCGCGAGCTTGTTGGCGAGCGCCGCGGCGAGCTGGCCGATGGCGATCGACTGCACGAGCTGGGGCAGGCCGCGGAAGCGGGTCACGACGGCGCCGGAGGCGAGGCCCGCCGCGCCCCCCGCGGCCGCGCCGACGAGCAGGAGCAGCACCGGGTCGGTGAGGCCGCCGAGGCAGGCATTGCCGGCCGCGTAGGCGCCGACGCCGAACAGGGCGGCCTGGCCGAGGGTGGCGATGCCGCAATAGCCCGTCACGAGATCGAGGGAGAGGACGAGCAGGCTGATCGCGATGAGGTGCGTCAGGAAGGCGAGGTCGTCCGGGAAGGCGGCGTAGCCGAGGCCCGAGACGAGGAGGATCGCGAGCGGGACCAGAGCGGCGCCGAGAAGCGGGCGGGCCGCCATCCGGCGGCCGCGATCCGGGATTGCGCGTGTCAGCATGTCACTGTGCCCGCCCCAGCATGCCGTTGGGAAAGATCGCCACGACGGCGATCACCGCGCTGTAGAAGAAGAACTCGCCGAATTCCGGCGCGACGTACTTGCCGACCGTGTCGATCAGGCCGAGCAGGAGCGAGGCCGCGAGCGCCCCGGGGATCGATCCGGCACCCCCGACCGACACGACGACCAGGAACGTCACCATGTAGCGCAGGGCGTAGAACGGCTCGATCGGCAGGAGCTCGGCGCCGACGATGCCCCCGAAGGCGCCGAGGCCGACGGCCAGCGCGAAGGTCGCGGCGTAGATCAGGTCGGTCCGCAGGCCGAGGGACTCGGCCATGTCGCTGTTGTCGACGCTCGCCCGGAGCCGGATGCCGAACTCGGTGCGCTCGAGCAGGAGCCACAGGCCGAGCGCCGTGGCGAGGCCGCAGGCGATCACGAAGAGGCGGTGCGTCGGCACCGTGCGAAAGCCGAGGTCGAGCGGGCCGCTGAGCGAGGCCGGCAGGGGGATCGGCTTGAGGGTGGGGCCCAGGAGGTAGTTGGCGGTCCCGATGATCACGAAGGTGATGCCGATCGTCATCAGGATCTGGGTCAGGGGATCGGTGCGGCGGTAGAGGCGGCGGTAGAGCAGGCGCTCGAGCGGCAGGGTCACCGCGACCGTCGCCGCGACGGCGAGCGGCAGCGTGACGAGGTAGGACAGGCCGGCGCCGCGCAACAGGGTCGAGGCGATATAGCCGCCCATCATGGCGAAGGCGCCGTGGGCGAGGTTCACCACCCGCACGAGGCCCATCATGATCGAGAGGCCGATCGAGATGATGAAGAGCACCATGCCGTAGGCGAGGGCGTCGAAGGCGAGGCTGAGGATCGTGCGGGTCATCGGGCCGGCCGCTCCGTCGGACCGGCGGCATCGTGCAGCCGGCCGCCGTGCAATCGATCATGGACGACGCGGCCCCGCACGACGGTGAGCAGGACCTGCGTGCCGCGCATCGTGGCCGCCTCCGCCCCGGTCGGATCCCGGTCGATCGCGATCAGGTCCGCGGCCATGCCGGGCTCCAGCCGGCCCCGCCAGCCCTGATGGCCCATGGCGCGGGCCCCGCCTTCCGCATAGGCGGCCAGGACCTCCGGGGCCCGGAGCGCCTCGTCCGGCCCGACCGGCCGGCCCGCCGAGGCGCCGCGGTCCATCGCATCCGCCACCCCGATCCAGGGCGAGATCGACCCGGTCGGCGCGTCCGAGCTCGGCACGTAGCCGATGCCGGCCTCGATCATCGCCCTCGCCTGGTAGCAGGTGCCCGCAGCCTCGCCGAAGGCGGCGTGGATCGAGCGGTTCATCCGCGACAGGAAGCTCGGCTGCGTCACCACGAGGGCGCCGAGATCGCGCAGGCCCGGCAACAATCCCGGCGCGACCCGAAAGGCATGCTCGATCCGGTGCGGCGCCGCGGGCTGCCGCGGATGAGCCCGGCGCGCCGCCTCGAGGCTCTCCGCGACCAGCGCGACGGCCCGGTCGCCCACCGCGTGGACGGCGACCTGCCAGCCTGCCTCATGGGCCTCCGCGAGGGCGCGGCGCAGGGCCGGTTCCGGCCGCATGAAGTAGCCGTGGCCGGCGCCGTCGGCGTAGCCCTCCGTCATCGCGGCGGTCCGGGCGCCGACGATGCCGTCGGCGAAGAACTTGAGCGTGATCGCTTGCCAGTCCGGATCGGGGGTCGGGCGCAACCCGTGCGCCGCCGCCTCGGGCGCGTCGAGGCGGTGCATGAAGCCGAGCCGCAGCGGCAGGTCGGCGCATTCGCGCCGCAGCCCCTGCCAGAGCGCGAATTCCGCCGGAAAGCCGTCGGTGAAGCCGATTGCGGCCTCGACCGCGGCCGTCAGACCCAAGGCCGCCGCGTCCCCGATCGTCGCCCGCAAGGCACGGGCGAGCAACTTGGCGTCCGGGCGCGGCACGGCGCGGAAGATGGCCTCGGCGGCGGCCTCGCTGGCCGAGCCGTCGAGCCTGCCATCCGGATCGCGCCCGAACGCGCCGCCCTCCGGGTCGCCGGTGCCGTCGCCGAGGCCGAGCACCCGCAAGGCCGCCGAGTTGACGAGGGCGACGTGGCCGCAGAAGCGCCGGACGAGGACGGGGCGGTCCGGAACGGCCGCGTCGAGCTCGGCGCGCGTCGGGTAGCGCGGGTCGCGCAGCCGGTTCTCGTCGAACCCCGTCGCCATCACCCAAGCCCCCTCCGGCAGGGTGACCGCCCCCTGCGCCAGCCGGGCGAGCAGCGCGTCGTGCGCGTCGACGTCCGGCCCGCCGAGATCCAGGTTCAGCCGCGACGCGGCGATCGCGTAGAGATGCACATGGGCGTCGGTGAGGCCCGGCCCGAGGACGGCCCCGCCCAGATCCACTTTGCGCCCGACCCGGGGCATCTCGGAGCGGCGGCCGATCCAGGCCACCTTCCCCCCGGACACGATCAGCGCATCGGCGGCGGCGGGCGCGTTCCAGGCGCCGAACACCGTGCCGTTGACGAAGCCGAGATCATCCATCGCCGTCGCGTCCGCGCGTTCTCTCGGACAATCAGTTCTTGCTCAGCGCCCAGTCCGGCTGCGACGGGAAGGTCTCGATCTCGCGGTTGATGAACTGCCCGTCCTTCTTGTCGACGGTCCGCAGGTAGACGTTCTGCCGGATGTGCCGCGTCGCCGGATCGATCGAGACCGGCCCGCGCGGCGAGACCCAGGACAGCCCGGACACGGACGCGACCGCCTTCTTCGGGTCGCGCTTGCCGTCCGTCGCCTCGATCATCTTATAGATCAACCGCGCGCCGTCATAGGCGGCCACCGCCGTCATCGTGACCTCGCCCGCGTCGCCGCCATCCTTCCTGATCTGGTCGAGGAAGGCGCGGTTCTCGGGCGAGTCGTGCGAGACGGCGTAATGGTAGGTCGACAGGATGCCGATCCCGGCCTCGCCGATCGCCGGAAGGTCGGGCTCGGTCACCACGTCGCCGGTCGAGATGAGCGTGATGCCGTCCTTCTTCAGACCGTTGTCGATATAGGCCTTCATGAAGCCGAGGGTCGGCGGCCCGCTCGGCAGGAAGGTGAAGATCGTGTCGGCCCCCGAATCCTTGATGCGCTGCATGACCGGGCCGAAATCGGTCGTCGAGAGCGGGATGCGCGTCGCGCTGACGACCTGCCCGCCCGCGGCCTCGAAGGCGCCCTTGAAGGCGGCCTCGGCATCGATGCCCGGACCGTAATCGCTCACGGCGATCGCGACCTTCTTCGATCCCTTCTCCCGCGCCACCTTCGCGGCCGGCACCGTGTTCTGGTACATCGTGAAGGAGGTGCGGACGATCGACGGGCTCTTCTCGACGATGGCCGAGGTCGCGGCGTTGAGGACGACCATCACCGTCTCGGAACTCTCGAGCAGCGGAGCCGCCGCGAGCGCGTTCGGCGTGAAGTAGAAGCCGGCGAGATACTGGACCTTTTCCTTGACGATCAGCTCCTGCGCGAGCGCCCGGGCCTTGGCGGGGTTGGGCGATTCCTCATCGCGGTAGACGAACTCGACCTGATGCTTGCCGGACGACTTCCCGTTCTGGGCGACCCAGGCGTCAATGCCCATCCGGAAGTTCTTTCCGAACAACGCGTAGGGACCCGACAAGGTGCCGATGACCCCGACCTTGACGACATCGGCCGTCGCCGCCGTTGCGCCGAAGCAGAGGGAGCCGAGCACGATCGTGACCAGGAGCGACGTCCGCATCATACCCCCCACGCGTCCCGGCCCTGGTGGCGGTACTGGCCGGTCGGTAAATCGTTCGCACACCGAACGTATGTGCGTTTTTGAACGAGAACAAGCTTGGTTTTCGGCCATGCTGGCGAATTTCGCGCCATCGTCCGGCGACGGTGCCGTCGCGGTGCGGACTGGCCGGCTTCAGGCCTGTCTGGGTGACAAGAAGGGACGCGGTTTCCCTCGAACCGTCGTCAGACCAGGGCGCGGCCGAGCTCGGCGGCCGCCTCGCGCAGGACCGGCAGGATCTCGTCGTGGATGCGGCCGATGCTCACAAGCTCGGTACGAACGCCGACCTGGATGGCGCAGGGCACGGCGCCGTCGTAGCGCCGCACCGGGACGGCGGCCGAGCGCAGGCCCAGTTCCGCTTCCTCGTCGACGATGCAGTAGCCCTGCTCGCGCGCCGTGATGATGGCCGCCCTCAGCACCGACGTGTCCGCGACGGTGCGGGGCGTGAGCTTGGTCATCTCGACCGTCGCCAGGTAGGCGTCGAGCGCCTCCCCGTCGAGCCCGCTCAGGAGGGCGCGGCCGACGGAGGTGGCGTGCGCCGGGAGACGGTAGCCGATGGCAAGGTCGACCGACACGATGCGCCGCGGGCTCGCCCGGGCGACGAAGACGACGTCCCTCTGGTCGAGAACGCCGACGGAGCAGGTCTCGGCGATGGTGCGGCTGACCCGCTCGACGACGGGCTGGGCCGCCGCCGGAATCCCGTTCGACGACAGGTAGGCGGTGGCGAGGTTGAGGATGCGGGCCGTCAGGCGGAACTGGCGACCGTCGGACTCGACGTAGCCGAGGCTCTCCAGGGTGAAGAGCGCGCGCCGCGCCGTGGCCCGGGTCAGCCCCGCGACGGAGGCGACCTCGCTCAGCGTCATCTCCTTGCGGTCGGCGTCGAAGGCCGTCACGACCCGCAATCCCCGGGCGAGGATCTCGAGATATTCCGGGCCGCGCGTTTCCGTGAGGCTCTGCTCCTGCTCCGTGCGGAGAAGACGGGGCATGGGCACGGCTCCGGTTGGACGAGGCGGCTCTGGATGTTCGATTGGATGCCGGTCTCGCAGCGACACGGTATCGAAAGGGCCTCTAGCACCCTTGTCCGCGCGCGGCCAAGGGGCTCTTCCCGCGGCGGGCAAGGAGGCTGCCGGCGGCGGGCACGAGGCTCCTCGTGCGGAGACAGCGCCCGCGCGGGTCGCACCGGGGCCTGGCGACCGCTTCAGGAGACCGGCAGGAGCGTGCGCAGGTCGAAGGCCGGGTCCCGGGCCTGGTCGGGCGTCGGCGACAGGCCGGCGGCGAGGAAGCGCCGCCCGATGATCTGGTCCCCGGGCCGGTTGACGCTGTCGACGGCCCGCAAGTGTCCCTGCCGGAAATGGAAGAGGGAGAAGCGGCCCTCCTCGGACGAGCCCCGGCTGACGCTGAGGTCGCTGCCGGCGGAGAGCCCGACCGATTGCAGCTTGGCGTCGAACTGGTCCGACCAGAAGCGGGGAATGCCCGGACAGGGCTCGGGCCGCCCGGCGACCGCGGCCCCGGCGCTGCGGCCCTGGTCCATCGCGTTCTGCACGCATTCGAGGCGGAGCGGAGAGTCCGCGAAGGCATTGGGCTGGACCGTGCAGTCGCCCGCCGCGTAGACGCCCTCCATCCCGGTCCGGCAGAACGCGTCTATGGCGATGCCCGCCGGGGTGGCGAGGCCGCAGGCCTGCGCGAAGTCGACGTTCGGCACCGCCCCGACGCCGACCACCACGAGATCGCAGGGGTAGCGCGCGCCGTCGCTGCCCATGGCCCGGACGACGCGCCCCCCCTCGCCGTCGAGGCGATCGAGGCCGGTCCCGAGCCGGATCGTCACGCCGCGCCGCCGATGCAGGCGGACGAGATGGTCGGAGATCTGCGGCGGGACGGCCCGGGCGAGGAGGCGCGGTCCCGCCTCGAGCACCACGACCGGCTTGCCCAGGGACGCGGCGGAAGCCGCGACTTCGAGGCCGATATAGCCGCCGCCCACGATCAGGACCGAGGTCGCGGCCGTCAGGCGCTCCCGCAGGGCGCGCGCATCCGCGAGGTCGCGCAGCACCACCACGCCGTCCAGCTCCGCTCCGGGGACGGCGAGCCGCCGCGCCCGGGCGCCGCAGGCGATCACCAGCGCGTCGAACGGCATCGGGCGGTCCTGGCCGCAGGTGATCGTGCGGCGCACCGGATCGAGATGCGAGACGCGGCACCCGGTCACGAGGTCGATCGCGGCGTCGCGATAGAAGCTCTCTGCGCGCAGGGGCAGCGCGTCCTCCGCGACCTTGCCGAGAAGGTAGGCCTTGGAGAGCGGAGGCCGCTGGTAGGGCGGATGGTCCTCGGCCGTGATCAGGGTGACGCGGCCGCCGAAGCCGGATTCGCGGGCGCTCGCGACGGCCTGGAGGCCGGCATAGGACCCGCCGACCACGACGAGGTGGTGGGATGCGCCCCGCGGCGCCACCGCTCCGGCTAGAACGGGCATGTCTGGTGCTCCGGCAGGGCGACGCGCAGCCGCGGCAGACCCGGCGCGATCGCGATCTGGCAGCTCAGGCGGCTGGTGGGCCGGCGCTCGGCGGAGACGTGCGCGAGCAGGGCCGCCTCGTCGTGGCTCGGACCCGGCACGAGGGGGAGGCAGGCCGGATCGAGATAAACGTGGCAGGTGGCGCAGTTGAGGCTGCCGCCGCATTCGGCATCGATGCCGCGGATGTCGTTCCGGATCGCCGCGAGCATGACCGTCGCGCCGACCGGCGCCTCGACCTCACGCTCGCCGCCATCCGCCGACACGAAAACGATCCCGACCATTTTCGTTCTCCTATCGAACATATGTTCGGATATCACCGTATTGGTAGCGTCGCAAGCGGCCTCGAACCGGGCCTGACCGCCGGCCCGTTGACGAGTCCGACCGGTGAGCGTAGATTTTTTTCAGTTCCTGTTCGATCAGCGAACATACGCAGGAGACGCCGCCCCATGATGAGCCAGGAGCAGAACGACCTCATCACCCGCATCGGGCCCGCTGCCCCCGCCGGCCTGCTGATGCGGCGCTACTGGCAGCCGGCGGCCCTGGTGGCCGAGCTGAAGGACGAGCGGCCGATCGTGCCGGTGCGCCTGCTCGGCCAGGACTTCGTGCTGTTCCGCGACGAGGCCGGACGCTACGGGATGCTCGACCGGGACTGCCCGCATCGCGGCGCCGACCTTGCCTTCGGGCGCCTCGAGCAGGGCGGGCTGCGCTGCTCGTTCCACGGCTGGCTGTTCGATGCCGAGGGGAACTGCCTCGAGACTCCCGCCGAGCCGGCCGGCTCGAAGCTGTGCCAGAACATCCGGCAGAAATCGTACCCGGTGGTCGAGAAGAACGGCATCCTGTTCGCCTGGCTGGGCGAGGGCGAGCCCTCCGCCTTCCCCGAGCTCGACTGCTTCCAGGCCCCCGACGCCTACACCTTCGCCTTCAAGGGGCTGATCGAGTGCAACTGGCTGCAGGCGCTCGAGGTCGGCATCGACCCGGCGCACGCCTCCTTCCTGCACCGCTTCTTCGAGGACGAGGAGATCACGGAGGCCTACGGCAAGCAGTTCCGCGGCGCCTCGGCGGGGACCGCCATCCCGATGACGCGGATCCTGCGCGAGTACGACCGGCCCGTCATCAACGTCGAGCGCACGGAATACGGCCTGCGCATCATCGCGCTGCGCGAGCTCGACGCCGAGCGCACGCATGTGCGCGTCACGAACCAGGTCTTCCCGCACGCCTTCGTCATCCCGATGTCGACCGAGATGACGATCACCCAATGGCACGTCCCGGTCGACGACGAGACCTGCTACTGGTACGCGATCTTCACGAGCTACGGAAAGCCCGTCGACAAGGAGAAGATGACGGCCCAGCGCCTCGAACTCTACGAGCTGCCCGGCTACGTCTCCCGCAAGAACAAGTCGAACGATTACGGCTTCGACCCGCACGAGCAGAAGCATTCGACCTATACGGGCATGGGCGCGGACATCAACGTCCACGACCAATGGGCGGTGGAATCGATGGGCCGGATCCAGGACCGGACGCGCGAGCATCTCGGCCAGTCCGACAAGGCGATCATCCAGTACCGCAAGATCCTGCGCGAGCAGATCGACAAGGTCCGCAACGGCGGCGAGCCGATGATGGTTCTCGACGCCAAGGCCGCGCGCGCGATCCAGGGCCCCGGCACCATGGACGGGATCGGCCCGTCGAAGGGCTGGGAGACCTACTGGATGGAGGTCGACGTCGCGCGGCGCCGGAGCGCGCCGTGGATGCCCGCCGTGCCCCCCGCGCAGCCCGGCGACGAGAAGATCGTCGACCTCGTGGCCGCGGCCGAGTGATGGCGCGTCCCATGAGCTTCGTCGACGATCACGGCCTCTGGTCCGAGGAGCAGACGCGCGCCGCCGCGGAGATCGCCGCGCGCGTGGCGGCGGAGGGGCTCGAGGTCATCCGCTTCGCCTTCCCCGACCAGCACGGCGTCCTGCGCGGCAAGACGCTGGTGGCCGACGAGGCGGTGCGGGTGCTGGCGAACGGCATCTCGCTCACGAGCACGCTGCTGGCCAAGGATACCTCCCACCGCACCGTCTTCCCGGTCTTCACCGCGGGCGGCGGCTTCGGCATGACGGAGATGCAGGGCGGCGGCGACGTCCTGATGATCCCGGACCCGGCGACGTTCCGCGTCCTGCCCTGGGCCGACAAGACCGGCTGGGTGCTGTGCGACCTGCACTTCGCCGACGGCAGCGTCCCGCCCTTCGCGACGCGCGCCCTGTACCGGCGCGTGCTCGAGGGGCTGGCCGGCCGCGGCTACGCCTTCATGGCCGGGCTCGAGGTCGAGTGCCACATCTTCCGGCTGCTCGATCCGAAGATGGCGCCCGAGCATGCCGGCCAGCCGGGCACCCCGCCGGAGGTCGCCCTCCTGTCGCACGGCTATCAGTACCTGACCGAGCAGCGCTACGACCTGATCGAGCCGGTGCTGGAGATCGTGCGCCGCAACGTGCTGGCGGTCGGCCTGCCGCTCCGCTCGATCGAGGTCGAGTACGGCCCGAGCCAGTGCGAGTTCACCTTCGCGCCGACGACCGGGCTCGGACCCGCGGACCTGATGGTGCTGTTCCGGTCCGCCGTGAAGCAGGTCTGCCGCCGGCACGGCCTGCACGCCACCTTCATGTGCCGGCCGAAGATCCCGAACGTCGTCTCGTCGGGCTGGCACCTGCACCAATCCCTGCGCGAGGTGAGGACCGGGGCGAATGCCTTCCGGTCGGACGGGCCCGAGGTGCTCTCAGACCTTGGCCGCTCCTACCTCGCCGGGCTGCTGGACCATGCCCGCGCGGCGGCGGTGTTCACGACGCCGACCATCAACGGCTACAAGCGCTACCGCGCCTACTCGCTGGCGCCCGACCGCGCGATCTGGGGCTGCGACAACCGCGGGGTGATGATCCGCGTGATCGGCCGGCCGGGCGATGCGGCGACCCGGCTGGAGAACCGCATCGGCGAGCCGGCGGCCAACCCCTATCTCTACATGGCCTCCCAGGTGCTCTCGGGCCTCGACGGCATCGACCGCGGGCTGAGCCCGGGCCCCTCCGCGGACACGCCCTACGAGACGGAGGCGCCCCTGCTCCCGAAATCGCTGCGGGAGGCGGTGTTCGCACTCAACGACGACCCGTTCTTTCGCGAGACGCTCGGGGCCCGCTTCGTGGATTACTACGTCCACCTGAAGAACGCGGAGATCGAGCGCTTCCAGGCGGAGGTCAGCGACTGGGAGCATCGCGAGTATTTCGAGATGTTCTGATCGGGCCGGAGGATCCGGAACCCCGCCGGCATGACGCCCGCGGGGCCCGCCGCGCGGGGCCCGGGGCGGGTCGCTACGGCTCGGAAGCGGGGGGCGCCACGCCCAGCACGGCGGCCCGTTCGAGCAGCCGGAGGGCCGCCTTGTAGGACGGCACCTCGATGCGGTGGCCGTCGAGTTCCGCCGGGGTGCGGCCCTCGGCACGGGCCTGCTCGAACACCGAGATCAGGCGCCGGGCCGCCTTCATCTGCGCCTCGGAGGGAGTCAGCCGGTCGTTGACGTGGGCGACCTGGGCGGGATCGACCAGCGCCTTCGCCTTGAACCCGCGGGCGACGGCGAAGGCGAGGTCGCGGTCGATGTCCTCGCGGCGGGAGAAGGTGTAGGGACAGTCGATCGCCAGAACCCCGGCAGCGACGCACTCGAACAGGAACCGCGACCGGGCATAGGCCAGTTCCTCGGAGCCCGCGGTCCGGCCGACGCCGAGATCGGCGGCCATGTCCTCGCTCGCCATCAGCATCGCGGTCACCCGCGAGCTGGCCTCGGCGAGGGAGGTGATGCGCACCAAGGCCGCCGCAGTCTCGACGTTCGGCACGATCTCGGTCGCGCCGACCGCGCGGCCGAGGTCGCGCTCGTGCCGGGTGATCGCCCGGTCGAGGGCGGCGACCTGCTCGGGACCGGCCGTCTTGGCGAGCAGGATCACCCCGATCCCGGCCTGCATCGCCGCGGCGAGGTCGTCGTGCCCGACATGTTCGAGCGGATTGATGCGCAAAGCCGGGATCACGCCGGCCGCTCGGCACAGGTCGGCGGTCGGGCGGCACAGCAGCCGGGCCTGGAGCTTGAGCTGTGGCGGCGTGAAATCCTCGAGATCCTGGATCAGCACGTCCGGCCGGGCCTCGGCGGCCCGGCGCAGGGCGGCCTCGTCGGCCCCTGCGGCGAAGATCCAGGTTCTGCGGGCTGCGATCGGTCGCTGCATGTCGGCAAGCCTTTCCATGGCGGGGCGTCCCGGGCTCGGCCGGTCGCGGAACGGGTTCACGGAGCCCGGGCTCCTGTCGGCATCCGGGCACGATCGGCCCCGACAGGCCGGTCGTCCCCGAATCCGCAAGAGCATACCGGCAGATACCCCGGACGCGGCGCAAGGCCGTTGCGCCCCGGCGATGCCCGCCCCAGCCCGCGACAATTGACAGGCACAGGCGATGACGCGACCTCAATCCCGGCGACGCCGCGCCGGGGAGCCTTCGTGTCCGCTTACACCGTCTCCAAGCCCGAGCTGATGCCGGGCCAGAACGACATCGAGTTCCGAGCCTTCATCCAGAACTTCCTGGCCTTCAGCGCCCGCGTGGCCCAGTGCCGAGCCGGGTTCGGATCGCGGATCGGACTGTCCGGCGTCGCCTACACGACGTTGATCTCGATCGCCCATCTGGAAGGGGACGAGGGGGTCGGCGTCAGCCAGCTCGCCGAGCACCTGCACCTGTCGGGCGCCTTCGTGACGATCGAGGTCAACAAGCTCGTCACCGAGGGACTGGTGGCGAAGCGCCGCCACGAGCGCGACCGGCGCCGGGTGCTGCTGAGCCTCACCGACGAGGGGCGCCGCCGCCTCGTCGGCCTGCGCCCCGTCCTCGCTCCCGTGAACGACGCCTTGTTCGGCTGCCTGAGCGCCGAGGAGTTCCGGGTCCTCGCCGGCCTGATGGCCCGCCTGGTGCCGTGCGGGGACGACGCCACCGCGCTCCTGGAGACGCTGGCCGAGCCGGGCACGAGCGAGGGTCCTGCCGCCGGATAGCGGCGGCCGGCACCCGCCCGCCGCACCGCACCGGCTCCGGGGCACCGCACCGGCTCCGGGGCACCGCTCCGGCTCCGGGGCACCGCGCCCAATCCGCGGGCAGGATCAGCCGAAAGAACGGGCTTGCCTGATTTCCGGAGATAGCTTTGTATCAAAGCTATATCGCGGAGACGGGCGATGGCCTTCGATCAGCGCGCATTCCGGTCTGCCTTGTCGCAATTCGCCACCGGCGTCGCCGTCATCACGGCGCGCGGCGGTGGCGGCGAGGCGATCGGGCTCACCATGAGTTCGTTCAACTCGGTCTCGCTCGACCCGCCGCTGATCCTGTTCAGCGTCGACCGCCGGGCGCACAGCCTGCCGTCGATGCGGGAGGCGGCGGGCTACGCCGTCAACATCCTCAGCCGGGCGCAGGAAACGCTGTCGAACCAGTTCGCCCGCTCCTTGAGCGACAAGTGGAGCGCCGTCGAACACACCCTCGGACATGCCGAGGCGCCGCTGCTCACCGGGGCTCTGGCGCATTTCGAGTGCGAGCCTTTCGCCCGCCACGACGGCGGCGATCATGAGATCTTCCTCGGCCGCGTCGTGCGCTTCACGGCCGACGGCGACGCGCCACCACTCGTCTTCTTCCGCGGCCGGTACCACGGCCTCTGCGCGGGCGACGACCGCGCGCCCGAGTGGCCCCTGCCGATCCATTACTGAACCGCGCCGAGCAGCCCGGTTCCGTCTCGCGTCACTCCGTCCGCGCCGAAGCGGCAGCGCTCCGGCGAACCATTCCGGGAAGGAAGCCACCATGAAGACCGGAAGTCAGCACATCGCCTCGCTGAAGGACCGGCGGGCCCTCTATATCGACGGCCAGCGGGTCGAGGACGCGACCCGCCACCCGGCCTTCGCCCGCACGATTGCCTCGGTCGGCCGCCTGTTCGACTTCGCCAGCGATCCCGCGCAGGCCGACCTGATGAGCTTCGTCACGCCGGAGGGCGGGCGCGCCAACCGCATCTGGCAATTGCCGGAGACTTACGGCGACCTCGTCACCCGCCGGCAGGGCCTCGAGGCCTGGACCGGCCTGCATGCCGGCTTTCTCGGCCGCGCCCCGGACCACGTCGCCTCCTGCATCGCCGGGATGGTCATGGGTCTCGACGTGTTCGAGGGATACGACCGCGACCGGGCCCGGGCGCTGGCCGATTACTACACGTATGCCCGCGACAACGACCTCTACCTCACCTACGTCATCATCAACCCGCAGGCCGACCGCTCGAAGAGCGCCGCGCAGCAGAAGGACGCCTTCCTGACCGCGGGCGTGGTCGATGAGGACGCCGCCGGCATTACGGTGCGCGGCGCCAAGATGCTCGCCACCGGCGGCATCATGGCCAACGAGGTGCTGGTCACCTGCATCCAGCCGCTCCAGCCCGGCGACGAGCCCTACGCCGTGTCCTTCGCCATCCCGATGGACACGGCCGGGCTGAAGATCCTGTCGCGCAAGTCCTACGAGGCGGCCGCGGCCCACGTCTTCGACAACCCGCTGTCGAGCCGCTTCGACGAGAACGATGCCGTCCTGTACTTCGACGACGTCAAGGTGCCGTGGGACCGGGTGTTCGTGTTCAAGAACATCGCGATGTGCCAGAAGCAGTTCCATGCGACGCCCGCCCACGTCTACCAGAACTACCAGGCGATGATCCGCCTGTCGGTGAAGGTACGCTTCCTCATCGGGCTCGCCCATCGCACCGCCGAGATGAACGGCATCCTCGCCTTCCCGCAGGTGCGCGAGACCCTGGGCCAGCTCGCCGCCGAGGGCGGCATGATCGACGCGCTGGTGGCGGCGATGGAGGCCAAGGGCACGCAGAGGGGCCGCTACTTCGTCCCCGACCGCCACACCCTCTACGCGGCGCAGACCCTCACCCAGCAGCTCTACCCGAAGATCCTCAACACCCTGCGCGAGCTGGCCGGCGGCGGCCTCATCATGCTGCCGTCCTCGGTGGAGGACTTCGCCAACCCCGACATCGCCGCCCTGATCGAGAAGACGCAGCAATCGCCGGCGGCGAACGCCGAAGACCGGGTCAAGTTCTACAAGCTGGCCTGGGACGCGGTCGGCTCGGAATTCGCTTCCCGCCACCAGCAATACGAGATGTTCTACGCCGGCGCGACCTTCGTGACCAAGGGTCACTCGTTCCGCACCTACGACTGGGCGGCGGCGGGCGCGCTCGTGAGCGGAATGCTCGGCAGCTACGACCTCGACCGCGAGCGGCAGGCCGCCCGCGCCGCGTGACTTCCCCGCTTCCGCATCGTTCGACAAGGAGATGAGCCGTGGCCATCAACAAGCTGCATGACGAGTTCCGGGCCGTCGACATGACCGAGGGTTGGGAAGTGCCGCCGGGCTATCCGGCGGGTATCCAGCAGAAGATCCTGTCGGGGGCCCTCGACGAGGCGGGCAAGCGCGGCAGCCGCAGCCGGCTGCTGCGCTTCGAGCCTGGCGTGTTCACCACCGCGCCCTTCGTCCACGAATACTGGGAGGAGGTGTTCCTGGTCTCCGGCGACCTGACGGTCGGCAACGACGAGCAGGGCAAGGGCGGCGAGGCGTTCAAGCCCTTCACCTATGCCTGCCGGCCCCCGGGCGCCGTCCACGGCCCGTTCAAGTCCGAGGGCGGCTGCATCCTGTTCGAGCTTCATTACTTCGACCCGGTCTGAGCCGACAGACGATGACCGCCCCTCCATCCCACGCCGGTCCCGAGCCGAAGGTCCGACCCGCATGATCGCCCAGCAACTCGTCAACGGCCTGATGCTCGGCGCGATCTACGTCCTGGTGGCGGTCTCGTTCACGCTGTCGATCGGCATCCTGAACTTCCTCAACTTCTCGATCCCGGGCCTGTTCATGGTCGGCGGGATGGCGACTTGGATCCTGATCGGCAAGGGCCTGCACTGGAGCCTAGCGATCCTGGGCGCGGTCGGGGCGGCGGGGCTGGTGGCGCTCGCCGTCGAGCGGCTGTCCTACCGCCGCAGCCAGGCGCGCGAGCCCGAGGTGCCCCTCGTCAGCTCCCTCGGCTTCCTGGTCCTGCTGGAGAACCTCGCCCTGGTCGGCGCCGGGTCCGACCAGCAGGCCTTCCCGGCGCTGGTGCCGGACTTCAACCTGCGCATCGCCGGTCTCGTCGTCGGCGGCGCCCAGCTCATCAGCCTCGCGGTCGCCCTGGCGCTCGTCGTCGCGATGTCCCTGGTGCTGTCGCGCACCAGCCTCGGCCGGCAGGTCCGCAGCATCGCCGAGAACCGCGAGACCGCAGTGATCCTCGGCATCGATGTCGGACGGCTGGTGCCGGCGATCTTCCTCCTCAGCGCGGTGTTCACGGCGCTCGGGGGGGTGCTGTTCGCCCTCAACTACCTCCAAGTGTCGCCGTTCATGGGCGAGGGCGTCGGCTTCAAGGGGGTCGCGGCGATGATCCTCGGCGGCATGGGCAGCATCTGGGGCGCCGTCGCCGGCGGCCTGCTGATCGGCCTGACCGAGGTTCTGTCGATCACCTATCTGGGCGCCGACGTCGTCAACGTCAGCGTCTACGGCCTGCTGCTCGCCGTGATGGTGCTGCGCCCGCAGGGCCTGTTCGGCCGTCCTCCGGCTCGGGAGAAGCTGTAATGACCGGCTACCAATCCGGCCTTCTGGTCATCCTCTGCTTCAACGTCATCGCGGCCTACGCGGTCTACCTGCCGATGGCCGCCGGCCAGCTCAACCTCGGCGTCGCCGGCTTCATGGCGACCGGGGCCTACGCGGCCGCCTATCTCACCAACGAAGCCGGCTGGCCGATGGGCACGGCGATCCCCGCGGGCGGCGCCTGCGCCGGCCTGCTCGCGCTCCTCGTCGCGGTGCCGATCCTGCGCACCCAGGGCATCTCCCTTGCTCTCGCGACCTTCGCCCTCGGGCAGGTGATCGCCGCGATCTTCCTCAATCTCGACGTCGTCGGGGGCGCCGCCGGCTACCCGGTCTCGGCCTATGCCGGACCCGGGGCCGTGTTCGCCGCGACCGCCGCGATCCTCGCCGCCATGCTGCTGCTCTCGCGCACCCGCTTCGCCCTCTACCTCACCGCGATCAAGAGCGACCCGGTCGTGACCGACCTGATGGGCGTCAACGTCCGGGCGGTCCAGGTCGGCGCGCTCACTCTCGGGGCGGTGATCGGCGGGCTCGGCGGCGGCCTCTACGGCCACCATTTCAGCTTCGTCGAGGCGCAGCACTTCAACGTCGCGCTGAGCATCTTCACGGTGCTGTACGTCCTGCTCGGCGGGGTCCAGACCGTGTGGGGACCGCTCGTCGGCGCCGCGTTCTTCACCCTTCTGCCCGAGGTGCTGCGGGCCGGCGGCGGCTGGCGCTACGTCCTGTTCGCCCTCCTCATCATCGGCTTCATGGCCCTGCGGCCGCAGGGACTGGTGACCGCCGGCGCCCGCTGGCCGGCGCGCCTGCGGCACCGCGCCCCCGAACGCCCGGCCGCCGAGACGCGCCTGAGCACGGAGGTCTCCGGATCATGACCGCGCTTCTCGCCGTCGAGCACCTCTCGATCGCCTTCGGCGGCCTCCAGGTGCTGCAGGATCTCAGCTTCACCGTGCCCAAGGGCCAGGCGACGGCGCTGATCGGCCCCAACGGCGCCGGCAAGACCACCGTGTTCAACCTCGTGAGCGGGGTCTACACGCCGACCGGCGGGCGCATCCTGCTCGCCGGGCAGGACATCACCGCCCTGCCCTCGCGCCGGCGCATCCGGCACGGCATCGCGCGCAGCTTCCAGAACGTCCGTCTGATGGACCACCTGTCGGTGGTGGAGAACCTGCTCGTCGGCCAGCACGCCACCACGCGCGGCCTGCGCGACCTCCTGGTGCCGTTCCGCCTCGTCCCCAACCATCGCTGGCGCCGCGAGGCGGTCGACGCCCTCGCCGAGGCGGGGCTCGCCGCCTATGCCGAGGCGCGGGTCGGGGCTCTGCCCTACGGCATCCGCAAGCGGGTCGACCTCGTGCGCGCCACCCTCGCGGGGGCGTCGCTGCTGATGCTCGACGAGCCCGCCGCCGGCCTCAACCCGAGCGAGACCAACGCCCTGCGCGACCACCTCGTCCTGCTGCGTCGCCGCGGCGTCACGCTGCTCATCGTCGAGCACGACATGCCGTTCATCGGCGAGGTCTGCGAGCACGTCGTGGTCCTCGATTTCGGCCAGAAGCTCGCCGAGGGCACGCTGGCGCAGGTGCAGCGCGACGAGCGGGTGCGCGCGGCCTATCTGGGGCAGGCGGCCTGATGCGCATTCTCCTCGACATCGCCGGGCTCTCGGTCGCCTACGGCCACGTCACCGCCCTGCAGGACCTGTCGCTCGCCGTGCCCGAGGGCGGGATCGTCGCCCTGCTGGGGGCGAACGGGGCCGGCAAGACCAGCCTGCTCAAGGCCGTCGCCGGGGTGGTGCGCCCCCGCAGCGGGCGGGTGGTCTTCGACGGCCGCGACATCACCGCCGCCGGCGTCCCGGCCCGGCTGGCCGACGGCCTCGTGCTGGTGCCGGAGGGGCGCCGGATCCTGGTCTCGCTGACCATCGAGGAGAACCTTCTGGTCGGCGCCCATCTCCGGCGCGATCCCGACGGCGTGCGGCGCGACATCGCGGCGATCTACGAGCGGTTCCCGAATCTCGGCCGCCGCCGCCACATGGCGGCGTCCTGCCTCTCGGGCGGCGAGCAGCAGATGCTCGCGGTCGGTCGGGCGATGATCGCCCGGCCCCGGCTGCTGATGCTCGACGAGCCGTCGCTGGGCCTGTCTCCGCTGTTCATCGAGCACCTGTTCGCGCTGATCCGCGCGCTCAACCGCGACGGAATCACGATCCTGCTCGTTGAGCAGAACACCGCCCAGGCCCTCGCCGTAGCCCACACGGCAGCCGTGCTGGAGCTGGGGCGGATCGTGATGGCGGGCGACCCGGCGCAACTCGCCGGCGATCCACGCCTCGCGGAAGCCTATCTCGGCCGCGCTGCCGGCGAGCCGGCCGCCCTGCACTGAGGCATCCGCGCGAATCGGCCGACCACAAGCCAACCAACCATCAGGGGACCGGGTGATGACAGTGACGGGCAAGACGGTCGGCGGAACGGTCGTGGCGGTGTGTCTGCTCGCGGCGCCCGGCGCCGGGGCAGCGGAGATCGTCCTCGGCTTCTCGATGGCGAAGACCGGCCCCTATGTGAGCCTCGCCAACACCAACGAGGTGGCGGTCGACATGGCCGTCGCCGAGATCAACGCCAGGGGCGGCGTCGGCGGCCACACCCTGCGGCTGGTCAAGTTCGACACCGGCGGCGACCCGAAGCAGGCCGCCCTCGCGGTCCGCCGCTTCGCCGAGGACGACAAGGCTTTGGCGGTGATCGGCCCGTTCAGCTCCAGCGAGGTCCGGGTCGCGTTCCCGGCCGGCGAGCGCCTCGGCATCGTGCAGATGTCGATGTCGTCCTCGGCGCCCAACCTGACCAAGGGCTTCTCCTACGCCTTCCGCAACACCCGCGACGAGGGCAAGGTCATCGACCAGGTCCTGGCGACGCTCAAGGACAAGGCGTTGCCGAGCGCCAGCGGCGCCGTCGCTTACGCCACCGACGACGTCGTGTCGAAGTCGATCGGCACGGCGGTGCTGCCGGGACTGATGGCGAAGTACCAGATCCCGGCGAAGGGCAGCGTCGACTTCCAGTACAACGCCTTCGACCTGTCGCCGCAGGTCTCGCGCCTCGCGCAGATGCAGGCCGACGTCATCGGGCTCGGCGCTCCGCCCGAGGCGGCGGTGAACCTCGCCAAGGAGATGAAGCGCCAGGGCGTGAAGGGCCGCCTCGTCGGCGGCACCACCATCGCCGACCCGGAGCTGCCGCGGCGGATGGAGGGCGCCGGCGAGACCCTGACGATCGGGACGACCTTCTTCACCGCGCTGAATGCCCGCACGCAGGCCTTCGCCAGGGAATTCGGCCAGCGGACGAAGGCCGCCGGCATCGCCCGCCACGAGCCGAACCAGCAGGACGCCGCCGCCTACGACATCGTCTACCTGCTCGCCGAGGCGGCCTCGCGCGCCAAGGTGACGGCCGAACCGGGCAAGCTCGCCGCCGAGCGCACGGCGATCCGCGATGCCTTGGCGTCGCTGAAGGACTTCGATGCGCTGGAGGGCAGCATCTCCTTCGGCGAGGAGCGCGACGCGATCAAGCCGATCTACGTCGTCGAGGTGAAGGGCAGCGACTGGGCGCTGCTCGACACCCGCAAGGCCGATTAGAGCCATGGCCGACGCGGGGGATGCCGCCTCGTCCCGGCCGGCGCGGCAAGATCACCGCCCTTCCGGCCCGCAGCGGAGGGGAGCCGGCCGTTTTGCTCGGCGAGCGGGTGGTTACCTCCGACCTCTGCTTAGAACAGGCTCAGCTGGCGCGGGGGCTCGGCGAGGCGCGTGCGCAGGTCGAGCCGGTCGGTGAGGCGCGTCGGCGCGTAATCGGCCGCGACCAGGAACGGCCGGGCGCGCTTGAGGCCGGAGGTCAGGCGGGCGACGTCGTCGAGGCGCAGGCGCGCGTGGCGCCGCGCCGCCACGATCTTGTCCACCGCCCGCACGCCGAGGCCCGGCACCCGCAGGAGCATCTCCCGGTCGGCCCGGTTGACGTCGACGGGGAAGCGGTCGCGGTTGCGCAGAGCCCAGGCGAGCTTGGGGTCGACGTCGAGGGCGAGCATGCCGGATTCGGTCGCTCCCGCCACGTCGTCGGGCGAGAAGGCATAGTACCGCATCAGCCAGTCGGCCTGGTAGAGCCGGTGCTCGCGCTGGAGCGGCGGCGGCTTGCTCGGCAGGATCGAGGCGGCGTCGGGGATCGGGCTGAAGGCCGAGTAGTAGATCCGCTTCAGCCCGTAATGGTCGTACAGGCGGGCGCTGGTGCGGATCAGCGACTCGTCGGTGCTGGCATCGGCCCCGACGATCACCTGGGTCGACTGGCCGGCCGGGGCGAAGCGGCGCTTCTCCTCTTTGGCCTGCAGGATGCGCTCGCCCATCTGGCCCATCGCGGTCTGGATCGCGGCGCCGTCCTTCTCCGGCGCCAGCCGCTCCAGGCTCGCCTCGGTCGGCAGTTCCAGGTTGATCGAGAGCCGGTCGGCATAGAGCCCGGCCTGCTCGATCAGCCACGGGCTCGCCTCGGGGATCGTCTTCAGGTGGATGTAGCCGCGAAAGCCGTGCCGCTGGCGCAAGGTCTTGGCCACCCGGATCAGCTGCTCCATCGTGTGGTCGGGCGAGCGGATGATGCCGGAAGAAAGAAAGAGCCCTTCGATGTAGTTGCGCTTGTAGAACTCGACCGTCAGCGTCACCACCTCGTCGACCGAGAACCTGGCCCGGCGGACGTTCGAGGAGCGCCGGTTGACGCAATAGGCGCAGTCGAACAGGCAGTAATTGGTGAGCAGGATCTTCAGCAAGGAGACGCAGCGCCCGTCCGGCGTGTAGGCGTGGCAGATGCCGGCCCCCGTCGTGGAGCCGAGCCCGCCGGCCTCGGCCTTGCGCTTCGGCGCCCCCGACGAGGCGCAGGAGGCATCGTACTTCGCCGCGTCGGCGAGGATCGTGAGCTTCTTCTTCAGGGCATCGTCCATGCCCGCAACCTGGCAATCGTTCCTGATTTGTTCAAGGCAGAAGGCGCGCGTGTCCCGTGGTCGAAAGCCGCATCGGGCAGCCCGGGAACCTGCCGCCCGGCCCCTCGTTGACTGCCTGATTGGACTTCTTCTAATTCGCAAGGAGATGCCGCATGGCGACGACCCCGTCCGCGAACTGCCGCAGCTGCCGTTACTACGACGACCACAAGCTGAACGGCGCCGCCGCGCAGGGTGAGGAGGGCCTCTGCCGCTTCAACCCGCCGGTGAGCCAGCCGGAGCCGCAAGGGCACGGCCTGTGGCCGGTGGTGTCGGCCCAGGATTGGTGCGGGCATTTCTCGCCGGAGATGATGGCGGGCGAGTAAGCGCCGCTTGGTTCGCAGATTTCCGAAGGCCGGCCCGCAAGGGCCGGCCTTTCTGCGTGATGATGGTCCGGGTCGCGTTCAGGGAGCCGCCGGGCGCGCCGGCAGCGGAACCCCACCATCCCCGACACGTTGCGCAGGCTCCCGCCCCCAACGGATGGTTGCTCGATGCCGGACGATGTCACCGCCCTCTCGCGCCGGAGCCTGATGATGGCCGGCGGCGCCACCCTGGTCGGTATCGGTAGCGCGGCGGCACAAGGGACGTCCGGAGGAGGCGTGCCCGGGCCCGAGCGGCCGGTCGATACCGGCAAGGTCGAGAACGGCAAGGTGACGTTTCCGAACTGGCGCGGCCCCTCCGACCGGCCCTCCGCACCGCCGCCGGCGCCGCTGCCGCCGGGCGAGCGGGTCGGCTTCGCGATCGTGGGGCTCGGCCGGCTGTCGCTGGAGGAGATCCTTCCGGCCTTCGGCGAGTGCCGGAAGGCGAAGCCCGTCGCCCTGATGTCGGGCTCGCCCGACAAGGCCAAGGCGGTGGCCGCGCAATACGGCATCAAGCCGGAGGCGGTCTACGGCTACGATGGCTGGGACGCGCTCGCCCGCAACCCGGAGGTGAAGGCGGTCTATATCGTCACCCCGAACGCCCTGCACCGCGACCAGGTGATCGCCGCGGCGGGCGCCGGCAAGCACGTGCTGTGCGAGAAGCCGATGGCGACCTCGGCGGCGGAGGCGCGGGCGATGATCGACGCCTGCGCCAAGGCCAGCGTCAAGCTGATGATCGCCTATCGCTGCCAGTACGAGCCCCATAACCGCGAGGTCGTGCGGCTGGTCCGCAGCGCCAAGTACGGCAAGGTCAAGCTGATCGAGGCGACCAACACCCAGACCATGAGCCTGCCCGAGCAGTGGCGGATGCGCAAGGCGCTGGCCGGCGGCGGCGCGCTGCCGGATATCGGGCTCTACTGCCTCAACGGGGTGCGGGCGCTCCTGGGCGAGGAGCCGGTCTCGGTCCAGGCGCAGATCCACTCGCCGGATGATCCGCTCTACCGTGAGGTCGAGGAGACGGTGGCCTTCACCCTGCGCTTCCCCTCCGGGGCGCTGGCCCTCTGCTCGACCAGCTACGGCGCGCACGAGACCCGCTCATTGACCGTCCAGGCCGAGGGCGGCGCGGTCCAGCTCCAGAACGCCTTCGCCTACGAGGGCCAGCGCCTGTTCCTGAGCCATCGCGAGGGCAAGGCCGAGGCCAAGGAGGAGCGGGTGCTGGGGACTAAGAACCAGTTCGCCCTCGAGATCGACCATTTCGCGACCTGCCTCCTGGAGAACCGCACGCCCCGCACCCCGGGCGAGGAGGGTTTGCAGGACCAGATCCTGATGGAGGCGATCTACGAGGCCGCCCGCACCGGCAACGCGGTGGCGCTCAAGGGGCCGGAGCGCATCGTGGGCAAGGGCGAGGGACAGGCCAGGGATCATTCCGGCAAGGGCCTCGACCTGACCCGCGGCCCGGAGCCGGAGGAGGCCGGCTAGGATGGGACTCCGCCTTCGCGGACCCGCCGGTTCTCTCTGCCGTGGTGACCCTGTGAGGTGGGATCGGGGTGCTTGGGCCAGGAAGCCGGCCGTTTACCCGCGCCGCACCGCGATCGCCTCGACTTCCACCAGGTAGCCGTGGTGCAGCTCCGGCACCGGCACCACCGTGCGGGCCGGCTTCGCCTCCCCGAGCATCTCGGCATAGACCCGGTTGAATTCCGGCCAGTTCCCGACCCCGACGAGGTAGGCGGTCACCCGCAGGAGGTGCTCCGGCCCGCTTCCCGCCTCAGCCAGGATGGAAAGCAGGTTCGCGAGGGCCTGCCGCGCCTGCGCCTCGAACGGCTTGTCCGCAAGGTGGCTGCCGTCGGGCCGGGCCGGGAGCTGCCCCGAGACGAAGACGAGGTCGCGCCAGGCGGTCCCTTGCGAATAATGCCCGGCCGGCTTCGGCGCGGCGGCGGTGGCGATGCGGGCGATCGGATCGGTCATGGCGGCCACTCCTACCAGCCGTTGATGCGGGGCCAGATGGCCGCGACGCGGCCGTCCTCGTCGAGAACGTGGTACCGGTCGTGCTGCGCCCCCGTCGCGCAGGCGTGGTTCGGGAGGATGCGGACCTGCGCGCCGATCGGAAGGTCCGGTAGGGAGGCATCCGAGCCCGGCCGCAGGGCCAGGATGCCGTGCTCCTGGTTGGCGTCGCGGACGACGAGGCCGGGATAGGGCCGGCCCGCCGCGTCGCAGACGACGCCGTAGCCCTGGTCGACGGCCTGGCGCGCCGTGCCCCGGTCGCGCGAGAGCGCCATCCAGCCGGCATCGACGACGATCCAGCCCTTCGCCCGCTGGTGGCCGATCACCGTGGCGAGCACCGACAGGGCGATGTCCTCGACCGCCACCGCACCGACGCCGGCCTGGAACAGGTCGCCGAGCATGAACACGCCGGCCCGGACCTCGGTGACGCCGGTGAGGTCGCGGGCGAAGCGCGCGGTCGGGGTCGAGCCGACGCTGACGACCGGACAAGGCAGGCCCGCCGCCCGCAAGGTCTCGGCCGCACTCACCGCCGCGACCCGCTCGGCCTCCGCCGCCGCCGCGAGCGCGGCGGGATCGCTCAGGCCGTAGCTGTCGCCGGCATGGAGCAGGACGCCGCGCAGGGCTGCGCCGCCGGCGGTGAGCCGCCGGCCGATCGCCACCAGGGTGTCACGGTCGTCGGGCGCGACGCCGGAGCGGTGCCCGTCGGCATCGACCTCGATCAGCACCGGCACGGCATCGCCGCTGGCGTGAGCGTGCTCGGCCACCGCCTCGGCCTGCTCGGTGCTGTCGAGGATGACCGCGAGGTCGGCGCCGCCGGCCCGGATGGCGGCGATCCGGGGCAGCTTGGCCGGGGCGATGCCGACGGCGTAGATCATGTCCCGCACCCCGCCCGCCGCCAAGGACTCCGCCTCGCGCAAGGTCGAGACCGTCGCGGGACCTTCCGCCGACGCCATCGCGATGCGCGCGACGTCGAGGGACTTGGCGGTCTTGAGGTGCGGCCGGAGCATCACGCCGAGCGCATCGAGATGCGCGCGCATCCGCGCGACATTGGCGCGCAAACGGGCCTCCTCGAGGAGAAGGCAGGGGGTCTCCAGGCGATCCAGGAAGGTCGGGCTCGGCTCGGCCATGGTCGTGCGCTCGTCGTGGTCGCGTCGTCTCGCCCGACGAAGACCACGGGAGGATCGGGAACGCCATTAACGCAGCCTGCCTTCTGCCTTAAGCTCTGGCTTAATGCTCGGAACCGACGATCTCCGCTTCTTCCTCGCCGTCGCCGAGGCGCCCTCCCTGGCCGCCGCGTCGCGCGCCCTCGACGTCTCGCCGTCGGCGGTCACGCAGCGCCTGCGCGCCCTCGAGGAACGGCTCGGCGTGCACCTCGTCGACCGGGCCGGGCGCCACCTCGCGCTGACCGACGAGGGCGAGCTGATCGCCGAGCGCGGCCGGCGGATCGTCGATTCGCTGGCCGAGCTCGACGAGGCGCTGGCGGCACGGCGCGGGCAGGTGGTGGGGCATCTGCGGATCGTGGCGCCGCTCGGCTTCGGCCGCCGCCACGTCGCCCCTGTCGCGGCAGCGTTTCAGGCGGACCATCCGCAGGTCGCGATCGACCTCCTGCTCTCCGACCGCCTCGGCGGCGTGCCGTCCGGGAGCTTCGACCTCGCGGTTCATGTCGGCGAGATCGCGCAGGCGGCGCCCGGCCTGATCGCCCGGCGCCTCGCGCCCAACGACCGGGTAGCCTGCGCCGCGCCGGCCTATCTCGCCGCCCACGGCACGCCCGCCGCCCCGGCCGACCTGCGCTCGCACGCCTGCATCGCTTTGCGCGAGAACGACGAGGACGTGACCCTGTGGCGCTTCCGGCGCGACGGGCAGGAGCAGCGGGTCCGGATCGAGCCGCGCCTCGCCAGCAATGACGGCGAGGTGGTGCGCGGCTGGGCGCTCGCCGGACGGGGCATCATCCTGCGCTCGGAATGGCACGTCGCTGCCGACCTGCGGGCGGGGCGCCTCGTCCGGTTGCTGCCGGGCCATACCCTGCCCGATGCCCCCGTGATGGCGCTCCTCGGCGCCCCCCGCCGCGCCCGCGCCGCCCGCACCCGGCGCTTCCTCGACGCGCTCGCCGCCGCACTCGATCCCGCTCCCTGGCGCGCGTGACCGCCGCCTCACGCGAACGCGATCCGCTCGGCCTCGCCAGCGCCACGGAGTCCGGGTAACCCGGATGCCATGCCCCGCCTCGCGCCCCTCCTCGCCCTTCTCGCCTCCTGCCTCACCGCGGGAGCCGCCACCGCGCAGGGCCTGCGGCCCGCGAAATATGCCGACCTCGTCCGGGCCGAGCTGATCACGCAGGAGGGCGCCGTCGCGCCGGGCGCGACTCTCACGGCCGGCGTGCGGCTGACGATGAAGCCGGGCTGGCACGTCTACTGGCGCAATCCCGGCGATTCGGGCCTGCCGCCGGAGATCGCCTGGTCGCTGCCGACGGGATTTTCCGCCGGCAGCGTCGCGTGGCCGGCGCCGGAGCGGATCCCGGTCGGCGACCTGATGAATTTCGGCTACGAGGGCGAGGTGCTGCTCACGGTGCCGGTAACGGCGCCCGGGACGCTCGGTCCGGGGCCGGTCCCGCTCAAGGCCAAGGTCTCCTACCTCGTCTGCGAGCGCGAATGCGTGCCGGGCGAGGCCGCGCTCTCGACGAGCCTGCCGGTGGCGCCGGCCGGGACCAGCCCGCGGCCCGATCCCCGGACCGCCGCCCTGTTCGCGCAAGCCCGCGAGCGGCTGCCGGCGCCCGCTCCCTGGCCGGTCCGGATGGTGCAGGACGGCGCGACGCCGGTCCTGACCGTCGAGGCGCCGGACCTCGGGGCCCGCGACGTCGCGTTCTTCCCCTATTCCGAGACCGCCCTGGAGCATGCCGCCGCGCAGGTCGCGACGAGCGACGCCACGGGTCTGCACCTGCGCCTCCAGCGCAGCAGCCAGGCTGGCGCCGACGCGCCGGCACCCCGGGCCGACGGCGTGCTGACCTTCACGGAGGAGACCGGGTCCGGCCCGGTCCGCCGCGCCTATGCGCTGGGCGAGGAGGCGCCCGCGCCGGCGAGTGCCGCTTCTGCCGCACCGGACACCGCGACCGCCCCGGTCGCCGCGACCGCCCCGGTCGAGGCCGAGGGGTTGTGGCAGGCGGCGTTCCTCGCCTTCCTGGGCGGGCTCCTGCTCAACCTGATGCCCTGCGTCTTCCCGGTCCTGTCGATCAAGGTCTTGAGCCTTGTGCGCCACTCAGGGGAAAGTTCGGGCCGGGTGCGGCTGCACGGCCTCGCCTACGCAGTGGGCGTCCTCGCCACGTTCCTGAGCCTCGCCGGTCTGCTGATCGCGCTCAGGGCCGGCGGCGCGCAGATCGGCTGGGGCTTCCAGCTGCAATCGCCCCTGGTCGTGGCCGGCCTCGCCTACGGGCTGTTCGCCATGGGGTTGAGCCTGTCGGGGGTCTGGCATCTCGGCGGCCGGGCGGCGTCGCTCGGCGACGGCTTGACCCGGCGCGCCGGGCTCGAGGGCTCGTTCTTCACCGGGGTGCTGGCGACCGTGGTCGCCACGCCCTGCACCGCGCCGTTCATGGGCGCGGCGGTCGGCTACGGCCTGACGCAAGGGGCGGCGGTGGCCCTCACGGTGTTCGCGGCGCTCGGCCTCGGCCTCGCCCTGCCCTTCGCCCTGCTGGCAGCCTGGCCGGCCGGCTTGCGACGCCTGCCGCGGCCGGGCGCCTGGATGGAGACCCTGAAGGGCCTCCTCGCCTTCCCGCTCTACCTCACGGTGGCGTGGCTGGTCTGGGTGCTGAGCCAGCAGGTCGGGCCGACCGGGCTGATGGCAGCCCTCACCGGCCTCGTGCTGGTGGCGTTCTGCGCCTGGACGATCGAGCGCGGGCGGATGGCCGGCCCCCTCGCCCGGCGCGGCGCGCACGTCGCAGTGCTCCTCGGACTCCTCGGTCTCGCCGGCCTGCTGGCGGCCCTCGATCAGGACCGCGCCGGCCCGGTGGCGGTCGCGAGCGTCGACGGGATCGAGCCGTTCAGCCAGACCCGGCTCGACGCGCTGCTCGCCGAGCGCCGGCCGGTCTTCGTCAACATGACGGCGGCGTGGTGCATCACCTGCCAGGTCAACGACCGCGCCACCTTGCGGGCCGCGCCGGTGCGCGCCGCCTTCAAGGCGCACGACGTGGCGCAGCTCAAGGGCGACTGGACCAACCAGAACCCGGAGATCACCCGGGTGCTGGAGGCCAACGGCCGCTCGGGCGTGCCGCTCTACCTGCTCTATGACGGGCGCGGCGGCGTCGCGGTGCTGCCGCAGATCCTGACCGAGGCGACGATCCGCGACGCGCTGGCGGCCTTGCCGGCCGGGACGGGACCGCGGGCCGCCCTACCCTGATCGCCGGCGAGCCAGCGCGCCGCGCCGCGCCGCAGGCCTGCCAATCGCGCTGCAGGCCTGCCATGCGGCCGGCGGCCTGAACCGGGGACGCCCTCTCGCCTTATGCTGCGGTGCAGCAGCGAGGACGGCGATGCAGCACACTCTCCACGAAACAGCCGGCGCCACCGCGACCGGACGGTCCGCGGCGCTCGCCCTCCTGGCGCTCGCCGCGGCCTCCTTCGGCATCGGCACCACCGAATTCGTCATCATGGGGCTGCTGCCGGAGATGGCGGCCGATCTCGGCGTCGGCATCCCGAAGGCAGGCCTGCTGGTCTCCGGCTACGCGCTGAGCGTCACCTTCGGCTCGCCCCTGGTGGCGGTGGCCCTGTCGCGCCTCGACCGGCGCCGGGCGCTCCTGGTGCTGGTCGGCCTGTTCATCCTCGGCAACGCGCTCTGCGCGCTCGCGCCCGATTACCGCCTCCTGATGCTCGCCCGGATCGTCACGGCGCTCTGCCACGGCGCCTTCTTCGGCCTGGGCTCGGTGGTCGCCGCCGATCTCGTGCCGCCGCACCGCAAGGCCAGCGCCATCGCGATCATGTTCACCGGGCTCACGCTGGCCAACGTGCTGGGCGTTCCGTTCGGCACCGCGCTCGGCCACGCGCTCGGCTGGCGGGCGACGTTCTGGGCTGTGGTCGGCATCGGCTTCGTGGCCGCCGCCGCCCTCCTCGCCTGGCTGCCGCGGCATCTCGCCAACGACTCCGGCAGCCTGCTCTCGGAGATGAGGGTCCTGCGCCGGACGCAGGTGGTGCTCGCGATGCTGCTCAGCGTACTGGCCTCGGCGAGCCTGTTCAGCGTCTTCACCTACGTGGCGCCGCTGCTCGCCGCCACCGCCGGCGCGACCCCGTCGGCGATCACCGGCGTGCTGCTGCTGTTCGGCGTCGGCCTCACCGTCGGCAACGTCCTGGGCGGGCGCCTCGGCGACTGGCGGCAAATGCCCTCGGTGATTGGCCTGAGCCTCGCCCTCGTCGCGGTGCTGTTGGCCCTGGTGCCGGCGAGTGCCGCCTTGATGCCCGCGACGGCGCTCATCGGCCTGTGGGGAATCCTCGCCTTCGCCCTCGTGGCGCCGTTGCAGCTGCGGGTGCTCACCGCGGCGGACGGCGCCCGCAACCTCGCCTCCACGGTGAACCAGGGTGCGTTCAACCTCGGCAACGCGCTCGGCGCCTGGCTCGGGGGCGTCGCGATCACGGTCGGCGTTCCCTACGGCCACCTGCCGGCGATCGGGGCGGTGCTGGCGCTGGCGGTGGCCGGGGTGGGGATGGTGGCGCACCGCCTCGATCGCTGAACCGGACAGGCTCGCGCACACCAAGCCTTCCCCCCTCTGCGGGGGAGGGTTCAGGCGCGGGGCTCATCTGGCGATGCGAGACTGTTCCCGCCCGCTCCGCCGCGCCGCCGCCAGCGCCGTCCCGCCGATCAGCCCCGCCGCCGCGATCATCCCGAGATGCAGCCACATCGGGTCCGCGGCGACGACGCGGCCCTTCGCCCGCGCGTCGAACCGGCCGTGGGCGCCGTGATCGCGGCGGGCATCGACCGGCTCGAACAGGTTGTCGGGCCGGCCGCGTTCCGCCGCCTCGGAGGTCATCTCGCCGCGATAGCCGTGGCGGGCGAGGTAGTGGTCGCTGAAGGCGGGCGCGGCTTGCGCGCCGAAGATCGCGAGCCAGGACGGGGTGCCGATCCACAGCTCGCGCGGCGCGTCGTGGGCGGCGCTCAGGATCTCCTCGGCGATCGCCTCGGGCTGGAAGATCGGCGGCACCGGCTCGAGCTTGCGCGGCAGGCGCGAGCGGGCCCAGTCGAATTGCGGCGTGTTCACCGCCGGCAGCTGCACCATGGTGAGCCGGATGCGGCTGCGGTGGTGCAGCAATTCGGTGCGCAGGCTGTCGACGAAGCCGCGCACCGCCGACTTGGCGGCGCAATAGGCCGATTGCAGCGGGATCGACCGGTAGGCCAGGGCCGAGCCGACATGCACGATGGTGCCGCGGTCGGCCTCGCGCATGTGCCGCAGGGCCGCGAGCGTGCCGTGGACCTGGCCCAGATAGGTGACCTCGGTGACGCGCCGGAACTCCTCCGGGGTCGTGTGCTCGACCTCGGCATAGACCGTCACCATGGCGTTGTTGACCCAGACGTCGATGCCGCCGAATTCCTGCGCGAAGGCGTCGGCCGCGCGGTCGACCGCCGCCGGGTCGGCGACGTCGGCGCGGTAGCCCAGCGCCTGCCCGCCGACCGCCCGCACCTCCTCGACCGCCGCCTCGATCCCGGCCCGGCCGCGCGCCACGATGCCGACGTTCCAGCCCCGCCGCCCGAACGCGACCGCGACGGCGCGCCCGACCCCGGCGCTGCCGCCGGTCACCACGACGGTGGGGCGCGTTGTTCCGCTCATCCGAATGCTCCTCGCGACATGGGCGTCAGCCCCGACAACGCGCCCGGAGCCGTTCGGGTGCAGGACCCGGATCGATGGGGGATGTGCCGGATCGGCGGGCAGCCTGCCCGCTATTATGTCTATACACAAACGCCCGGCGCCGGTACGACAGGCTTGACCGGACGAGGCTGGAGCGGAGGGAACGATGAGGGCGGTTGCCGCAGGGCTGGGAATGGCCGTCGCACTGGCGGCGTCGGCTGAGGCGCAGGAGACGAAGGTGACGGTCGGCCTGTCCGGCTGGACCGGCTTCGCCCCGCTGACGCTCGCCAAGGAAGCCGGCATCTTCAAGAAGAACGGCCTCGACGTCTCGCTCAAGAAGATCCCGCAGGCGAGCCGCCACCTCGCCATCCGCTCCGGCGATGTGCAATGCGCCGCCACCACGGTCGAGACCTGGGTGGTCTGGAACGCCAACGGCGTGCCGACGAAGCAGATCTTCCAGCTCGACAAGTCCTACGGGGCGGACGGCCTCGCGGTGCGCAACGACGTGGCGTCGATCAAGGACCTGAAGGGCAAGACGGTCGCGGCCTCGGTCCCCGGCACCGCGCCGTATTTCGGCCTCGCCTGGATCCTGAAGGCCAACGGCCTGTCCCTCAAGGACGTGAAGGTCGTCAACCTCGAGCCGGGACCTGCCGCGCAGGCCTTCATCGCCGGCCAGAACGACGCCGCGATGACCTACGAGCCCTATCTCTCGTCGGTGCGCGCCGCGCCGCAGGCCGGCAAGATCATCGCCACCACCCTCGACTACCCGATGGTGATGGACACCTTCGGCTGCACCCCCGACTTCCTCGACCAGAACCCGAAGGCCGCGAAGGCGCTGGCCGACAGTTACTTCGAGGCGCTCGACATGATCGCCAAGGACCCGCAAAAGTCCTACGAGATCATGGGCGCCGACGTGAAGCAGACGGGGGAGGCCTTCGGCAATTCCGCGAAGTTCCTGCGCTGGCAGGATCGCGCCGCCAACAAGGCGTTCTTCGGCGGCGAGATCCAGACCTTCTCGGAGAAGGCGGCGGACCTGCTGCTCGAGATCGGGGTAATCCGGCAGAAGCCCGACATCGGCGGGCTCGTCGACGGCCGCTTCGTGCAGTGACCGCGTTGCGTCCGCTGCAGCCGGTCGGCGGCCCGGCCAGGGCCGCCCTCGGCTTGAGCTTCTTCGTGCTGTTCGTGGCGGCCTGGGCCGCCGCGACCCTCGGGGGGCTGGTCCCCAAGACCTTCCTGGCCGACCCGGTGACCATGGTCCAGGACGGCTGGCTGCTCCTCACCCGGTTCGATTTCCTGTCGGATATCGGCGTCACGGTCTGGCGGGTGGTCGGCGGCTTCCTGCTCGCCTGCCTGGTGGCGGTGCCGCTCGGGGTGATGATGGGGGCCTACAAGCCGGTCGAGGCGTTCTTCGAGCCCTTCGTCTCCTTCGCCCGCTACCTGCCGGCCTCGGCCTTCGTGCCGCTGCTGATCCTGTGGGCCGGCATCGGCGAGACGCAGAAGCTGCTCGTCATCTTCATCGGCTCGGTGTTCCAGCTGATCCTGATGATCGCGGTCGCGGTCGGCAACGTCCGGCGCGACCTCGTCGAGGCGGCCTATACGTTAGGGGCGAGCGACACCGGCATCATCCGCCGGGTGCTGATCCCGGCGACCGCTCCGGAGATCGCCGAGATCCTGCGCCTCGTGCTCGGCTGGGCCTGGACCTACGTCATCGTCGCCGAGCTGATCGGCTCCTCGTCGGGCATCGGCCACATGATCATCGAGAGCCAGGCGCTGCTCGCCACCGGCCAGATCATCTTCGGCATCATCGTCATCGGGCTGATCGGCCTCGTCTCGGACTTCCTGTTCAAGGCGGCCAACCGGCTCCTGTTTCCCTGGAAGCTCGCCTGATGCGGGACACGATCGAGGTCGCGGTCGAGGGCGTGGCGCGGGTCTTCCCCGGCCACCGCGGCGCCAAACCCGTGCAGGCCCTCAGCCCTACGACCCTCTCCGTCGCCAAGAACGACTTCATCACCATCCTCGGGCCGTCGGGCTGCGGAAAGTCGACGCTGCTCCGCATCGTCGCCGGGCTCGACCGGCCGAGCGCCGGCCGCGTGCTGATCGAGGGGCGCGAGGTGCGCGGGCCCGGCCCCGACCGGGGCATGGTGTTCCAGTCCTACACCCTGTTCCCCTGGCTGACGGTCGCGGAGAATATCGGCTTCGGTCTGCGCGAGCGCGGCGTGCCCGCAGCGGAGCGCCGCGAGATCGTCGCGGCCTATCTCGACAAGGTGGGCCTGCGCGGCTTCGAGGGGCATTACCCCAAGCAGCTCTCCGGCGGCATGCAGCAGCGCACCGCCATCGCACGGGCGCTCGCCAACGATCCCGCCATCCTGCTCCTCGACGAGCCGTTCGGGGCGCTGGACAACCAGACCCGCGGGCTGATGCAGGAATTGCTGCTCGGCATCTGGGAGCGCGAGCGCAAGACCGTGATCTTCGTCACCCACGACATCGAGGAGGCGATCTTCATGGCCTCGCGGGTGATCGTGATGACGGCCCGCCCCGGGCGGATCAAGGCCGACGTGCCGGTCGATCTCGGCCATCCGCGCCACTACACGATCAAGACGAGCCCCGATTTCTCGCGGCTGAAGGCGCAGCTCACCGAGGAGATCCGGGCCGAGGCAGTGCTGGCGGCGCGGGAGCATTGAGAAGCCGAACGAGGCTCGGACGGCGCCGAGGCACCACCGAAAATCCGTTCATCCCGCTCGAATCTGCCGGTTCATGTTCTAACTGCGTCCCCTCATCCGCACCCCGCCGCCCCCGCGGCGCGACCGGTCAGGAGGACACATGAAGGCCTTCGTCGTCCGCAAGCCCGGCGGCCTCGACCGGCTCGAGATCGCCGAGCGGCCCGATCCCGGCGCGCCGGGCCCCGGCGAGATCCGGGTCGCGATCCACGCGACCTCGCTCAACTTCCACGACCTGCTGGTGGCGAGCGGGCGCTCCCCCACCGAGGACGGCCGGGTGCTGATGTCGGACGGGGCCGGCACCGTCGAGGCGGTCGGCCCCGGCGTCACCGAGTTCGCCCCCGGCGACGCGGTGGTCTCCTGCTTCTTCCCGCACTGGGCGGACGGGCTGCCTCAAGGACCGGTCGGCACTTTCGCTCAGGTGCCCGGCGACGGGGTCGACGGCTTCGCCCTCGCGCATGCGGTCCGGCCCGCCGGCGCCTTCACCCGCGCGCCGCGCGGCTGGGACCACACGGAATCCGCCACCATCACCACCGCCGGCCTCACGGCCTGGCGGGCCCTCGTCGGCGACGGCGGCCTGAAGGCTGGCGATACGGTGCTGGCGCTGGGCACCGGCGGCGTCTCGGTCGCGGCCCTGCAGATCGCCAAGGCGATGGGCGCCGCGGTGATCGTCACCTCCTCCTCCGACGCCAAGCTCGAGCGGGTGCGGGCGCTCGGCGCCGACCACACCATCAACTACCGGACGACGCCGGAATGGGGCCGGGCGGTGCGCGATTGGACCGGGGGCGCCGGCGTCGACCACGTCGTCGAGGTCGGCGGGCCCGGTACCCTGGCGCAGTCGATCGAGGCGGTCCGCGTCGGCGGCCATATCGCGCTGATCGGCGTGCTCACCGGGCGGGCCGGCGAGGTCCCGACCTCCGCGCTGATGGCCAAGCAGGCCCGGCTCCAGGGCCTGATCGTCGGCAGCCGGCGCCAGCAGCAGGATTACGTCGCGGCCCTCGACCGGACCGGGATCCGCCCGGTGATCGACCGCACCTATGCCTTCGCCGAGCTGCCCGAGGCCTTCCGCCACCAGGAGAGCGGGAGCCATTTCGGCAAGCTCTGCGTCGCCTGGTAGCGGGCAAGCTCGACGGCGCCGCGTCTTCCGGGCTATGTCCTGACGATGAACGGAATCGTCGTGGTCGGCGCCGGCCAGGCCGGCTTTCAGCTCGGGGCCTCCCTGCGCGAGGGCGTCTATGGCGGGCCGGTGACCCTCGTCGGCGAGGAGCCCGGCCTGCCCTATGGCCGGCCTCCCCTGTCGAAGGCCTACATGCTGGGCAAGACCGACGCGGCGGGCCTCGCCCTCCGGCCGGAGGCCTACTTCGCCGAGCATCGGCTGACGGTGCGCGCGACGGAGCGCGCGGTCGCGATCGACCGGGCGGCGCGCCGCCTCCACCTCGCCTCCGGGGAGGCGCTTCCCTACGATCACCTCGTCCTGGCGACCGGTGCCCGCAACCGCCCGCTGCCGGTCCCCGGCGCCGATCTGCCGGGGGTCCACCAGCTGCGGACGCTGGCCGAGGCCGAGGCCCTGAAGGCGGCGCTCGCCGAGGCGCGATCGGTCGCCGTGGTGGGCGCCGGCTTCATCGGGCTCGAATTCGCGGCGGTCTGCGCCCAGACAGGTCTTCCGGTCACGGTGATCGAGGGGCTGGAGCGCCCCCTCGCCCGCTCGGTCTCGCCCGGCATGGCGGGGCTGATCGAGGCCTCCCACCGCCGGGCGGGCACGCGCTTCCTGTTCGGGAGCGCCGTCTCGGCCCTCGTCGGGGACGACCGGGTCCGGGCGGTGGCGCTCTCCGACGGCCGCGAGGTCGAGGCCGACCTCGTCCTTGTCGGCATCGGCGTCCTGCCGAACCACGATCTCGCGGCATCGGCCGGTCTGCGGATCGAGAACGGGATCGCGGCCGACGCGATGCTCGCGACCGAGGACCCGGCGATCTCGGCGGTCGGCGACTGCGCCAGCTTCCCCTCGCCCCATGCGGAAGGCGCGCGGGTGCGGATCGAATCGGTGCAGAACGCCGTCGACGGCGCCCGCTGCGTCGCTGCCCGCCTCACCGGGCGGCCCGCCGCCTTCACGGCGGTGCCGTGGTTCTGGAGCGACCAGGGACCGCTCAAGCTCCAGATCGCCGGCCTGTGCCAGCCGCACGACCGCGCGGTGCGCCGAGGCGACCCGGCAGCCGGCGGCGTGTCGGTGTTCTGCTATCGCGGCGAACGCCTCGCCGGCGTCGAATCCCTCAACCGCCCGGCCGACCACATGATCGCCCGGCGCCTGATCCAGGCTGGCCGGAGCCCGACGCCCGACGAGGCGGCGGATCCCGGCTTCGACCTCAAGGCCCTGGCGCTGGGCTGACGACGGTGGTGCCGGGCGAACCTCCGACTGGAGACCGCGCGCGATGTCCCCTGCCCTCGTCGTTCACGCCACCGGCCCCGGCGGTCGGCTCGAAGGCACTTGGCAGTCGGCGTCGCCCGGCGCACCCGTCCTCCTCATCATCCCGGGTTCTGGGCCGACCGATCGCGACGGCAACAACCCGGGCGGCGTGACGGCCGGCACCTACCGCCTCCTCGCCGAGGGGCTGGCGGCGCGCGGCATCGCCTCCCTGCGGATCGACAAGCGCGGCATGTATGGCAGCCGGCTCGCCGCCGCCGATCCCAACGCGGTGACATTCGGCGACTACGTCGACGACGTCCGGGCCTGGATCGCGGAGATCCGCCGGCGCGACGCGGCGGCGCCGGTCTGGCTCCTCGGCCACAGCGAGGGCGGGCTGGTGGCCCTGGCGGCGGCGCGGACCTCGCCCAGCCTTGCCGGACTGATCCTGGCGGCGGTGCCGGGCCGCCCGCTCGGCGCGGTGCTCCGCGAGCAGCTCGCCGCCGACCCGGCCAATGCGGGCATCCTGGCCGAGGCGCTCGACGCGCTGGCCCGCTTCGAGCATGGCAAGCGGGTCGAGACCGTGAGCCCGATGCTGCAGCCGCTGTTCCGCCCCGCGGTGCAGGGCTTCCTGATCAGCATGCTCCGGGTCGATCCTGCGGCGCTGATCGCGCAGGCGCGGGTGCCGGTGCTCATCCTGCAGGGCGCGCGCGACATCCAGGTCGGTCGTGCCGACGCGGAAACCCTGCACCGCGCGTGCCCCGCGTCCCGCCTGGTGGTGCTGGCCGAGGCCAACCACGTCCTCAAGCCCGTCGCATCGGACGACCGGGCTGCGAACATCGCCGCCTACCGGGATCCAGGCCTGCCCCTTGCCGAGGGAGCGGTCGATGCGATCGCCGCCATGGTGGGCGGCGGGACAGCCGTTCCCTGACTCGGCTGCCCCGCGAGAAATCGTCCCGCGGGACCCGCTCTCGCCCATCCCGGCCGGAGCCCCGCGCTTCGCATCACGCCGCCCGGATCGTCTCGGCGAAGCGGCGCGCCTCGGCGCTCAGGCGGCCGGACTGATGCGACAGGCCGGAGGACGCCGATATGGCCCGTGACCTCGCCGGTCCCGGTCGCGGCCTGGGAGACGTTGCGGACGATCTCCTGGGTCGCCGCGTCCTGCTCCTCCACCTCAGCCGCGATCGAGGCGGACACGCCGCCGATCACGCGGATGCTGCCGGCGATGGCCGCGACCACCGAACCGGTCGAATCGCGCACCGCCCCGACCTGGCCGGCGAGGGCCTTCGGCTCGGCGGCGACGACCGCGAAGCCCCGTCCCGCCGCGCCCGCGACGCCGGCCAGTCGGTCAGCGGTCGTTCTCGGTGGTGAGCTCGCTCGGATGGATGCCCTTGTCCGGCGCATCGTCCGGGCGCAGCCGGGCGTCCGGATAGGCGCCGTCGGTCAGCTCCACCCCCGCCGCCACCAGGGCGCCGCGGATCGCGGCCCGCTGCTCGGGCGACGGCGGGTAGCGGCCCGCCTCGAAGTGGCGGATGCTCTCCGCGTCGACATTGGCGCGCAAGGCCAGGTCGTCCTCCGACCAGCCCAGCAGGTCCCGCGCCCGGCGCAGCTGCGCCGCCGTGATGTCGTCTGCGCCGTTCACTGAAGCTCGCCCCCTGCTCTCTCGTGGCTCGTTCCGTCGCGCAACGCTGCGGCGACGCCCTGGCTAACGGCGGGGCTCCGCTTTCGTTGCCACACCGACAAGCTTTCGCGAGTCGTGCCATATTATGGCCAAGCTTGCCGCATAATTGCAACAGTCGTCGGCAAGATGCCGCGACGAGGCATCCGCGCCGGCAGTCAGGGTTGCGGGCGCGGAATGCCCTCTCTACGGTCCGCCACCAACACGACAAGACAAATGGGGAATGCGATGAAGGCGATGCAGGTTGCGCTGGCCGCTGGTGCCGTCGCGCTGTTGGCGTCGGCGACGCAGGCTTCGGCGCAGAACATGATGGGCTACGGCCAGAAGAACCGGGACAAGGCCAGCACGCCGCAATACATCCCGCCGACGAAGGCCCAGGAGAAGGTCTTCCCGCTCGATTCGACCTGGACGGCGGTGAGCCTCAACGGCAAGCCCTTCGCGGGGACCGAGCGGCCGAGCTTCATCATCGACAAGCAGTACCGCGCCCGCGGCTTCGGCGGCTGCAACACCTTCGCGGCGACCGCCTTCCCGCTCAAGGAGCAGCACCTGGCGGTCGGCCCGCTGGCGCTGACCAAGCGCAATTGCGACAAGGTGGTCGGCGCCTCCGAGATGCAGTTCCTCACCGCGCTGCGCACCTCGGGCCAATGGGATCTGGTCGGCTCGCAGCTGGTGATCAAGAGCCAGGCCGGCGAGCTGCGCTTCGACCGCGCGCTCTGAGCCGTCTCGCCCGGCCGAACCCGCTCGACAGGACGGCCCCGCTGCGAAGCGGGGCCGTTCTCGCATGCGCGCACGACCGGAATCGATTTACCTCCCCGCTCCAGTGCTTTAAGGCCCTGTCTCGTCCAGCGCGACGGTTCGGGGTCCAGGCCCGCATCGGCACGCGGCCCAACGAGAACGGCGGATGCGAGGAGGAACCGGGATGCGGTCGATGTCGAGGAGAGTGCTGCTCGCGGCGGCGCTGCTGGGGAGCAGCCTGGCCGGCGCGCAGGCGCAGGACAAGGCACCGGTGAAGCTCGGCGCGATCGAGATCCTCACCGGGCCGAACAGCCGTTACGGCATCGCGATCCAGCGCGGGTTCGACCTCGCGCTCGCCGACATCAACAAGGCCGGCGGCGTGCTCGGCGGCCGTCCCCTGGCCATCGCCTACGAGGATTCGGCCGGGGCCAAGGAGCAGGCGCTCAACGCCGCCCGCAAGCTGATCGGCCGCGACAAGGTCCCGCTGATCCTCGGCCCGACCCTGTCGAACGAGATGTTCGCCGCCGGCCCCGTCGCCAACGAGCGCAAGGTGCCGATCGTCGGCACCTCGACCACCGCCAACGGCATCACGGCGATCGGCCCCTACGTCTTCCGCACCTCGCTGCCCGAGGCCGACGTCATCCCGGTCACGCTCAAGACCGCCAAGGACAAGTTCGGCATCAAGCGCGTCGCCGTGATGTACGGTAACGACGACGCCTTCACCAAGTCGGCCTACGACGTGATGAAGGCCTCGCTCGAGAAGCTCGGCATCGAGACCCTGACGACCGAGACCTTCGGCTCGAAGGATTCGGATTTTTCCGCCCAGCTCACCAAGATCAAGGCGCTGAACCCCGACGCGATCGTGCTGTCGGCGCTGGTCGAGGCGGCGTCGGGCATCGAGCTTCAGGCGCGCCAGCTCGGCATCCCCGAGAAGGTGTTCTTCATCGGCGGCAACGGCCTGAACTCGCCCAAGCTCGGCGACATCGCCGGCAAGGCGGCGGACGGCACCCTCGTCGGCAGCCCGTGGTTCATCGGCAAGCCGGACGCGGCCAACCAGGCCTTCGTCAACGCCTTCAAGGACAAGTACGGCGGCGACCTGCCCGACCAGTTCGCGGCCCAGGCCTACGACACCCTGTTCATCGTCGCCAAGGCGATCGACGCCGCCGGCGCGCCGGACTCCGAGAAGATCAAGGACGCGCTGATCAAGGTGAAGCACACCGGCGTGATGGGGCCGTTCTCCTTCTCCGACAGCCGCGACCCGGCCGATACCTCCGGCGTGGTGGTGCTGGTGATGAAGGGCGGCAAGTTCCAGCTGCTGCAGTAAGTCGGCGTCGATCAACGGTGCGTCGGGAATAGAACGCAGGATCCCCTCTCCCACACGGGAGAGGGGAACCGCGCTTTATTTATCACGCGCCGGCGCCGGCCCGTCCCGCGCCCCGCTTCCCACCGATTGACCCGCCGCGCGATATCCGCCACGTCGCGCCATCGCCATCCTGTCCGGCCCTGAAGGCCGGGCCGCAGCGGGCGCCGGGCGCCCCTCGAACTCTTTAAGCCCCATGCTTGAGCAGCAGCTCGTCAACGGCGTCGTGCTCGGCGCGACCTACGCCCTCTTCGCCATCGGCTTCACGCTGATGTTCGGGGTGATGGGCGTGATCAACCTCACCTACGGGGTCTACTTCGCCCTGGGCGCCTTCGCGGCGCTCTGGAGCACGCAGGCGGCCGGGCTGCCGATCTGGGCGGCGCTGCCGGTCGGTGCGCTGATCGCCGGACTGATCGCCGTCCTCCTCGACACCCTGCTCCTCACCCGGCTGCGCAAGGCGAAGGCGCCCGAACTCGCGTCCCTGATGGTGACGCTCGGCGCCACGCTCTTCCTCTATGCCGGCATGGCGGCGGCGTTGGGTACCGAGATCCGGCGCTTCCCGGCCGAGGTCTTTTCCGGGGGCGCCTACAGCCTCGGCGACGTGCGGATCGGCACCACCCAGATCCTGATCCTCGCCGCCGCCATCGTGCTGATGCTGGCGCTGCTGGCGCTGGTGCGCGGCTCGCGGGTCGGCCTCGCCATCCGGGCGGTGGCCGAGAACCCGGACGCCGCGTCGCTGATGGGCATCAACGGCGCCCTGATGCTGCGGGTGGTGTCGTTCCTGTCCGGCGCCATCGGAGGCGCGGCGGGGGTGCTCGTCGGGCTCAACTTCAACGCCATCCAGCCCTTCATGGGCGAGCACATGATGCTCCGCGGCTTCGCGGTCATCATCGTGGGCGGGCTCGGCGACCTGCGCGGCGCCCTCCTCGCCGGCCTGCTTCTCGGCCTCGCCGAGGTGCTCACCGCCGCCTACCTCTCCTCGACCCTCAAGGACATGATCGCCTTCGCCCTCCTCGTCGCCACCCTGTGGTTCCGTCCGCTCGGCCTGTTCGGCCGCGCCGCCGCCAAGCGGGCCTGAACACCATGTGGGAAGCCCTCGACGATTTCTACTGGACCTACCAGAGCCTGATCCACGGGATCGGGGTGAACGGCATCCTGGCCTTGTCGGTCTACGTGGTGCTGGCGGTGGGCCAGCTCTCCCTCGGCCAGGCCGCCTTCATGGGCGTCGGCGCCTATACGGGCGCCCTGCTCTCGGTGAAGTTCGGCGCGCCCTTCGCCGTGTCGATGGTCGCCGCCGCCCTGGTGCCGGCCGTGCTGGCCTTGATCGTCGGCGGGCCGACTTTGCGGCTCACCGGCGTCTACCTCGCCATCGCGACGATCGGGCTCGGCGAGATCACCCGCATCGTCTTCCTCAACTGGGACTATGCCGGTGGGGCGCTCGGCCTTTCCAACATCCCGGAGCGCGGCGGCGTGCCGGCGATCTACGGCACCCTCGCGGTGCTGCTCGTCGGCCTGACGCTCGTGGCACGCTCCCGCGTCGGCCGCGCCATGGAGGCGATGCGCGAGGACGAGGCCGCGGCCGGCGTGATGGGGGTGAACCTGCCGCGCTACCGGCTGGTGGCCCTCGTCGCCTCCTCGGCCATGGCCGGGGTGGCGGGCTGCCTTTCGGCCCATGTCTCCTCGTTCATCGGCCCGAACGAGTACGGGTTCGAGGCGGCGGTGACGATCCTGAGCTACGCGTTGCTCGGCGGCATCGGCTCGCCGCTCGCGCCGGTGCTGGGCTCGACGATTCTCACGCTGCTGCCGGAGGTGCTGCGCCCGCTCGCCGATTTCCGCCTGATGGTGAACGGCCTGATCATCGTGCTCGCCGTCCTCTTCATGCCCCGGGGCATCCTGCCCTGGCGCATCGCCCGGACGGGCTGACGCGATGACTCAGCACGTCTCGGCACTCCTCACCGTCCAGGGCCTGACCCGCCGCTTCCAGGGCCTCGTCGCGGTCGATTCGGTCGACTTCGCAGTCCGGCCCGGCACCGTCCACGGGCTGATCGGGCCGAACGGCGCCGGCAAGACCACCCTGTTCAACCTCGTCTCCGGCGTGCTGGCGCCGAGCGCCGGCAGCGTGCGCCTCGGCGACCAGCCGCTCGACGGGCTGCCGCCCTATCGGCGCACGGCGCTCGGCCTCGCCCGCACGTTCCAGAACATCCGCATCTTCTCCGAGATGACGGTGCTCGAGAACGTGATGACCGGCCTGCACACGCGGCTGTTCTCGACCTGGGGCATCCTGCTCCGCGGCCCCGGATTCCGGGCCGAGGAGCGCCAGGCCAAGGCCAAGGCGCGCGACCTCCTCTCCTTCGTGGGCCTGTCCGAGGCTGCCGACACCCGCGCGGGCGACCTGCCCTACGGCGACCAGCGCCGGCTCGAGATCGCCCGGGCGCTGGCCTGCGAGCCGCGTCTCGTGCTCCTCGACGAACCCGCCGCCGGCATGAACCCGGCCGAGACCCACGCCCTCCTCGGCCTCCTGCGCCGCCTGCGCGACGAGCGCGGCCTGACCCTGCTGCTCGTCGAGCACGACATGCCCCTCGTGATGAGCCTGTGCGATCGGCTGACGGTCCTGAATTTCGGCCGGCGGATCGCCGACGGCACGCCCGCGGAGGTGCGCGCCCATCCGGCGGTGATCGAGGCCTATCTGGGCACCGGCAGCCACGAGGTCGGCGTGAGCCGGGGACAAGCATCATGACTCGATCGGTCGTGAGCGAGTTGCTCGCAGTGGAAGGCCTGCGCCTCGGCTACGGCCGGGCCGACGTGGTCCACGGCATCGGCCTGTCGGTGCGGCGCGGCAGCATCGTGTCGCTGATCGGCTCCAACGGCGCCGGCAAGACCACGATCCTGCGCAGCCTCTCGGGGCTCATGAAGCCCCGGGCCGGCCGGGTGCTGTTCGGCGACGGGACGCCGGTCGACATCGCCGGCGAGGCCGCCCACCGCATCGCGCGGCGCGGCATCGTGCAGGTGCCGGAAGGGCGCCAGGTCTTCGCCAACATGACGGTGGCCGAGAACCTTCGGCTCGGCGCCTACCACGTGCCGGGGCCGGAAGCGGCGCGGCGGCAAGCGGCGGTCGAGGCGCGGTTTCCGCGGCTGGCCGAGCGGCTGCGCCAGCAGGCGGGCTACCTCTCGGGCGGCGAGCAGCAGATGCTGGCGATGGGCCGCGCCCTCATGGCCGAGCCGGTGCTCCTCCTCCTCGACGAGCCCTCGATGGGCCTCGCCCCCCTCATCGTCGACGAGATCTTCTCGATCATCGCGTCCTTGCGCGCGGAGGGCCGCACCATCCTGCTCGTCGAGCAGAATGCCAGCGCGGCGCTCGCCATCGCCGATTACGCCTACGTGCTGGAGACCGGGCGCATCCGGCTCCAGGGCCAGGCGGCGGACATCGCCCGCAACCCGGAGGTGACGGCGGCGTATCTGGGGGTGTGAGGGCGGAAGCCCTCACTGCCAAACCCCCGCCTTGCGCGCCTTCGCGCTCGCCTCCGCCGCCTGCAAGTCCGGCGGGGCACCCGGTGCCGCCCGTCCGGCGCCGTTGAACAGAACCACCTCCGACAGGTCCTGGTCGCCGGCGCGGCAGCGGTACAGATCGGCGCCTCCCGCCGGCTGGCACGTCACCTCGCGCCGGCGCAGGTACTGGCGGAACTCGCGGGCGAGCGTGCCCCCCTGTCCCTCGACGCCGGCGAGGCGCACGCTCTGCCCGTCGAGGCGCAGGCGGCCGGTATCGATCACCCGCGGCACGCCGCGCAAGGCCGGGGTGGCGGTCGGGCGCTCGCCGGGATTCTGCCAGGCCGGGCGGGACGCCGGGCGGGTGGTGCTCCCGGTCTCGCGGGCGCCCTCCCGCGCCTCGGAGACCGGCGGCGCCGGGCGGGCTTTCGCCACCTGGGCCGAGAAATCCTGAAACAACGCCTCCGGCCCGTCGCCGGCCCCGTTCTCGGCCGCCGCGCCGGAAAGATAGGTGCCGACAAGGAGGTCGCCGACCGGTCCGATGAACAGCCCATCCCGGCTCGACGGATCGTCGGTGCTCTCCGGCGGTCGGGCGAGGCCGGCGAGCAGCCCGAGGAGCGCCGTGCGCCGCTCCGCCGCCGGCATCGGTCCGGCGACCAGCCGGTCGTAGACCGGGCGGCCGTCGCGCCCGAGATGGCGCAGGCTGGCGCTCGCAGCCCGGCGGGCCTCGGGCGTGTCGACGAGGGACGCGCCGCCGGCCACCACCGCCTGCACGCCGCCATCCGGGCCGAGGGCCAGGAAGCCTGCCCGGGCGCCGCCGCGGCCGGCGGCGTCGAGGCGGCGCTCTACCGCCGTCTCGGCCATGGCCTGGAGGTCGCGGTCGAGGGTGGTGCGCAGCACCGCCTCGCGGGGCCACCCGGGGCCGAGACGGCCCGCGGCCTCGGCCAGGACGAGATCGGGGAATCCGCTGCGGGTCACCGGCGTGGTGCCGACGGGGCTGAGACCATCGAGCGCCCGCCCGGCTTGCCCGGCCTCGGTCGCGCCGAGCGTGCCGCGCATCACCATGCCGTCGAGCACCGCGTGGCCGAGCGCCCGGGCCGCGTTCACGTCCCGGTCGGGCTGCAGGCCGGGGGCGAGGGTCAGGCCGGCGAGATAAGCCGCCTCCGGCGTGTCGAGGGAGACCGCCGCCTTGTTGAACAGGGCCCTGGCCGCGGCGTCGATTCCGGTGAGGCCGGGGCCGAAACGGGCGAGGTCGAGGGCGCGGGCGAGGATCCGCGCGTCGCTCTCCCGCACCGAGAGCCACAGGACCAGCATCGCCTCGCGCACCCGGTCGGCGAGGCTGCGCGGCTGACCCGGCGCGGCTCCGATGAGGTCGCGGCGGACCAGGCGCTGGGTCAGGCGCGGGCCGCCGGACCGGGGGCCGTCGCTGATCGTATCGCGGAAGGCCCGCCCGATCACGGCCGCCACCCCCGCCGCATCGAGCCGGTAGCCGTCCTCGAACCACGGATCCTGCGCGGCGAGGAACGCTTGGCGCATGGCGGGGGACACGGCGTCCAGCGGGAGAGGCTGCCCCCGGACGACGTCGCGGCGGGCGACCGGCGTGCCATCCTCCGCCTGTATCGTGAGGGTGCGTGGCGAAGGCCGGCTGCCGCTCAAGGGTGGCAGCGTCGCGGCGCACCAGACGAGGAACAGGGCCGCGAGGCTCGCACCGCCGAGGCCGGCGAGCAGCAGAGCGCGGCCCCAGGGCAGCGCCCCGGCCCGCCGCGCGGCACCGGCGGCGCGGGCCGCGAGCGGATGGGCGCCGACGCGCTCGGCCGCCCCCTGCCAGGCGGGTGCGACCCGTCGCAGCGGCCCGGCAGCGGCGGCGAGCACCGGCTGGAGGTGCCCGGCGGCCTGGCTTCCAGCCCGGGCGGCGCCGGCGCGGACCTGCGCCAGCCCCGCCGACAGCGAGAGGACGCCGGGGGGGAGCCGGCTGCGCGCAGGGCCAACGCGGGAGGGAGAGGAGGCCTCCGGACGCTCCGGCGGCGGCTGCGGCGGGCTGGAGAGGTCGAGCCAATCCCGCCCGGGCTGCGTCGTCATCGGATCCGCCACCATCCTGAGCGCTCACCCTCCGCCTCGATGCCGCCGCGCCCGAAACCCTTAAGGCGGGGCGCGAAACGGCTACGGTCCCCGGCAACGTTGGCCCTGCGGAAACAGTTCCGCCCCAACCCACCCGAGACCGGCCGCGGAGCCTGAATGCGGCGCAGTCGGCTCGGCAATGCGGGTTGTGACGACAAGTCTTCGTACTCAAGCTCGGCCGTTAGGTACCCCGATAGTTCAGACGAACCGCGAATAGTCCGGAACGATATTTTGAAGTCGGCGTTTTGAAGCATCATCGAAGCGCTGCCGCATCCAATGCCGGCGCTCAGGGAGGCACCCGATCATGAACAGATTGACAGTTGGACTGGCCGCGCTGCTGCTCAGCACTTCGGCTTATGCACAAACGGCCGGTAGCCCGGCGGCCGGCGGCGCGCCGGGTCGCGGCGGCGAGATGAGCCAATCCGGCCCGAAGGCCGGACAAGGCGCCGGACAGATGGGCGCCGGCCAGCAGGCCCGCGGCGAGATGGGCAAGGGCGAGGCAGGCAAGGGCGAGGCGAAGGCCGACGGCCAGGCCGGAATGCGGGCCGAGCAGGGCCGCCAGGGTGCCGGCCGCGACGGCGTGAACCAAGGATCTATGACGGACCGCAAGGACGGGACCCGCGACCGCGCCGAGACCACCCGCGCCGGCGAGCGCGGGGCCGACCGCGACAGCCGCCGGGCGATGGATGAGCGCCGCGACGGCGAGCGCCGGATGGATCGCCGCGGCGACCGGGCCGACCGCATCGAGCGCCGTGAGGGCCGCGCCGGCTTCCGCAGCGAGGCGCGTGAGGACCGGATCACCACCGTCGGCGGCCGCCGCACTGTGACGATCGCAGGCCAGCGGGTGATCTACGGCTCGCCGGAATACCGCCGCCTCGTCATCCGCGAGAAGAGCGGGCCGCGCCGCTATGTCGTGGTGCGCGGCCAGCGGGTGATCTATGGCTCGCCGGAATACCGTCGCCTGATCGTCTCCGAGCGCAGCGGCTCCGACCGCTACGTCACGGTCTCGGGCCGTCGCGTCCTCGTCGGGTCGCCGGAATACCGTCGCCTGTCGGTGAGCGAGCGCAGCAGCGTCACCGGTAGCGTGCGCGGCCGCGAGGACGTGCGCAGCGAGCGCCGCGAGGATCGCCTGAGCCGGAGCGAGCAGCGCCGCGACGGCGCCGTGGACCGCGAGCGCAACCGCGACCTGTCGCGGGGCGAGATGAAGACCGACGCCAAGGACCGGCGCGAGATGGGCGAGCGCAACGGCGCCCGGCCCGAGCAGGCGGCGGGCAACCAGCCTGGCCGCACCGGTGGCGAGCGCGGCATGAACGACCGCCAGGCGAATGACCGCCAGATGGGCGGCCGCGGTACCGGCCCGGAGACCACCGGCAGCACCCAGCGCGGCGGTGCCGGCGGCGGCAAGTCGATGCAGGAGGGCGGAGCCCGGTCCATGCAGGAGGGCGGTGGCGCCAAGGCCGGCCAGCCCGGCGGCGCGGGTGCCGGTGGCCGCATGTAATCGGCCCCATCGCAGCGTCCGATGGTGAACGAGGCCGGTCCCGGGGGCACCCGGGGCCGGCCTTCGCGCGTGCGGCCGAGGTTGCGGAGGGGGGAGCCCGCGCGGGTTGCGGCAATGGAGCGCCCGGGCTCCGATGTGATTGTGCTCACCCGGGTCATGCGCTACCGCCGGGAGGCCTGCGCCGGCCGCCCCTTTCCCGCCCGGTTGACGCCGCATGGAGGCGGTCGAGCGCGCCGCGGACTGCCGGACGTGTTCGGGAGGATCAGGATGCCGATGCGCGCGCCCATCTCCACACTCGGCCCGGGCGAAGCCGTCGCCCGCGTCGCCTTGTCCGGCCGGCTCGCCCCGGCCGGCGCCCCCATCCATGCCAGCCGAGCAGATTCGACGCGCAGATGCTGAAAACCGCCATCGTCGCGGCGCGGGACCGCCAGCGCCTCCAGGAAATCGCCGGCATCCTGATCGGCTTCGGGGTCAACAAGGTCGTCGACCGGCTCGGCCTGCGGGCGATCCCGCGGCTCGCCTGGCGCAGCGCGCCCGCCGTCGATCTCACCCGCCTGTCGCAGCCCGAGCGCCTGCGCCGGGCGATCGAGGCCTTGGGGCCCACCTTCATCAAGCTCGGACAGGTGCTGGCGAGCCGCGCCGACCTCCTGGCCCCGCAATGGACCGAAGAGCTCGGCAAGCTGCACGACAAGGTCGCGCCGCTGCCCTGGGAGGTGATCCGGCCCCAGCTCGAGGCCGATCTCGGCGCCCCGCCCGCCGAGATCTTTTCGGAATTCGACACCAACCCGATCGCCTCGGCCTCGATCGCCCAGGTCTACCGGGCCCGGCTCGAGACCGGCGAGGAGGTGATCGTCAAGGTCCGGCGTCCGGGCCTGCAGAAGATCATCGAGGCGGACCTGCGGCTCCTGTCGCACGCCTCGCGCATCGTCGAGACCGAGTGGCCCGAGATGGCCCGCTACCGGCCGACCGAGCAGATGCGCCACATCGCCAACGGCCTGCGCGAGGAACTCGACCTCGCCAACGAGGGCCGCAACTGCGAGATGCTGGCAGCCCTGTTCCCCGACCGCGACGACGTGGTCTTCCCGAAGGTCTACTGGGAATACACCTCCGAGCGGGTGCTGGTGCAGGAATTCGTCCACGGCATCCCGCCGACGGACACCAAGCGCCTGGAGGAGGCCGGCCTCGACCGCAAGGTGCTGGCCCAGCGCGGGGTCGATGCCTTCCTGCAGATGGCCCTGATCGAGGGGCTGTTCCACGCCGATCCGCATCCCGGCAACCTGTTGGCGATGTCGGGCAACCGCATCGCCTTCATCGATTTCGGCATCGTCGGGCGGTTGTCGCAGCGACGGCGCTCGCAGCTCCTCGTGCTCATCGGCGCGATGCTGCAGGAGGACGCCGACGGGCTGATGGCGGTGCTGCTCGACTGGACCGGCGCCAGCAACCCGGACCTGACCCGGCTCGAAGCCGCCTCGCAGGCCTTCGTCACCCGCCACAACGGCGCGACGCTCAATCTCGGCCTCGTGCTGACCGACTTCATGACCATGGCCCGCGAGAACGACCTCGCGATGCCGACCGACCTCGCGATCCTGTTCAAGGGCCTGGTCACGGCCGACGGCGTGATGCGCCAGCTCGACCCCGCCTTCGACCTGTTCGCGGCCGCAGGCCCGACGGTGCGCCGCCACATGCGGGCGCAGTTCTCGGTCAAGGACATGAAGGGCAAGTTCCAGGGCCTGGCGACCGGGCTCTACGGCGCGGCCTCCGAACTGCCGACGCTGATCCACCTGATGCTGGTGCGGCTCAAGCAGGGCCGGGTCACGGTGGAGATCGAGCTCAAGGGCATGGACAAGCTGACACGGGGCATCGAGCGCGCCGCCGCCCGGGTCGCGGTCGGCCTCGTGGTGGCGGCCTTCGCCACCCAGCTCGCCCCGCGGCTGATGGAGCACGGCACCCCGGCCTTCGCCACCATCGGCATCCTGGTGCTGACGATCGGGATCGGCTGGATCCTGCTGCTCGCCCGCAACCGCTGAGGCGGCATCCGGACCCCGTCGCGCAACCCCGCGCGGCGCCTGGGCGAAACCTCGGACACACGATGGGGCCGCCCCCGGAGGGACGGCCCCTGCCCTGCTGATCGGTCTGCCGCGCTCAGGCGGCGAGGCGCCGGCCGCGCCGGCGGGCGTGCAGGTCCTGCGCCGCCCGGGTGGCGTGGCGCGGGCTGCGGAAGACCCGTCCCTCCAGTGTGTGGAAGTCCGGATGGGCGGAGAAGAAGCGGAAGCCGTCGGTCTCGGGAACGACGATTCCGGCGGAGGTCTCGCCGACCTCGACGATGCGGGCAGGCTGCATGGTTGCGTGTCTCCGGTCGCGGCCGCTCCTCGGGCGCCGCGGAATCCTGTCTCGGGAAAGCTTAGCAAGAGTCGGGCCGGTCTCGAGCGGCCCGGGCGGACGGCGCGCGCTCAGGCGCGGCGGCCGCCGCAGCGACACGGATCGCAGGAAGCCGGAACGGGATGGCCGGCGAAGGGCATGCGACAAGGCAGCATCGCGTGGATCTCCGGATTGGCCCACCGGCGCGTCGGAGGCGCCGGGGTGCTTTAGCGTTTGGTCTCGCGGCGCAATCGCCTCAAATCACCGCGGCGACGGGACCCGTCAGATCGGCCCCGAATGCCCGGTCACCATCGGCCGGCGGGGTGCCGAAGTCAACGAGAATGTTCTTTTTATGGAACAGTTTGAAAGACAATAGGTTTTCATTCACGCGCCACGCCGGAGCACAATCACAATGCTACGGCCGGTTTCTAGGCCATCGACTCGCACGCAACCGGTTTTCGTTCTTTAAAACAAACGGCGCGATGGCGTGCGGTCTGGCGCGCCGCCGTCGCGTGGCGCAGGATGCGGGCCTGGACCATCCGGAGAGCGCCGATGTCGGACGAGCCCCACGATCACGCCCAAGATCACTCCCACTCCCATGCCCCCGATCACGCCCACGATCACGCCCACGAGGCGCCGCGCTGGAAGCACGACGGCGTCCGGGTGATCACCGGCGACAAGCTGGACCCCAATACGGCGCAGACCCCCGGGATGTTCCGTCAGGCGGCGATCAACCACGCGCGGGTCGGAGCGCAGAAGATCTGGGCCGGCACGGTGGCAATCGAGCCCGATGCCAAGACCGGCGTGCATCATCACGGGGCGCTCGAGAGCGTGATCTACGTGGTGCGCGGCCGCGCCCGGATGCGTTGGGGCGAGCGGCTCGAATTCGTGGCCGAGGCAGGCCCGGGCGACTTCATCTACGTGCCTCCTTACGTCCCCCACCAAGAGATCAACGCTTCGCCGGACGAGGCGCTGGAATGCGTGCTGGTGCGCTCCGACAACGAGGCGGTGGTGGTCAACATCACCGACATCGAGCCCGTGGAACGGCCGGAAGCGGTCTACTGGGTCGACCCGATTCACAAGCATCCGTGACCGCACCGGCGCTGCGCGAGGGTGACAACGCGGGAGAGTAATCGCGGTTCCATGCCGCAGGATTGGGTCAGCCCACAGTCTCCCGCGGGCCGATGTCGCAGGTTTCGCCCCGGTCGTACCCTCGTTTCATTGCTCCGGCACCGGATCGGCGGGACGGCGGCGGGGCCCGGCGCCCGGCAGGACAGTGGCCCCGGCGCATCACGTCTCGTGACGACTTGGATGCTGGGGATTTCCTGCCTGCGCTTAACCGCCTGTTAAGCACGCCGGGTGACCCTGGGGGTAATTCCAGATTGTCCCGAGGTTCCCATGCCCGCGCAGCAGGCCCGCCTGCCCTTTTCCGACGACTGCCCGGTCTCTCTCGACGTACTCGGCACGCTCTATCGCGGCGACGCCGAGCTGGTGGACACGGTCCTCTCCGAGATCCCGTCGGCGACCCGCGCCCGTCTCGCGACCTACCTGTACGGCAAGAGCCACCTTCACGCCCTCGGGTTGCGGGTCGCCTCCGCCTGCACCGAGACCGACCTCGTGCGGGTGGCCGGAACCGCCGGGGCGGTGCTGTTCGCCCAATCCCGCGCCGCACCGCGGGCCCCCGAGATCCGCCATTCCGGCCAGCGCCGCATCAGCCTCGCAGGCAGCCGCTCCGTCGCCTGACGGCAAATTTCGGTTTCTCGCCGATCCCCGCTTGTGGTCCGTCGAGAACCCGTGCTAATGCCCCGCCTGCGCTGGCGACGGCGCGCCGCGGAGAGGTGGCAGAGCGGTTGAATGCACCGCACTCGAAATGCGGCATGGGCGCAAGTCCATCGGGGGTTCGAATCCCTCCCTCTCCGCCAAGCTTGCTAAAAGCTCAATCATTCCGGTAAGTTGCTGTCCCGCAACGGTTTCGTACGGCCCGCTTGGTACAAACGGGTGGTACAAATGCCCCTGCCGATGGCCCGTCCCTGGAAGCACCACAACGGCGTCTACTACGCTCGCAAGGGCGTGCCAGCTCACCTGCGCCCGCTGGTCGGCAAGTGGACCGTGATGGTCAGCCTCGGGACGAAGGACCCCGACGAAGCCCGCCGGCTGCACCCCGAGGCGATCCGCGAGATCGAGGAATGGCTGGCCGCGCTTGAGGCTGGCCCGAAGGCGCTAAGCGAGCGAGAGGCCCACGAACTCGCCTCCCCTGTCCGCGACGACTGGGTAGCCCCCCACCGCGACAATCCGAGCCGCAACCCATGGCGGACCGATCTCTTCGAGCGCCTGTGGCGGAATAGGAGGGCCGGCCTGTGGGGTCGGCCAGACCTGATTCATCAGGTCCTCCACGGCGAGTACGCCGACCGCGGCGAGGACGGGATGGAAGTGCTCTGCTACGAGCACGCCGATCAGCTCATTGAAGCGAAGGGACTGGTCGTCGATAAGGACGGTCGTCGCACCCTCGCCAAGGCGGTCGGGGCGGCACTCCAGCGCGCCAGCCTGACCCTAGAGCGATTCGCGCTTGGCGATGTGGGTGACGAAGCACCGCCTGTGCGACCCCGCTTTGCAGCCTCTGTGCCCGCCGCCAAGGCCTCGCCGTCGAAGGTCGAGTTCGATGAGCTCGTGAAAGGTTGGGCCGCCGAGCGCAAACCGGCCGAGAAGACGCTTTACGATTGGAAGCGCGTGATGGTGCAGCTCGCCGAATTTCTTGGGCATCGCGATGCAGCCCGGGTCACGAGTGAGGATCTGATCGCCTGGAAGAACAGCCTCGTCGGATCCGGGCTTGCCGCGAAAACCATCCGCGAAAGTCGTTTGGCGCCCGTTCGGGCGATTCTGCGATGGGGCGTCGACAACCGCCGGCTCACCGATAATGCTGCCGAGCGGATCACGATCAGCGTCAAGCAGAAACCGGGTCAGGGTAAGCGTGGCTTCAAGGACGCTGAGGCTGCCCAGATCCTGCAGGCGGCGGCCACAGAGAACGATCCCGTGAAGCGGTGGGTGCCACTCGTCTGCGCGTACTCGGGTGCGCGGCTGTCGGAGGTGTGCCAGCTTCGCGTCCAGGATATCAGCGAGGTCGACGGGATCCCCGTCATGCACTTCGATGCCGAGGCCGGGTCGCTGAAGAATGTCGGCTCGGAGCGGACGGTGCCCCTGCACTCCGCGCTCATCACGGCCGGCTTCCTCGACTTCGTACGCCGCCAGAAGGCTGGGCCTTTGTTCCCAGATTTGCCGCCAGATAAGTTCGGCAAGCGCGGTGGCAACGGCACCAAGATCCTCGGTCGATGGGTGCGCGGGCTCGGCCTGACCGATCCACGCCTCGCCCCGAATCACTCATGGCGGCACCGCTTTAAAACCCTAGCGCGAAATCATGGCCTTGCTAGCGATGTCACTGATGCGATCACCGGCCATGCGCATCGAACGGTTGGAGATGGATATGGCCAGTATGACGTTCAGGCGATGAAGAGAGAAATAGAAAAAATTCCTAGATTACAATGAGGAATTGCGCATGGCGCCCATCTGCGTGCGCGGCTGCGCGCCCTGGCGGGTGAGCGATGCCTGTTAGGCTAGCACTGCCTTTTGACAATGCCCGCCCGTGAGGGGATCGCGCCCAACCACCAGAAGCTGCAAGGCCTCTTTGGCAAAAACACCTATAAGTGCTTCGCTACGGTGGTTCAGCGTGTTTGTAGTGCCCGCCCGCATCTTAACGGAAAGCGTTAAAGTCTATAACTCGATTAGGGTCAAAAGTGGCTTGCATTTGCGTGCAAACGACAAAACTCAAGCAATTATAAGCTAAGCGCAGAGATATTGTGTTCTCCAAATAGCTGATGCCCAACTGTTGAAATGACGTTAGATTTTAATTGCGTCGCAATTGGCCAAGCCCTTAATATGGGTAGCTTTCGATTCGGCCTGTCGTGGCCATAGATTTTGAGCTCCGCACCATGATTAAAGCTGTATCAGTTGAGAATTTCATGCGTATAGACCAGCGAGTTGACATAGATCTGAATCCAGTAACTATATTGGTTGGCGGCAATGGATCTGGAAAGTCATCCATCTTGAAGGCCATTCACTGGGCTGTGCGCTGCGCAACATTGAAGGATTGGCGAGACAACACCTCGCTTGATAGAATGGATTATACCCCAAGCCGCGCATTCCAAGAATTGGCACACAAAAAACGCATACAAAGCAAGGATCATCTTCCAAAAATAAAAGTCGGGTTTATCGACGATAGCGGCGAAGAAACTATTATCAATATAAGCTCGGCGCGTAATGATGCAGGTGCTAAGGCGCCTATCATCGGACCATTGGCGCGATCTCTAACGCAAGAAACACCTCAAACTGCCTATATTCCAGGTCTAGCAGGATTGGCAGAGGTTGAGACGGTCCTAGCTGCTCCGGTGCTGCATCGTCGAGCAGCCTCGGGTGAAGGGGGATCGGTACTACGCCATATCATACTTGATTTAGCCGGAGGCAGCGCCAGCGAGGAGACAGAGCATCGCCATCTTTCAGAGTTGTCTAGCTGGGTATCTAGGGTTTTGCCAGAGTCTCAATTTTGGGTGAAATTTGACAGGTTGCGAGACGTAAGTATAGAAGCATTATTTTATACGCCTGATATGAAAGAGACAGGTCGTTCAGTTGCTAATCAGCGCCGTCCTCTTGAAATGGCTGGCACGGGATATTTGCAGGTTGTTCAGATATTTGCCTATCTATTAAAATTCAAACCGAAGTTGCTCCTTATAGACGAGCCTGATGCTCACCTTCATCCGAGCACTCAGGAGCGTCTGATAAAGGCTTTAGAGGAGGCGGCTGCGGAATTTCCTGAGACAAAATTTATCTTGAGCACTCATTCGCCGCACCTTGTGAGAGCAGCAAGTTCCCTATCTCGCGTTCATTGGATGGAAAACGGTCATCTCCGTGCCGACTCAGAGGATAAGATTAGGCTTCGTATGGGCTGGGGAGCTTTAGATAAGGGTTTGATTCTGTTTACTGAAGACGAAGACATGTCCTATTTAAAGTCTATTATCTCTCAGTGGCCGGATCTTGATCGAAAAATTCTCCTCTGGCCTACTTTTGGGCATGGAGGTATCCCAAGCGGAGATTCTCTGAATAAGCTTCGTAGTAGCCTAGGTATTCCGGTCTTCGTTCACCGGGACCGGGACTTTATGTCAGACAATGATATCAATCATTGGCGTGAGGCCAAGGGTTTTGCCAGATGTGATATTCCATCCTGGGTACCCTCTGGCGCCGACATAGAGTCGCTTTTCTGTGATCCATCTCACATTGAAAATACGATGGGTTTTGATCCAGCTGAAGCGCAAGTAATATTTCAGAATGCATTAGCCTCTTTCGCCGAAGACCAGGTGGAGCGCGATTTCACAGGCGCTCTTGACTCTGCTGTCAGATCGCTTCCGATTGAAAATCGAAGCCTTCCGGGGCCTCGATGGCGTGAACTTGGGGGATTTGGCCGCCACACGATCAAAGGAAAGCTTCTCCTTAGTGCCATTGAAAATGAAATAAAGATTCGGCTTCGTGGTGGACCAGAGGCTAGAAGATTGGCTCTTCTGCCTAAGCTTCGTCGCCCTCATACAGGATGCGTGATAGCAGGAGATCTTCGTAGCGCATTGGAGGTGGCACTTGCTTGAACATGGCGCCTATTTTTTCATGATTTATAGGACGGTGACGGCGAAGCCGATGGCACTCATGAAGATAACAGCTATTTTCCGTAGCGAGTTGCGATGACACGCCAGTCTTCCAGGCGAGGCCAAAGCCGATCGCCGATATGGCTATTGTTGTAGGTTCCAGCTGGACAGGTAACTCGGGCCTCGTTGCTCTTGGTCGGGATCGCCGACCGCGTTCCGGTGGCCCAGGTCGCGTCGAAGAAGCCGTGGCTGGAGCAGTCACGCTCAGCCACGACCCATTTAAGAACGCCTGGGAGTCGACCGAGCAGCGAGAGAGCGTCGGGCAGTTCTTGCACCTGACCGGCTGTGGAGCGGAAGCTAACAGGCAGCCTCGCCAATCGACCCAAGCGCAAAATTTGGTGCCAAACCTGCTACGCGAGCGGCCAAGAGCTTCACGTTCTCTCGCTCAACTCCAACCCCCCGTTCTTGCCACGGGTGGCGCGCTGAGCCGCCAACGGTTTCGTATGTTGCACAACGTCGGTAGTAGCCTACGGCCAACCTTGTGCAGCCTGAGAGTCCTGTTAAGTTGCCAAGCTATTTTTACCGAGCAGGTGTCAAGGATCAAGGGGGGCATAATGATATAATCCCCCGGGGAATTCATCGATATCGCAGATTACGTGAGCGGCAGTATCGTTGAGTGTAGCTCATTGATAAAGAACTTGATTTAGATATTATTCTATGTGATAATATAGATATTGAGCGGCTGATTGGCGCGCGGCGCTGAAGCTGATCGATGTGAACTACGGAGCCCTTTAATGCACCAGCGACCCCCCTCCCCCGCTCGGCGTCGATCGCCGCCCGGCCAGGGTACGCTCAACTTCAGCCTCTCCGCCAAGGCCCCCGCTCCGGGGGCCTTCTTCGTTTCAGGAGCACTCTGATGAGTGGCAAAGCTGCTCTCCAGCTCGTCGCCGAAGTGCCGCTGCGGCCCATGACACCGGCGCTCGTCCTGTTCGGCCGCGATGATGCCGGCCGGCCCCGTGCCGCTTGGTTCGATGCCAGCGAAGCCAAGCTCGCGGCGCAAGCGGCCGAGGTGATGAACCTCCAGGTGGTGCAGCTCGCCGACGACGAGCAGCGCGCCTTTGCCGATCAATTCACACACGGCCGGCTGTTCGGCAGCGGCCGCGCCTTCATTCCCTACATCCGGCGCGAGCTCTTCCCCCGCCTTCTCGAACTCGCCGGCGTGCAGGTGGATCCAGACGGCGCGGGCTTGGCGCCTGCTGCCGAGGATGGCCCGCCCACGGCGACGCAAGAGCCGGAACGAGGAAAGCTGCCCTGTGCGACGGTGGCAGCCCCTCCGCCGCCCGCTCCGCCCGGCCCCTTCGTCGGGCACAAGCTGCCTCGCGACCGTGACGAGATCGGACTGGGCAGCATCGTGCTCGCCCATGAGGGGGCCGACGAGGGCTGGTGGGAGGCGGAGGTGATCGGGATCAACGGCACCGTTCATTCGCTCCGCTGGCGCGACTACCCGACCCAGCCCACCATCCTGCGCCGCGCCGACGAACTCGCGCTGCTGCCACCCGCTAAAGCCTAGCCGTTCCGTGCCCCGCACCCGAGCCACAGAGGCTGGCTCGGGTGCCCAGCGGCAGGCCGCCCCGCGCCGCCGCTTAACCTCCTTCCGACATTCGAGGCTCCTATGCTGACCACCGTCCTCGACGTGGATCGCACCCGCGCGCTCAACGACATCCTCCGCCGCTCCCTCTCGGGCGGCCTGCTGATGCTGACCGCCGGCGTCATCGCCCTCGGCCGCGAGCGCCAGCAGACCATTCTCGACGCCATCGCCGCCTACGACAATTTCACACCCGACAACGATCCCCGCGGCGAACACGACTTCGGTGCGCTCGAGGTTGCAGGCGAGCGGGTGTTCTTCAAGATCGACTACTACGACCGCGCGATGACGGGGCACTCCCCGGATCCGGCCGACAGCAGCATCACGACGCGGATGCTGACCGTCATGCTCGCCGGGGAATACTGACGTGGCCGGACGCAGACTGGCGGCTTCGGCCATCCCCACCCCCGGGCCGTGGCTGGTGCGCGGCGAGGCCGAACCGGGAGCATCGCCCGCGCAAAACATGCTCGGGGTCGAGCCAGCGGCCGAGGACCGGCCAGGTGGCTGGCCCTACTTCATCCGGCGGGATGCACCCGTCGAGCCCGGCGGCTGCCCGCTGCACATCGCCACCGGCATCCAGCGGCTCGCCGACGCTCAGCTCCTGGCCGCCGCGCCGGACCTCGCGGAACGGCTGCTCGCGCTGCTCACTGCGCCCGCACTCCGAGCACGCGATCTCGACGCCCGGACCCGCGCGGCGATCGACGCAGCTTGGGCGCTTCTCATCCGAGTTGCCCCGCAACTGGAGATCGGCGCGTGAGGTGTCCCGCGCTCCAAGCGCAACCGGCATCCTCAACTCGGTGTCGAGGTTCACCCGGACTTCGCGCGCCGCCCGGCCCGCAATGGCATTGGCGGCTCGGCCCCGGCTTCGGGTTCGATGAACAGCGCCGCGACCGGCACCGCCAGGGCGACCGCCATCGCCTCCAGCGTCGAGATCGTCACGTTCTCCGAGCCGCGCTCGACCCGCCCGACATAGGCGCGGTCGATGCCGGCCGCGAGGGCCAGTCGCTCCTGCGAGAGGCCCTTGGCAACGCGCAGCCGCCGCAGATTCCAGCCGATAAGTGCTCGCACCTCCATGGCGCGAGAGAGCCAGTCCGCGGCTTGACAATCGACGGACCAACAGTCCCACATTCCGATTATCCAAGGGCTCGGCCGCAGGCCGTTGGCCCGCTCCACGGAACCTCCGCCATGCTGCTGTCCGCCTCCGGGGCCTACTTCCTCGTCGCCTTGATTGCCGCCGCGGTGAGCTATGTCGTGGCGCACCGAAAGGGGCTCAACGCCGTCGGCTGGGCGTGGGCCTCGCTGTTGTTGCTCGTCCCTGCAGCGATTTTGCCGTTCGTACCCTCACGACAGAGGCCGGAGCGGTCGAGTGGCGTTCCGGACGAAACTTGGCAGGCCCTCCTTGCCTACGATCCCGACATCAAGGCGGCCGCGGGGCAGCTCGCTCCCTACGGCGCGCCTGGCCTCGATGAACTGCGGCGGGCCTGGGCGGCGGTTCCCGACAAAGGGGCGTTGCCGGCGATGGTCTCGGCCATTGAGGCGCGATGGTCGGGCTACACGGCCGCAGGTCTGACCTACGTCGAGACCCAGGATGGGGTTGCGGTGCTTCGGGACGCAGCGGGGCATTATCACGTCGGCGAGCGTCAGACCGGCGACCTCCGCACAGCGCGCCTCATCGCCTCGGCCAGCGCGCGGCGGGCGCGCACGTCCTCGGTGGCTGGCATCGTCGTTGGAGCAGCCGTTCTGGCCGCCGCAGTGACCGGTGCTGGCCCGGCGAGCGCCCAACCCGCCGCGACCGGGATAACGCTGCCGAGCTGCGAGACCTACGATCGCGAACGCCCTCGTGGCGGCACGCGGGAGCAGCTGTCCGATCTGTTCGGCCTGTCGATCTACCGGTGGGGCGACGCCGAGTACGGCCGCTACCGGGCCTTCCTGCTCGATTGCAAGCGCACGCTTCCGGGCTTCCGCCAGGATATGACACTGCGCGATTGGGAAGCTGCGGTCGAGAGCAGCGTCGCGACCCTTAAGGCCTACACCGGCTACGTGAACCGATTCGGCGAGCCGATGGGCCGGCAGAGCGGATCTCGACCCCGTCCGGGTGAGCCGGACTACACCCGCGCTTTCGAGACCCTGTCATGCGACCGCTTCACCGAGGCGACAGTCAACGCGTGGACGCGCGGTGGACCGCCTGATGACTCCACGGCCGCACCGTTTTCGGTGCCGCTGGCGGCCTGGCGCTACGAGGTCTGGCGCGCCTTCGAGAACCGCGTGCTGGCTTGCGGCAAGCGGTCCGGCTCGCCGGTCGAAGCCGACGAGAGCTGGATGCGGGTCATCATCTCCCAACAGGAGGCGGGGAATGCCGCTGCTATCCGGCAGGCGCAGCAGGAGGAGGCCGCGGGCGCAGCACGGCTTGCCGGCATTCTGAGCCGGGCCGCCGAGGCCGAGACCTCAAACTCGGCCGCCGACATCGCTGGCAAGCTCAACGCCGTCGATGCACTCGCGGCGGGGCTGAAGCTCGCTCCCGCCGAAGCCGCGCAGGTTGCGGCGGCACGAGCGCAGATCGGCGCACGGCTACGGGCAGCCCGACTGGCCGAAGCCGAAGCCTGGGAGCGGGACCGGCCGGCTCGGCAGGCGCGAGCCCAGCAGCAAGAAGAAGAACTGGCGGGCCTGCAACGTCAAAACCGCGAGCGTGACGCGGAAGCTGCGGCCGAGCGTGAGCGGGCTACCCGAATCGAGGCAGAACGGCAGGCTGGGACCCGGGCGCAAGCCGAGCGGCAGGCGGCGGAGGCGGTAGCGCAACAGCAACGCGACGCAGCTCAGCGCGCTGCCGACCGGGCGGCGCAGGAGCGAGCCGCTGCCGAGACCCTGGCTCGCTTCCGGCGCGAGGAGGAATCGGCGCTGGCGCGTGATCCGTGCAACCGGGTCGAAGTGCGCCGGCAGTTGATGGAGGCCGCCAATGCGATGGACCACGCACGCTTCGGGGGGCGCAAGCTGCTCGATTTAACCCGTGGGCTCACGAATTCAGGGCAGCCGGATGCAGTACGTTCGTGCGTGTTCCAGGCCGAGTGGTCCTCGGGGCAGCGTGGGCTGGTAACGATCACGGTGCGCAAGAACTCATTCGGCGACGACCTGATTGAGGTGCGCCCCTGAAGACATAGGACAATCGATTTTCCAGTGTTCGGAAAGTTGCCCGCATCCCGCCCTTGACCGCTTAGCTGCGGCCAAGGCCTTTCTTGAGCGGCAGCAGCACCCGATTGGCCCGAACGTGCCCGAGGTGGTGGAGATCGCAACCACTCAAGGAGGTCTGTCCGTGTAGAGGACTCGGCAGGGGCCGGAGCAGCCATCATTGTCACGGACGGGCGCCACAGCGCTGAACCGGAGCCCAGTCTCCATAGAGGCCAGAGCGTCGGTCCAGGTGACATGCCCGGCAAGATTCGCAGCTGGAACCCCTGCTACCGAGGCTGTCCGCATGTCCGTCACGGAGCCATGACCGACGAGATGCGTGTGCGGCAGGGTCCTAATCATCGATAATGACGAACAAAATCATCATCATGTTCTGTTGGATCGAATGGTCTTGGATTGGCACGATGGGGACAGATCCAAGCGACCCCGCGAGACCGTTATGACCACCGCGACCCTCATCGCATCCCTCCTCGCCCCCCTGCGCCGCCTCCTGCCCGGCCTCCTCCTGTGCCTCGCGGTGACCGGCGCCGCCCTCGCGCTCGAATCGGCCGAGGAGCACCTGTTCGGCCGCGCCTGGCTTGAGGCTTTGGTGCTCGCGATCGTGCTCGGCACCGCCCTGCGCACCGCGTGGAACCCGGGCGCGCGCTTCTTCCCCGGCATCGCCTTCGGCGCCAAGACGGTCCTCGAAGTCGCCGTCGTCCTGCTCGGCGCTTCGCTCAGCCTCGCAACCCTGCTGGCGGCCGGACCCGGCCTTCTCGTCGGCATCGCCGTGGTGGTGATGGCGGCGATCGCGGCGAGCTACGGCATCGGCCGCGCCCTAGGTCTGCACCCCCGGCTCGCGATCCTCGTCGCCTGCGGCAACTCGATCTGCGGCAACTCGGCGATCGCCGCGACCGCCCCGGTGATCGGTGCGGACGGCGAGGACGTCGCCTCCTCCATCGCCTTCACGGCGGTGCTCGGGGTGCTGGTCGTGCTCGGCCTGCCCTTGCTCGTGCCGCTCCTCGGCCTGTCGCCGATGCAGTACGGCGTGCTCGCCGGCCTCACCGTCTACGCCGTGCCGCAGGTGCTCGCCGCGACGGCGCCGGTGGCGGCGCTGAGCGTCCAGGTCGGTACCCTGGTCAAGCTGGTCCGGGTGCTGATGCTCGGCCCGGTGGTGCTGGCGCTCTCCCTCGGCGCGAGCCGGCTGCGCGAGGAGACGGACGAGCCGGCCCCGCACGTCACTGCGGGAGAGCGTCCGAAGCCAGGCCGCGTCGCGATCCACCGCCTCGTGCCGTGGTTCATCCTGGCGTTCCTGGCGATGGCCGGCCTGCGCTCGGGCGGTCTGATCCCGCAAGCCGCCCTGCCGCCGATCGCCGCGACCGCCAACGTGCTCACCATCGTGTCGATGGCCGCGCTCGGGCTCGGGGTCGACGTGCGCAGCGTCGCCGGCGCGGGGCTGCGGGTCACGCTGGCGGTGGTCGCCTCCCTGCTCGCCCTCACCGCGGTCAGCCTCTGCCTGATCCATATCCTCGGCATCGCTTGACCGAGCGTCCTCGGACGACCGTTTCCCGGCGCGCCGGAGGGAAACGATCTCTCCAATCGATCGGAACGAGCAGGACTTTCCGTTGGAAGCCCTGTCTCATGGAAGATACTTTCCATCACCCAAGGGAGAGCGCGAGACGCTCGGCCCGGACCCGGAGGAACACCCTTGAGCCATCCTGCCATTCCCCGCCGCGCGATGCTTGCCGGTCTTGGCCTCAGTGGTCTTGGCCTCGGCGGCCTCGCGGCCGCGCTGCCGGCCTGGGCTGCGGGCACGATCAAGCTCCCGCTGCCCGGCGGCCCCGACCTGCGCGACCTGACCACAGCCTTCCCCGGCAAGGGGCCGATGATCCTGCAGCGGACGCGCCCGCCGCTCCTGGAGACGCCGTTCGAGGTGTTCGACCAGGGCGTGTTCACCCCCAACGACCGCTTCTACGTGCGCTGGCACTGGGCCTCGATCCCCACCGAGGTCGACGCGAACGCCTATCGGCTGACGGTGCGTGGCCATGTCGACCGGGAGCTGTCGCTGTCGCTCGACGAGCTCGCCCGGCTGCCGCGCTTCGAGATCGCCGCCGTCAACCAATGCTCGGGGAATTCCCGTGGTCTGTTCGAGCCGCGGGTGCCGGGGGCGCAGTGGGCCAACGGCTCGATGGGCAACGCGCGCTGGACGGGCGTGCGCCTGAAAGACGTGCTCGACCGTGCCGGGGTGAAGGCCGGGGCCGTGCAGGTCCGCTTCAGCGGCCTCGACGAACCGGTCGTGGACGAAGCGCCCGACTTCAAGAAGTCGCTCGACCTCGACCATGCCCGCGACGGCGAGGTCATGCTGGCCTACGCGATGAACGGCGAGCAGCTGCCGCTGCTCAACGGCTTCCCGCTGCGCCTGGTGGTGCCGGGCTGGTACTCGACCTACTGGGTCAAGATGCTGTCCGACATCGAGGTGCTGGACAAGCCCGACGACCAGTACTGGATGAAGACCGCCTACCGCATCCCGGACGTGCCGGGGGCAAACATCAAGCCCGGTCAGACCGGGTTCAAGACAGTGCCGATCAACCGCATGGTCCCGCGCTCCTTCGTCACCAACCTGCGCGACGGCGCACAGGCGACGGCCGGTTCGCCGGTGGCGGTCCGCGGCATCGCCTTCGGGGGCGATTGCGGGGTCAGGACGGTGGAGATCTCCGCCGACGGTGGCGCGACGTGGTCCTTGGGCAAGCTCGGAGCCGACGAGGGCCCCTACAGCTTCCGGCGGTTCGAGGGCGACCTGCCGGCTCTCGCGGCCGGCACCCACGCGATCAAGGTCCGCTGCACCAACACGAACGGGCTGGTTCAGCCGATGGAGCGGGTCTGGAACGGGGCCGGGTTCATGCAGAACGGCGTCGAGACCGTGTCGCTTCACGTCGCCTGAGGGAGAGAGCCATGGTCACATCCCGCACCGCGTTCTTGCTCGCCGCGCTCGCGCTGGCCTCCGCCCCGACATTCGCCGCCGAGGCGGCCGAGCCGATGCGCTTCACCTCGCAGCAGGTCGAGCTGCCCACCTCCGACCGCTTCTTCCCGGAGGGCCCCGGGGCGGAGGCCGCCAACAACAACTGCCTTGCCTGCCATTCGGCCGGAATGGTGCTGACCCAGCCCAAGTTGTCGAAGGCGCAGTGGACCGAGACCGTCAACAAGATGGTCCACGTCTACAAGGCACCGATCGACGAGGCCGACGTGAAGGCCATCGTCGACTACCTCGCGGCAATGAAGCCGCAGCCCTGACGGTGACGTGCCCGGCCCGCCGTCGCAACGGCAAAGCCGGGGAAGCACGCCGGGACCGATCCGGTCCCGGCACGTTGTCCCGCGATCCACCAGCCTGGAGACCCGCATGTCGAGCTTGGCCGAGCGCAGGGCGCGCCTGATCGTCCACGAGGAGGAGCCGTACAATGCCGAGCCGCCCCTCGCGCGGCTGCGCGCCTCCTATCGCACGACAGCCGACGACTTCTACGTGCGCTCGCACGGCGACCTGCCGGAGATCAATGCGGACGGCTACCGCCTCCGCCTCGATGGCGCGATCCCGACGGCGCTGGAGTTGTCGCTGGACGACATGCGGTCGCGCTATGCCAAGGCCACCGTCACGGCGACGATGCAGTGCGCGGGCAACCGCCGCGCGGACATGCGGGCGGTGGCGCCGGTCTCCGGTGACCCGTGGGACGGCGGCGCGATCGGCACGGCCGACTGGACCGGAATCCGCTTGGGAGACGTGCTGCGCGAGGCCGGGATCGCCGAGAGTGCAGACCTGCACGTCGCCTTCGAGAGCCACGACCTCGTCGAGGGCCGGCCCTACGGAGCCTCGATTCCGTTGGCCAAGGCGCTCGCGCCCGAGACCCTGCTGGCCTTCGCGATGAACGGCGCGCCGCTGCTGCCGGAGCATGGCTTCCCGCTGCGCGTCGTCGTGCCGGGCTTCGCCGGGGTGCGCAGCCCGAAATGGCTGAAGCGCATCACGGTGCAGGACCACCCATCGGACAACCCGATCCAGGCCGAGGACTACAAGCTGTTCCCGTCGGACGTAACGGCGGAGACGGCCGACCCCGCCCGGGGTCACACCATCAACACGATGCCGCTGAACGCGGCGATCTGCGAGCCGGCGCGCGGGGCACGGCTGGCAGCCGGGGCAAACACCGTCCGCGGCTACGCGGTGTCGGGCGACCGCACCGTCGTCCGCGTCGACGTCTCCGGCAATGGCGGGCGGACCTGGGCGCAGGCGGCGCTCGAGCACGATGCGCGGGCGCGCTTCGCCTGGACGTTCTGGACGATCGACCTCGATCTCCCCCCGGGCGAGCATGAGCTGGCGGTGCGCGCCTGGGACGAGGCCGGGCAGACCCAGCCTGCGCTGCCGGACGACACCTGGAACTACAAGGGCTACCTCAGCGCCGCGTGGCACCGCGTGCGCGTGACCGTGGAGTGAGCGCCGGGAGGTACTCAGACCTGCCACAGCGTCACGGCCGCGAGGCTCGCGACGGCGGAGAGCAGGAGCGCGATGCCGAGGGGCAGGGCGCGGGGCATCATCCGCATCGGTGCCGACGCGAGGGATCGCCTCACGGCGTGATCACGCCAGGCCGCCGCACAAAAACATCCGAATGCGCAGGCGACGAGCGCCAGGGCCATGATCCGCAGCGGCCAGCCGGGCAGCACCTCCGACAGGAAGCGTTGCGCGGCCAAACCGACGCTCAGGAACGCGAGCCCGGTGCGCAGCCACGCGGCGTAGGTGCGTTCCGCGGCGAGCACCGTCCGGTCTTCTGCCAGCCGCACGCGCGGATCGTCGGGTTCGACGTTGCTCACGGCTCGGCCCCCCGGATCAGGTCGAGCAGCGCGTCCGCGGCCCGGCTGCGGTATCGCTCCTTGTGGCGTAGGACCCGGAAGGTGCGTGCCGGCAGACCGAGCGGCACGGCGACGAGCGTCCCGGTCCGCAGGGAGGGGGCGACCACCGCCTCCGACAGGACGCTCGCGCCGGCCCCCGCCGCGACGGCGGCGAGCACCGCCTCGTTCGAGGGCAGTTCCAGCGCCACGGTGAGCGCGTCGGGTGCGAGGCCGGCGGCCGCGACGGCGGATTCGAGGGCCGAGCGCGTCCCGGATCCGGGTTCGCGCAGCACCCAGGCGATTGCGGCGAGGTCCGAGGGGCCCGGCTGCCGGCAGCCGGCCAGTTCGTGCCCGGGGCGGACCACGAGGACGAGCCGATCCTCCGCGACCGGAAGGCTCGCGAGGCCGTCATCCTCGACGGCGCCCTCCACGAAGCCGAGCTCCGCCATTCCCGAGCGGACCGCTTCGGCTGCCTGCGCGGTATTGCCGATGCCGAGCCGCAGGATGATGTCCGGATAGGCCGCCCGGAACGCGACGAGGTGGCGAGGCAGCCAATGACCGGCGATGGTCTGGCTCGCGCGGATGGCGAGGGTGCCGCGGCGCAGGCCGCTCAGGTCGGCGAGCACCTGCTCGGCCGCCTCGGCGCGGGCGAGCACCGCGCGTGCCTCCGCAAGGAACAGGCGGCCGGCCTCGGTCAGCTCGATGCCCCGCCCGACCCGGTGGAACAGCTTGACGGCGTGCCGGCCCTCCAGGGCGGCGATGGCCGCGCTGACCGCCGACTGGACGAGGTTGAGCGCCTCGGCGGCCCGGGTGACGTGCTGGCGCTCGGCCACCGCCACGAAGATGCGCAGCTGGTCGAGGGTCATGGCCGTCCGGACGGCCCCGGCACGCGTTCCGTCATGCTCGCTCCCCCTGCCCATCTTCTCGACCGAGCTTGGCCCGGCGTCACCGCGGCCCGCTTTCTCGTCCGCTCGCCTGGGCGTCGACCGCCTCAGCGACCCGCAGCAGCCGCGCTTCGTCCGTGCGCGCGGTCACCACGTAGGCCATCCCGGCATCGATCCACGAGAAAGCGGCGACGTCGCCCTCGCGGGCGTAGCGGAAGACGCCGCGTCCCCCGGCCGCGCCGGCGCGGCTGTAGAGCGTCAGGCGGGTGCCGCGGTCGTCGTCGTACATCAGCATCGCCGCCGGCTCGTCGCCGGCCGGCAGCAGGCGCCCGCCCATCAGGCGGAATCCTTGGGCCTGCAAATCCGGCGCCCTGACCGGCCGGCCGACGCGCCGCGAGAGCCATTGCTCCAGATGCGGCGTCCCGTCGGCGCGGACCTCGACCGGGTGGACGGCCTCGACCACGTAGGTGCGGAAGGCCGAGACCGCCGCCTGCGTCATCGGCTCGACCGGCGCCGCTGCGGGCGGCACCGCCCCGCGCCCCAACCAACCCACCGCCCCGCCCAGGGCGAGGCACACCATCGCCGCCGCGGCGCCCGGCAGCCAGCGGATGCTCCGGGCGGGACGCGGGCGCGCCAGGTGGGCGACGCGCAGCCGGGCCGGGATCGGCTCGTCGGCGATCGGGGCGAGGCGGGCCCGCAGGCGGGCGCGGACCTGCCCGTCGGCGGCGACCCGGGCCGCCGCGTCCGGGTGCTCGGCGAGCCAGGCCTCGACGGTGGCGCGGCGGCCGGGATCGAGCCGGCCGTCCACGAGGGCGTGCAGGTCGTCCTCGCCGACGGGCCGGGGGTCGGACGCGGTCATTTCACTCTCCGCAGGTGTCCGGTGACGACGGTCGGTGCGTGGTCCAGGAAGGCGCGCATCCGGCCCCGCGCCCGGCTCAGGCGCGACATCACCGTGCCGACCGGCACGGCGAGCACCGCGGCGGCCTCGGCATAGGACATGTCCTCGACCGCGACGAGGAGCAGGACCGAGCGTTGATCCTCGGGCAGGCCGGCGAGCCCGTCGAGCACGTCCCGCACGCCGAGGGCGGCCCCGGGATCGGCGGAGGCGTCCACGACGTCGTCGAGCAGCTCCGAGCCGACCTCGACGCCGCGGCGACCGCGCACCCCTTCGAGGTAGCGGTTGCGCAGGATCGCGAACAGCCAGGCGCGCAGGTCGCCGTCCCGGCGGCGCTGCGGCCAGGCCCGGATCGCGCGTTCGAGGGCGTCCTGGACGAGGTCGTCGGCCGCCTCGCGCTCGCGCAGGAGCGCGACGGCGTAGCGCCGCAACGCCGGGATCTGCGGCTCGATCAGGGCGGCGAGGTCGTCCAAGGCGTTCTCCACAAGGGCGCTCTCCGGGGCAGGCGGTGGCGGATGGATCGCCCGGCTTGCAATGAAAGATGCCGGATGAGGCCGCGTATTCCCCCGGCCGACCGGAAAATCGCATCACGCAGCCGTGATCGGTGCGTTTCGCCCGGTCGGGGAATATTCGGCGCTCCCAGGCATCTCTCCCGGCGTGACCTTCGAGAACCGGGAGAGACGATGCGCGGCGCACCGACGGCGATCCTGATCGCCACCCTGATGGCCGGCGGCCTGGCGGGCGGCGGCATGATGATGATGCGGACCGGGCACGCCGAGAGCGCCCCGGGCGGCTTCGACGCGCTGATGGCCCAGTCGATGACCCGGATGCACGCCGACATGGCGGTGCCGCCCTCCGGCGATCCGGACCGGGACTTCGCCGCCATGATGATCCCGCACCACCAGGGCGCGATCGACATGGCGAAGGCCGAACTCGCCTACGGTCGCGACCCCGTCCTGCGCCGGCTCGCGCAGGGCATCATCGTCGAACAGGCCCAGGAGATCGAGGTCATGCGGCGCGCGCTCGCCGAGCGCCCGCCCGCCGCTCCCGCCACGCCGAAAGCTCCGGCCCCGCACCATCACTGAGCCGGCCAGCCCACACACCCAGCGAGACGACATCCGATGCGACACCTCATTCCGGCGGCTCTCGTGCTCGCCCTTCTCGGCGGAACCGCGCTCGCGGGCCAGGCGCCGGGCCCTGCCTCGGCGCCCGACGTGCCGGTCGGCCCCCGCGACCGCTTCTATACCTCGGACCAGTTCTCCAACACGGTCTCGGTGATCGACCCCGCCGCCAACACGCTCCTCGGCGTCATCCGCCTCGGCGACACCACGCCCGCGAACCTGAGCCCGCTCTACCGCGGCCAGCTCCTCGTCCACGGCATGGGCTTCTCGCCCGACCGCAAGACCCTGCTGGCGGTCTCGATCGGCTCGAACTCGGTCAGCTTCATCGACACCGCCACCAATACCGTGCGGCACACGACCTATGTCGGCCGCTCGCCGCACGAGGCGTTCTTCACGCCGGACGGGCGCGAGGTCTGGGTCAGCGTGCGCGGCGAGGATTACGTGGCGATCCTCGACGCGGCGACGGGCAAGGAGACGGGCCGGATTACAGTGCCGAACGGGCCCGGCATGACGATCTTCTCGCCCGACGGCCGGTACGGCTACGTCTGTTCCAGCTTCAGCCCCGAGACGGTCGCGATCGAGGTCAAGAGCCGGCAGATCGTCGGGCGGATCAAGCAGGAGAGCCCGTTCTGCCCCGACATCGCGGCGACGCCCGACGGCCGCCAGGTCTGGTTCACCCTGAAGGATGTCGGCCGGGTCCAGGTCTTCGAGGCTGCGCCGCCGTTCAAGGCGCTCAAGACCATCGAGACGGGGCCGATCACTAACCACGTTAACATCGCCCGCACCAGGGCCGGCCAGTTCGCCTACGTGACGGTCGGCGGGCTCAACCAGGTCAAGGTGTTCCGCACCGACGACTTCTCGCAGGTCGCGACGATACCGACCGGCGCGCTCCCGCACGGCCTCTGGCCCTCGGGCGACGGGTCGCGGGTCTATGTCGGCCTTGAGAATGCCGATGCGGTCGCGGTGATCGACACCGGCACCAACGCCGTCACCGCAACGATCCCGATCGGCCAGGGCCCGCAAGGCGTGGCCTACCTGCCCGCGGCGGTCCCGGAGAGCGCGGGCGCCCCGAACCTGCAGCCCCTCGGCGCGGCCGGCCAGTCGAGCCGGCTGATCCTCGACGGGCCGGACGGCAAGCCGGCGACGCAGGTGACGCTGTTCGACCAGGGCGTGCTGCAGACGCTGCAGGCCGCGGTCACCGGGCTGATGCCGAAGAGCCCCTACCTGCTCGCTCTCTCAGCCGATCCGAAGGGCGCCGGGCCGCTGGAGCCGCTCGCCGCCTTCATGACGAACCCTGCAGGCGCCGCCATCGTCAACGCGGTCGGACCGATCCGCCAGGTGACGCAGAACCCGAGCGCGGCGGCGCGGCGCATCCTCGTGATCGTCGAGGGCAAGCCCGGCGAGACCGGCGCGACGGTCCAGGTCCAGGTCGTGCAGTAACGCTTCGAAGGGGGTGGTCGTCGGATCGCCCCCTTCCGTTTCGGGGGGCCATCCTCACGCCCGGTAGGCAACCAGTACGGCCCCGGCGGCGATGAGCGCGATGCCGAGCCAGTTCGGGGCGGCCAGCCGCTCGCCCAGCAACACGACGCCAAACACCGCGACCAGCACGACACTCAGCTTGTCCAGGGGCGCGACGCGGGCTGCATCGCCGAGCTTGAGAGCCCGAAAGTAGCAGAGCCACGAGCCGCCGATGGCGAGCCCAGACAGAACGAGGAACAGGGAGGTCTTGCGCTAGATCGACCCGAGCAGCTGCCATTGACTGCCACGATCTAGCGCACCTACCTCGTGCCCATGACGGCGGAAGCGGCTAGACCACCGGGCAGCAGTTCGATGGGCTTGAGACCTCGGCGGTACCCTCGAGCGGCGCCTCGGCACCGAGCGAGCGGCATTCTGGATCATGGGCAACAACCATCATCGATGCCGTCGAATGCTGCGGTGGAGTTTGCTTCGCCACGAAAAAAGCCGGGTGGAGGAGATCCCCACCCGGCTTCCGGTGCTTCAGCGAATGACCGCCCGCGTGCGGATGACCCGCACGCCATCGTTGGTCGCAACCAAGTGCGTCAGCGCCGCGGTAAGGTGGCGCTGCAGTCGATCTGGCCGGCCTTGAAATGCGACGGTCCCAGTGCTTGGCCACCAGTGCAAGATTTCGCCCTCATCTGAGCGGAACCGATGCAAGCCTTCGCGGGCGTGCCAAGACCAATCCCCGAACGCCCCGCAGTAAAGGGCGGCGTTTTGCAGGTCCAACAGCGAGCCAGTGTGTTTCAGCTTCATCGTGCGATCTCCGGCGCCGGCAAAAGGTCCGACGAAGATTGTTTTACCGAGTCGTGATTTGGCCTGATGGGACACCTAAATCTGGGGCTACCACGCCGCAGGGGCCTTGACGGCTTGATGCAGGACGGGCTGTCTGGCGCCGGAGGCCAACGTGACCCGAGCTCGCCTCGTCCCTGAGGCTACCTACGAAGGCACGCCGCTGGCCGCTCTACTCAACGCATCCCGCGGCGCATCTAGTCGCGTACTGCTCACGCAACTCGGCGGGGCACCCCTAGCAACACGAAAGCATTGATTGACGGATTCATAGTCCAGGCGCCGCTTCTAGCACGATGGTACAGCATTGGATATGCATATCGTCATCTATGGACCCCCATTTCGGGCCTTCGGTGTTTTGGAGATAGTTGCCCGTCCGAGATATTGCGCCGACTACCTTGTCTGCACTGCCCCGTAAGATATCATAAACGGCCTGTTCTGACTGCGTTTGACGCTAATGTCTCAAATCGTGAGTCGGTAAAATATAATTTCAACCGCAGCTTCCCACGATCGTTGGTATGCCAACGCTTTCGAGGCCTGCCTTCATCAGCTTGCAATGTGCTTCCGATGCGGAGTGCATATGGAGATTCATGTGCATATAGACACTGATTTCCACATCACCACATTGGTACATGCTTACAGCGACATGCTGATTATGAAGATCGGAGAAGGGTACACCCCCTACATCCTCTCCCTCCTATACAAGCCACTTCGGGGCCCCCGGGAATGGGTACTGGGGGAGATGAAACAGGGAATCACTGAGGCCTACAAGACCCTCTTGCTCCGGGTTGCCCGCAAGCCCCGCTCCCCCGCCCACCGCAATCGCCTCCCCGAATGGGTCCTCGTTCCGGACTGGCCCGTGCCGAAGGGGGTGAAGGCGAGCCTGCGCGAGGTCACGCTCAACAATGGGTTGCACTACCAGGGTCTCGCCCTCATCCCGCCCCGCAGCCGCCTCCGTGAAGGCCTCGACGCTCATTTCGCCACCCACCAGGCCCTCTACACCCGCGGCGCTGTCGCTCGCATTCACGCCGAGCCCATCACCGAAACGCCCCGGCTCGCCGCGTTTTACCTATTCAAGTCCCTCCAGCGTCGCCGAGCGGACTTCGACAGCGTGATTATCCTACCGCGGGCGATTTCCGAGCTCGAAGATAGCGATACAGTACGTAGCGTAATCTAGATAGATTTATGTGTCAATTTATTCAATTATTACATAGATACTTAGCGCATGCCAATGTCCAGATCCCGGTCATATTGATGCTGAGGGTTGAAATTTATGGCAAGCAGTTTGCAAATGGCCGGGGCAGTTGCCCGCCCCGGCTCATCCGTCACTTTCGGCGACGCTTCCAGATCACTTTGCGAACCCGGAGTCGCAGAAACTCTTTATCCGTACCGCAGCAGATCACGTGGATCACCGCCCGCTGTCCCTCCTCCAGGTTCAAGAAGTGGGACTGCCGCTCCGGGGTGACCTCGAACTCGATGGTCCGCCGCCCTGCCGGGTCACGACCACGCTCGAACGCCGGCTTCACCCCAAACTCGAGATCATCAAGGATATCGAACTGCTCGCCATCCTCGGTGTCCTCATCACCGCCGCGGTCCATCACGCTCTCCTCGCCCTCCCCCGCTGCAACGTCGTCCGGCTCCTCGAAGGAGGCGCCCTCTAAATCGGCCAGGATCATGTCCTTCGGCGCACTCACCTGCTTATCATCCAAGTTGTAGTACTTTTTAGCGGAGGCGTAGTCCTCCTCGGTCCGAATTTGCTTGCGCCCCTTCTTCGGCTTGCGCGCCTCCCGCTCCAGATAGGCCTCGTAAAGCTTCTCGATGCCGCCTCCCCCCTCGATCTCTTCGGCCACAAGGTGGACCGGCGTGCCGACGATCATGATCGGGTGGAGGGCCGCAGCGAACTTGCCGGTACGGCTGCGCGCCTGTTTAGACGTCGCCTCGAACACGTAGTTCATCGTGTGTCGCAACGCGTCAGTATGGTGAGTACGCGCCTTCAGCTTTTGCTTGCCGGTTTGGAAGAACGGCTGATCGAAAAACTCCTTCCATGCCTTGTAATCGTTGTAGTAATGGCGACCGATGCCGACGCAGATGGCCAGCACCTCGTACAGGTCGCGGCGGTAGCCCGCCTTCAGCTTGCCCAGCTTGGACCGGGCTTCCAACGCCATGCCGTTTGGATTTTCTTTGATGCGACGTCGAAGGTCCGAATTGTCCGGCGGGAGCGGTCCGCGATTGTTGCTTCCCTCAATGGGCTCCGTCGTCCAAGCATCATCCGACTGCTCGGGCTTCTTCCTACCGCGCTTGCGCTTCGTCATGGTAGTTTGACCTTGATGGAGCAACGCGCGCCGTTCTCGTTACGAGAAATGCAGGGTGTCGCGGGCGCGCCGTTGCTGATGAGGGGGGGCCGCCGCGGGAGGGGGTATGAGCCCGACTGCGGCGGCGTGTTGGGAAAGCGCCTAACGGTAACGGCGCTGTATCAGCCGACGCGCTTGCGCTCGCCCGCCGCGATGAGGGCGGCAACGGCTTCCTGGTAAGGCCACTGCTCGGCGCCCGTCCAGCCCATGGGCTTCTCCGGCGGATGGAGCGACGCGGGGAAGGTTTCGCCCAGAATCAGCTCCAAGATTTCGATCTGCTCAAGGCCGAACTGCAGACCGAGACCGACGAGACCGGAGTAGTCGATGATCACCGGGCGGTCGGTGGTGTAGCCGATGCGCCAGCGCACACTACTGCCAATGGGATGGACTCGGCGCTGATGCACGTCGTACATCAACGGCTTGGTCAAACTCTTATTCTGTTCCGCCATGTTGTGGCCTCCAGCCCTCGGGTTGAGAGCAAGGCCGTTCTACGCCACGTCACATCGAGTAGGGGGTCGCGCTGCGCGGCGACCCCCTACTAAGTCTATGATTCTTTGTAAGAAACTGCATCCAGCAGATCCTCAGAGAGGGGCTGGAGCGTTGGTGCGGTGGGCGGGACCGGATGGGCGAGGTTGAGTGTCAGAAGCTCGTAGCCTCGCTCCTCCAGTCGCGCCTTCACAAATTCGTACTCGCCAACCGCTCGTCGCAACCCTGGCAAATCCTCAGCCTTACCCAGTAGATTTTTAGCGAAGGGCGCCCAACCAGTTCTCTTTGGCTGAAATATTTGGCTACCAAAGTGGCTATTCCAAACAAAACCTGCGAGAAAATCCCACTCTTTTCGACATTGCTTGCCCACTGTTTCACCACCTAAATACGGATAGTATTTTCTGATTGTGGCATGTGCGTCGGTACCTTGCTTTTGGTTGAAGAGAGATAAGGCTGTTTTCCATCCTCCTTTCTGCTTGGTATCTTCAACGTCGTAGCGGAGAGAGAAGTCATACAATGGAGCGCATCTTCGCTGATGGCGACGGCGGATCTGTAGTTTGAGATCAAGCGTTCTTGGACTATGTGCAACAGCAAATTTCCGGATACTAACTGGAGTTCTAAGTATATTTTTTAGAATATCTTTAGCATTGGAGTCATCCAGATAATTTGTAGCTGGATTTCCATCGATTTTATACGCCCTATCAATGCGTTGCAGCAGCTTGATCGACGCACAAGCATATGCTGAATTCAGTATATCGCTGCTTACTGTCAGATACCGATTAGGAAACTCCCTCTTATCTCGTTGTCTCTCGTTTAGTTTATGCCCAAAAAGGACTGCGATTTGCATTTCGTAAAGGCGAATAGCTCGCAACTGCAGGGAGTTCTGCTCATCTAACACGAATTCTAAAGCATCTGATACATTGTAGATGCGATACATAGAATTTTCCAACTGAATCATGCGTATCCTCAAGCTTACTACAAGCCAGCCTGACTTAAATGCCTAAGAAGATATGGATCTGCCTGCGCTCCTGACCAGCTGTGCGCACTTATTTTCGAAGTGCACGGCCACGGTTGACCATAATACGTGCTGGTAGGTCGAGCTTAACTACAGGGCGTGATAGGCTGCCGCAGCACGTAGGCCCGGGGAGCCGGGGAGCCGGGGTGTGGATCGACATCGAAGTGGGACCCCGGACTGGATCACGAGTAAACCATGGAAGCCACATTGAAAATCTCTCTCAAGGTGGGGTCCCGATCGGCGCCGACAGGGACCCCCGCTTGAAGCCGTTTTTCTGATTTATAAACAATAGTGTAGGCATAATTCCTGGTGGGGGCCCGCTTCAGTGCTGATACATAGGGAGCGAGGGCACACGGCTCAGCGCAGACTGGCTCGCGCCTCGCATGGCGGAAGCGGATCGTCGTCCCGGCCTTCTCGATGCTCCCGAAATAAAGCGCCTAGCGCGCGATGCCTTCTACGATGCGGCCCTCGCGCCGCACCGGCAGGTCGCGCGCACCCATGCGGTCGCGGCCGCCGACTGGAGCCGGCACTTGGCCCTTCTCTCCCCGGCGAGTGCGTTCGCCCTGGCGCTGGAGACGGCGGCCGGAAGCGATGCCGGCCGACACGCCGCCTTCCTGGCGGCGGCTGCCGACTACCGCGCGATCCTGCGGGCCTTCTTCGAGCCGCGCATCCTGGCTCAGGCGCTGCACCCGGCACCAGTCTGCGACGGCTGCCAGGCCCGGCTCTACTTCGGCGCCTATGACGACGTCCCCGCCTTCCCAGTCTCGCTCGAACCCGGCGCGGCCGAGCGGCAGGTGCTGCTGAGCTTAGGGAGTTTGCTTGCCGGCAGCCTCCTGCTCGGGCTGATCGCGTTCCGCCGGTTCGCCCGATGGCCCGTCTGACGGAGAAGCCGCCGGGTTCGCTAACAGCCTTGCATCTCGATAGGCATGAGCATCGCGCAGACGGATGCCCCAGGACGCGGACGTCCCGGGACATCTTGCCCGTCCGGCCGGGCTTGAACTTATCCGATCGTCACGCCTCCGCCCCGCAAGCAGTCAGGGGCGTCGCATGTTCCGCTGCAGCCGGACGCCGGTGCCTAGCCATGGCAAGCCGGCCCCGCCGCGTGATCTGCCAGACCATCTGCCCGGAGAAGGCCTCGCGGTGGATCGGACCGAGATAGCCGATGTGGTAGAGTTGCACCATCGCCAACACCTCCACGTGCTCCTCCGCCGACAGTTCGAGACGGCCGGCTGCGAGAGCGCGCTGCAGGAGGCTCGTCTGTAGGGGTGAGAGGCTGGCGAGAGACTGGCGGCGGGCCGCGGCGACCCTGGCCCGATCGGCCCGGGCGCGGTTCATCGACCACCTCCCCGGTCGTCCGTCACACTCCGGTCGGCTCCCCGAATGCGTGTAGAATCCTCGGCGCCGAGGGTCGTGAAGCGCCAGCCGGCAGCCTTCATAGTCGGCGGGCGGATCGCCTGCCCCTTGGCATCGTCCCGGCGGGTCCCAAGCGGCACGCGCCACGTCCCGGCGTGGACGGTAACGGCGGGCGCCGATGTCTGATCCGACGGTTCCATCAGGAAGATGAGAGGTGGTTTCGCCAGTTCAGTGCTGGTGCGCATGGCCCGCCTCCGGAGCCTTCGCGGCGATCGCGTCGATGGCGAACTCGACCGGCACGTTGCCGGCCCGCTCGAAGGACAGCGTGCCCTTGACCATCTCGCCCTGCTTGAGCGGGGCGGCCAAGTCCATAAACATGATATGGAAGCCGCCCGGCTCGAGCTTGACGGTCTGCCCCGGCTTGATCTCGAGGCCACCCTCGACAGGGCCCATCTTCATCACGTCGCCCTCCATCGTCATACGGTGGATCTCGACGTGGCCGGCGGCGCTGAGCGAGCCACCGACGAGCCGGTCGGGCATCGACCCGGTGTTGGTGATGACGGCATAGCCGCCACCGACCTTGGCGCCGCGCGGCGTCGCCCGAGCCCAAGGGTGGTCGATCTTCAGCGGTCCGACGCTGTACTCGTGCGCCAGCGCCAAACCGGTCAGCGCCGTAAAGGTGAGGGCGACCGCAGCAACGGTCTCGCGCAGGGGAAAGTGGATGCGCTTGGTCATGGTGGTTCTCCTCGTCTCGATGAGGGCGACCGCGGACAGCCGCCGACCGGGCGCGCGGCACGCGCACGCGACCCGGGTTTGCAGGACATCAGGGTTCAGACGAGAAGGGACGGCGGTGGGCGTGGACCACGGCAGAGCCGCGGCGGGCCGGTCGTCGGGCGGAGCCCGAGATCGGATACCCGGGAGCGAACCGCATCCAGGCGCACGATGCGCCAGCGCAGCAGCGTGAAAGTCTCCGGCACCGGCAGCAGCGGACCGGCAACGCAACCGAACGTGCAGCAGGATGGGGCCCGCGGCTGCTCCGCCCCGTCATCGGCCGTCGCAGGAGCTTTCTGCATCGTCGGACGACACAGGACGGGGCCGGTGCTGTCCGGCCCGATGGGAAGTGCCGAGGCGACGCCCGCCAGTCCGGTCAGCAGCAGCTGAAGGGCGAGCGCGTAGGAGAGCATGCATGCGCAAGCTGCCCGCAGCCATTCCGATTGCCGTCGAAGCCCACCCATGTCGAGAGCCTAGGCGATTCCCGAGGAAGCGCCATGCGGTGTTCCGTCAGCGTCCCCCTTGGGCGACGCCGCCGGCCAGCGCAGCTTCACCGAGCCGAGGATCGGCATCGGCGCTCCGAGAGCCCCGCGGATCTCAGTCGTCAAGGTCACTCAACCCTCCTCGTGCCGAAGGTCGAGACTGTCGAAGCGGCCGAGCCGGTAGACGAGCCAGGACACGGCCCAGGCCACTACGAACAGCCCGATCACCACGAAGCCGAGAAGACCGAAATTCTCGCTGAGATGCGAGACGGCGCTCCAGAAGGCTCCGTGCAAGCCGAGCTTGTCGCCGATGAGACTCAGGGCCTCGATGCCGCCCACCAGCAGGGCGACCGCCACGGAGACGAACGTGATGGTCAGGTTGTAGAAGAGCTTGCGCACGGGCTTGACATAGGCCCAGCCGTAGGCGCCGAGCATCAGCACGCCGTCGGTGGCGTCGACCAGCGTCATACCGGCCGTGAACAGCACCGGGAAGACCAGAATTGCCCACAGGGTCGTGCCCTTGCTGGCCTCGGCAGCCGCAAGCCCGAACAGGCTGACCTCGGTCGCGGTGTCGAAGCCGAGCGCGAACAACAGGCCGAGCGGGTACATGTGCCAGGGCCGGGTGATCAGGCCGAACAACGGGCGCAGTATCCGCGACAGGAACCCGCGCTGGGCCAGCAGGAGATCGAGATCCTCGCTCACGTAGCGCCCGGTGCGGCGGACCTCCCGAAAGGTGCGCCAGATGCCGGCGAGGAGCACCAGATTGACCGTTCCGATGAGCAACAAGAAACCGGCCGACACCCCGGTCCCGACGAGGCCGCCGAGATCCTTCAGGCTCTCGAACGCCGTCAGGCCGGCCGCCGTCCATGCGATGGTCACGGCCGCGATGATGACGACGCTCGAATGTCCGAGGGCGAACCAGAGGCCGACGGAGACCGGGCGCTCCCCGAACTGCATGAGCTTGCGCGTGACGTTGTCGATGGCCGCGATGTGGTCGGGATCGACGGCATGGCGCAGGCCGAACACGTAGGCGGCCAAGGCGGTTCCGAGCAGCACCGGCCGATCGCGGAACAGCCACCACGCCCACAGCCAGGCGACGATATTGAATACAAACAATGTCGCATACAGCAGGTATATTCTCGATCGCAGCGACTCCAGATTGAACGTCCGATAATGAGCGATAGGCATCATTCGACAATCTCGCTTCGGCAATTTCCAACGATGCACATCATCATCTGCCGTCTAAAGGCCGAGGCGTTTCGCTGCGGCGAGGGCCGCGTCCCTCGCCTGCCCGTCCATCCAGACCCGGCCCGTGCGCATCTGCGCGACGCGCTCCGGCCCGGCGAGGATCGGCGTGCCTTTGTGGAACGGAGGGGCCGGCTCGTATTCCAGGATGAGCTGCGTCCGCTCGGCGGCCTCCTGCCCGCGCAGGAGCACCGCGAGGGTCAGGCCGAAATCGAGGCCCGCCGTCACGCCGGCCCCGGTGAGCCGGTTGCGGTCATGGACCACGCGGGTATCGACCTTGGTCGCGCCCATGAGCGGCAGAAGATCGGTGACCGCCCAATGCGCGGTCGCCTCGTAGCCGCGCAGGAGACCGGCGGCTGCGAGCACGAGCCCCCCCGTGCAGACGCTCGTCACGTAGCGTGCGCGGACGCCCCGATCGGCCAGGAAGTCGAGGATCGCGGGGTTCTTCATGCAGGCGACCGAGCCCATCAGCCCGCCCGGCACGAAGAGCACGTCGAGGTCGCGCGGACACTCGTCGACGGTGCAGGTCGGGGTGACCGGGAGACCCAGATCCGTTGCGACGGGTTCTCTCGTCTCCCCGACGAGATGGATGTCGGAGTTGAGCATCTGGAGGACGCTCTGCGGGGCGACGAGATCGAGCATGACCATGCGGGGATAGACCAGCATGGCGACCTTGAGCGGCGCGACGTCCGATTGCTGCATCATGCGCGGCCGCGGGAGAGGCTGCGGCGACGACTGGGCGCGGGCGCCGGGCGTTGCTGCAGCGAGTAGGGCACCACCGAGGGCGGTCGCCGCGAAGCTGCGCCGGCTCAGCTCAGACGCGTCGAGGGATCGCTCTGCGGCCAGGTCCGCGGGCGTGGTTCGGGCCATGGTGGATCTCCGGTCAGAACTGGGTCGAGATCGAGGCGAGAACGGTGAACGGCACCGTCGGACGCAACACGTTGGCGCCATCGGTGTCGTAGATGCGCCGGTCGGTGATGTTCTGAAGGTTCAGCTGAGCCCGAAACGGCTGTCCCTGGATCGCGAAACGATACCAAGCCGCCGCGTCGAGCCGCACGTAGCCCGGAAGCTTGAACGTGTTCGGCAGCGTCGCCTCACGCGCCGTCTCGGCTCGTATGCCGGCGCCGATCCCGAAGCCGTCGAGGACGGAGCCGGACAGGAACTCGTAGGTCGTCCAGACCTGGCCGGCGTGCCTGGCGACCCCCGCCAGCAGGTCGCCGACGGGCAGCCGGTTGTCCTTGGTCACGTCAGCGAAGGTGTAGGCGTAGCTGACCACGCCTTTCCAGCCCGGCAGGATCTCCCCGGCGATATCCACCTCGACGCCGCGGCTCTGCTGCTCGCCGGACGCGATGCTGAAGGTGGCGTTCGTCGGGTCGGGGGTCGGCACGTTGGTGCGGGTGACCTGGAACAAGGCCACGGTAGCCTGCACACGCCCGTCGAACGCCTGCTGCTTCACGCCGACCTCGAACTGCTCGCTCGCGCTCGGAGGCAGTGTCGCGCCGCTGACCGTCGTCTGTGTCGTCGGGACGAAGCCGTTGGCCCAGTTCGCGAACAGGGCGGTCGTCGGAACCGGCTCGTAGGTGATGCCGAGCCGCGGCGAGAACCGGTCGGCGGCGTTGGCGCTGGTGCGGTTGGTGAGCCGGTTGAGGTTGACCGTGTCGGTGACGTCATAGCGCCCGCCCAGCAGCAGGCGGATCTGCGGCGTGAGCGTCATGAAATCCTGGACGTAGCCGGCGATGTTCGTGAAGCTGGCATCGGAACTCGCGCTCAATCGTAGCGCGCTCGGCGTCACGCCGTAGACCGGCGCGAAGATATTCAGGTTTGGAAGCGTTCCCTGGAAACTGGTCGCGCTGTTGAAGCTCCAGTAGGTCTCCACTCCGGCCAGCCAGTCATGCCGGATGTCGCCCGTGTAGAACGTCCCCGAGAACTCGTTCTGCCAGTCGTAGTCACGCAGGTGCTGGGGCCCGGTGACGAAGGTGCGCGAGACCGTGCGCCCGTCCGCGTTGAACCGAAGGACGGCGAACCGGTCGGTGCCGATGTCGTAGTTGACCGCGGATGCGTTGAAACCCGACCGGAAGCGGAGGTTCTCGTCGAACTTGTGTGTCCAGTCGTAACTGATGCGCTCCGCGTTGCGGTGGCTGTCGCGCAGGTTCGGATCGGAGAAGCTGAAGGAGTAAGGAAGCCGCAACGTCGTGCGTGACAGCGGCGACTGGTACGGCCCGTAGCTGAAGTTGCTCTGCAGGACCTGAGCGCGGACGATGATCTCGTCCTGGGCGGTCGGACGCCAGCGCAGGCTCGGGTTGACGAACTTGCTGTCACCATAGGCGAAGTCGCGGTACGTGTCGGTGCGGTCGAAGGCGCCGTTGATGCGCATGACGAGACGGCCGTCGCCGGTCAGGTCCTGGTTCACGTCGAAGGTCGGCCGGACGAGACCGAAGCTGCCGCCGGTGAGAGCGGCATTGGCGAAGTTCAGGTCGACGGGTGTCTTGGTGACGATGTTGACCACGCCGCCCGCCGCCAGGTTGCCGCCGTAGAGCACGGAGGCAGGGCCTTTCAGCACCTCGATGCGCTCGATGCCCTGGACATCCTGCTGGTTGCTGGTTTCGCGAAACCCGTCGCGCAGATTGGAGAAGCCGTCGTTGAAGCCGCGGATCCGGAAGGACTGGGAGCCCGGGATGGCATTGCTGCTCGTCACGCCGCTGACCGTATCGATGGCCTGTCGGATGGTGAGCGCGCCGCGGTCCTGGATCAGCTCCTGCGGGACGACCTGCACGGAGACGGGGATATCCTGGATCGGGGCCGGGATCTTCAGGGCCGTCGTCGTCCGCTTGGGGGTGTAGCCCTGAACGAAGAGATCGTTCGGCATCCTCCCGCCATTCGAGCCGAAGGCGGCGCTCCTCCGCTCGCCGGCGACGGTGATCTGTTCGAGCGCGACGGTGTCGGGGGGCGCGGACTGGGCGAGAGCGGAGGTGGTGGAAAGCAGCATCAGCGGCAGGGCGGCACGCAGCTCGGCCCGCGGAATGCGATACATGTTCATGTCCCATCGTCTGGCGGATCGGGGTACGGATCGCTCAGACGACGGGAGGCGCGCGGGCGCTGGCTCTGCTTCCCGGCGGCGCCCGGGGCGTCGCCGTGACTTCCGGACGCCAGACGATCACTTCCGCCCGACGCAACGGCCAGACCACGGCCATCGAAACCAGGAGTGGTGGGCTTCCTGCGCTCAGATCCTGAGCGGCGGTACAGCAGGCCGCGTGGGCATGGGCCGGGAGGGACTTGGCTGGCCCTTCCGCCGACGATTCGGCTTGCGGCGCGCAGATGATGTGCGCCTGGCTCTGATTGCCCGCGAACAGAGTTCCGGCCAACAGGATCTGGAGGGCGAGCGCGTACAACGCGACCACGGCGAGGGCCACGCGGCAGACCGGTCGAGCTGACAACCACGCACGCATGGTTCCGCGTACGGTGCGGCTCGATCCGCCGTCAATGCGGCAAACCCTGTTTTCTCATGCATTCAAGTTCGAAGAGACGTAAGCGTTCTTCCGAGCCCACCTACCGTCATGCGTGGTGAGGCGTAATGCTGATGTCCGTGGTTTGATGCGGGGATCGGCTTGTGTCTGGACTTGAGCATAGATTTGAGCCGCGCCGCCTGGAGGTGATCACGGGCGGCAGCGGGCGGCGGGTTTGGTCGGCGGATGCCAAGGCGGCGATCCTCGAGGAGAGCCTCGTGCCGGGGGCCGTCGTCTCGGCCGTGGCGCGCCGCCATGGGGTGACGCCCCAACAGGTGTTCGGTTGGCGCCGGGAGGCGCGCCGCGCTCTCGAAGCGGCGCAGGATCCCACGCCGATGATCTTCGTGCCGGCGACGACGCCAGTTGCGTCTGCTCTCCCGTCGGTGCCGTCACCGATGCGGTCGCCCGAGCGAGCGGCGGACGGCGCCGGGATCGAACTCGAGATCGCTGGCGCGGTCGTCCGCATCGGCGCTCACGCCAGTGAGGCTCAGATCAGGGCAGTGATCCGGGCTCTGAGGCCGCGGTCGTGATCGGGCCCAGCGGTGCCGTGAGGGTGATGGTGGCCACCCGCCCGGTCGACTTCCGCAAAGGCGTCGATGGGCTGGCCGCCCTGGTGCGTGACGCCATCGGCGCCGATCCATTCTCGGGCAGCATCTACGTGTTCCGTTCCAAGCGCGCCGACCGGATCAAGCTGGTGTTCTGGGATGGGACCGGCCTGGTTCTGGTGGCCAAGCGGCTCGAGAGCGGCGCCTTCCACTGGCCGGCGCCTCGCGACAGCACCGTGCACCTGAGCGCCGCACAGCTCTCGGCCCTGCTCGAGGGGCTGGACTGGCGGCGCGTTCACGGCCTGCGTCCCGTCGTGACCCCCGCCGTCGCTAGCTGAGCGGCGGAGTGCGCAGGACGCCTCGAGGCCATCGCAAGTAGCTGAGAACTATGCTCTAATCTTGTTCGTGCCTACTCCCGCTCCCCCTCCGCCAGACGATCCCGAGACGCTCAAGGCGCTACTGGCCGAGGAGCGGGCCGAGAACGAGCGGCTGCGCCAGATCATCCAGGCGATGCAACGCCACCGCTTCGGGCGGCGGGCCGAGAGCCTGCCGGAGGACCAGCTGCTGCTGGGGCTGGAGGAGGCCGAGCAGGGCGAGGCCGCCACGCTGGCGGCCGCCGACAGCGAGCCGGCCAGCCGGGCGACGCGGGTCGCCGAGCGGCGGCGCAATCGGGGAACTCTGCCTGCCCACCTGCCGCGGATCGAGCGCCTCGTCGATCCCGCCTGCCTGGTCTGCCCGTGCTGTGCCGGGACCTTGCACCGGATCGGCGAGGACGTCTCTGAACGCCTCGACGTGGTGCCGGCGCAGGTCCGGGTCCTGGTGATCCGCCGGCCGCGCTACGCGTGCCGGACCTGCGAGGAGGCGGTCGTACAGGCGCCCGCACCCGCCCGCCTGATCGAGGGCGGCCTGCCCACCGACGCGCTGGTGGCGCAGGTGCTGGTCTCCAAATACGCGGACCACCTGCCGCTCTACCGACAGGCTCAGATCTTCGCGCGCCAGGGCGTCCTTCTCGACCGCTCGACCCTGGCCGACTGGGTCGGGCGCGCCGCCTTTGCGCTGCGCCCCGTGCACGAACGCCTGCTCACGATGCTGCGGGCCAGCGGCAAGCTGTTTGCCGACGAGACCACCGCGCCGGTGCTCGATCCCGGGCGCGGCCGCACCAAGACGGGGCAGCTGTGGGCCTACGCGCGGGACGACCGGCCCTGGGGCGGACGCGATCCGCCGGGCGTGGTCTACGTCTACGCCCCGGACCGCACGGCCGAGCGGCCTCTTCGTCACCTGAGCGGCTTTGCGGGCGTGCTGCAGGTCGACGGCTATGGCGGCTACAAGGCCCTGGCGGATCGCGGCGGGATCCAGCTGGCGTTCTGCTGGGCGCACGTGCGTCGGCGCTTCTATGAGCTGGCGCAGGGCGGGCCGGCACCGATCGCCACGCAGGCGCTGGAACGGATCGCGCGTCTGTACCGGACCGAGGCGGAGATCCGCGGCCGCTCGGTCGAGGAGCGGCGGGCGCAGCGCCAGGAGCACAGCCGTCCAGTGATCGCGGCGCTAGAGCCGTGGCTGCGCGAGACGCTCGGGCAGCTGAGCCAGAAGAGCCGGCTGGCCGAGGCGATCCGCTACGCGCTGTCGCGCTGGGCCGGGTTGTGCGTGTTCCTGGAGGATGGCCGGGTCGAGCTCGACTCGAACGTGGTCGAGCGGGCGATCCGGCCACTGGCGCTGACGCGCAAGAACGCGTTGTTTGCTGGTTCGGATGGCGGCGGGCAGCACTGGGCGGTGATCGCCTCGCTGGTCGAGACGTGCAAGCTGAACGGGGTAGAGCCGCAGGCCTACCTGAATGATGTGCTCACCCGCATCGCCGAGGGCCATCCCAACCGCCGCCTCGACGAGTTGCTGCCCTGGGCCTACGCCAGCGCGCAAGACCTCAAAGCCGTGGCCTAAAGGCTCCGCTTACGAAGAGACAGGCCGCCTGGAGGGATGCGGGCCGAGCGCGCGACAATATCCACGATGTCCGCATGGGCTTCGTTTTCGGGCCCAGGCGCCCGGCAGGAAAACGATTTTTTGCCAGTGTGCGGTTTGGTCTCCGCACGCTACCATGGACAGAAATCGACAGCGGCGCGGGACCCGCCGCATTGACGCTGGCGCTAACAGGATCGTACGGCATCGCGATGCGCACGTGCCTGCCAAGCTGGCCGCCCGGTCGCGTGGTCATCGCGGTGGCCGCGCTGTACGCGCTCGCCCTGCAGGCGTTGCTCGGTGGCATGGTGTCTGCCGGCGTGCCGTCGGCGTCCCATATCATCTGCCTGCGGGATACGGGGTCGGCGGGACAAGCACCGGCAAAGCCGGCCCCCATGCACGGCCATATGGCATGCTGCGTCGTGGCCCACGGCATGGATGCGGCCAACCCGCCCATGCCGATCTCTGCAATGATCGTCTGGCCGGTCCGGCACGCGACCGCGGTGATCTGGCGGCCGGAAGTCGTCGCCTGTCCACGCGCGCCTCCCGGGGTCAGCGCCAGCGCCCGCGCCCCACCCATCGTGTGACCGATCGCCAATCCGATCAGTCATATGATGGACCTCAGCCATGCATTCCCTCTCCAGGGCCGAGCTGTACGCCGCCCTGCTGCCGACCCTGCTCGCCTCGACTTCCGTTCTTGCGCAGACCGCCGGTCCGGATACCATTCCTCTCCAACAGATCGACGTTGCCGGTGCGGCCCTGTCCGGCCGCAGCGTACCGAACGGCGGTAACTCCGACGGCGTGACCGGCTATGTCGCGTCCCGGACGACGACCGGCAGCAAGACGCGAACGCCCGTCGTCGAAATCCCGCAATCGGTATCCACGATCACGCGCGAGCAGCTCGACGACCGCAATGTCCAGACGCTCGTTGAAGCACTCAATTACACCCCTGGCATCACGCCGAACTACGGGTACGGCCCCTGGGTCGACTGGTTCTCGGTTCGGGGTTTCGATCTCGTCACGCTCGGGACCTATCGTGACGGTCTGCGGCAAGGCTATGGCGGCGGCAACTTCGCCATTCCCCGCGTCGAGCCCTACGGTGCACAATCCATCACGGTTCTACGGGGTCCGGCTTCCGGTCTCTACGGCCTCGGGTCCCCGGGCGGCATCATCAACGTCATCACGAAACGTCCGACCGCGGTTCCCTTCGGCGAGATCCAGTTCCAGGCCGGCAACTACGACCGCTACCAGGGCAATTTCGACATCGGCGGACCGGTGGTCGGCAACGAGCAGTTCAGCTATCGCCTGACCGGCCTGTTCCGCGATGCGAAGGATTGGCTCCCGGGCGGCAAGGACAACCGGACCTACATCGCGCCGGCAATTACATGGCGCCCCGATGCCGATACGTCCGTCACGCTCCTCGCGGAGCACATGACGGTCACGAGCGCCGCCAACACGTCCTACTTCTACGACGCACCGAACCGCCGCCTGACCAACTACTTCAAAGGCGATCCGGCCTACAACACGGCCCGGACGGAGCAGTACCGGATCGGCTACGAGGCCGAGCACCGGTTCAGCGACTTCCTGGCCGTGCGTCAGAATTTTCGCTTCTACCGCATCCTCGGTGATTACGGCTACACGGATCTTCTCTCGATCGATCCGGTGGCCAATACAGGACAACGGACCGCGACGCGGATCGTTGATACGGTCAACGCCATCGCGCTCGACAATCAGGCCGAGACGCGCTTCGAGCTCGGCGGCGTCGCCAATACCTTGCTATTTGGCCTCGACTACAATCATTACGGATACAGCAACAAGATCGGCTTCGGTCCTGCGCCCGACCTCGATCTTTTTGCCCTGAATTACGGCAGGCAATACATCGCACCCGTCGATACGTTCGCCATACGACAGAAGCAGCGGCAGCACGAGATCGGTCTCTACGCTCAAGAACAGGCCAAGTGGGGCGGCTTCGTCCTGACGCTCAACGGTCGACAGAGTTGGGTGACGAGCACGGTCAACAATCTCGTCGCCGGCACCAAGGCGGATCAGGACAATGCAGCCCTCACCGGCCGGGTGGGGCTCGCCTACGTCTTCGACAGTGGCCTGGCCCCCTATGTCAGCTACGGCACGAACTTCAGCCCGCAGCTCGGCACGGATGCCGCGGGGACGCCGTTCAAGCCGACATCGGGCGAGCAGGAAGAGGTCGGCATCAAATACAAGGTGCCCGATCTTCCGGTCTTCATGAGCGCCGCCCTGTTCAACATCGACCAGAAGAACGTGCTCCGTCCCGATCCGGGCAACCCCCTCCTCTTCCAGACCCCGACCGGCCAGATCCGCTCGCGCGGCATCGAGTTGGAGGCGACGGCCTCGCTGGCACCCGGCTGGAACCTCACTGCCGCCTACACGCATCTCGACGTCACCATCGTCAAAGGTATCGACGATCCTGCCCTCGGGATCACGACCGGCAAGAAGCTCTCCGGCATCCCCGACGACACCGTCGCCGCCTTTGCCAAGTACACGTTCCAGCCCGGCTCGGCCTTCGCCGGGCTCGGCATCGGTGCGGGCGTCCGCTACATCAGCTCGAGTTTCGGCGACGACCAGAACACGTTCCGTAGCCGGGGAGACGCGCTGGTCGATGGCGTCATTGATTACGATCTCGCGCTGTTCGACCGAAAGTACTCCGGCCTGCGGCTGCAGGTGAATGCGACCAACCTGTTCGATACCCGCCGGATCGTATGCCAGACCGGGCTCTGCCTGTACGATGCGAGGCGGCAGGTAATCGGCAGCCTCGTGTATCGCTGGTAGGGCCGCGCGGCCATCGATCTCCAGGCAGAGCGGCATGATGCAGCTTTGCCTGGATCCTTGTTGCTGCATCTGTTCTGTTTCGTGCGGAGACGGATATTGCGAATGATTCTCAGAATTCAGATTGGAGGACAGTCCTCATGACCATTGTCGATCGCCGAACCGCCGCACTGCTCGCGCTCCTCTCCCCGTTCGCCGCCGGCTCGGCGCGTGCCGAGTCGGCCGGGCCGTCGCCGCATTCGTCGTCGAACAGCTATGACATGGGTCGTGGCGACGGCGTGCATTGGATCGGTCACGAGGAGATCGGGATGCTGATCTATCCCGGCATGACCATCATGGACCTGATCGGACCACACAGCATGTTCGGGGCCATGATGGGCGCCAAGATCCACCTCGTCTCCCGGTCGCTCGATCCGGTGACGAGCGACGCGGGCGTGACGATCATGCCCACGGCGACGTTCGAGACCTGCCCGCGGGACCTGACCGTCCTGTTCACGCCGGGCGGCACGGACGGCACGATCAAGGCGGCCACCGACCCGGAGACGCTTGCCTTCATGGCCGATCGCGGCAGCCGGGCGACGTACGTGACCAGCGTGTGCTCGGGCTCGCTGATCCTCGGCAAGGCCGGCCTGCTCGAGGGCTACAGGGCGACGTCGCACTGGTCCTGCCGGGACGCCCTGGCCGGCTTCGGTGCGATCCCGACCGAGGCGCGCGTCGTGCGTGACCGCAACCGCATCACCGGGGCGGGCGTCACGGCCGGGCTCGATTTCGGACTGACGATGGTCGCAGAGATGCGCGACCGCACCTATGCGGAATGCTGCCAGTTGATGAGCGAGTACGATCCGGATCCGCCGTTCCACGCCGGGTCGCTGAAGACCGCACCGCGGGAGGTGAGGGAACCGATGATGGAACTGATCGCGGGCTTTTCGGAACAGGCAAAGGCGCTGGCAGCCGGCGGCATCGCTCGCCGATAACGCTTCGGGAGCCATACACCGAACTGGTGACCGGTTCGGTGTATGGTGTCATGATACGAAGCCGATAGAGTTGCACTCTGTAACTCGCCGAGGAGTGCCGTCCCTGATCGGCCCCTGCAGCCGGCCCGGCGGCACATGCTTGACATGTTCCCAATCACGCAGGCGCTGCGACAGCATCCCTATCCACTTCGATCGTCTTAGGATCAGCAACGGTTCCGCGCCCCGCCACGTATCGTCGGCCACTGACTGGTCATGTCTGGGAGGACGGAGCCATCATGGCTGATGATCACCTATATCATTTTTCTCTATTTGATGAACAACCGCTCTGCACGCACGATCCTTCCGACTGGGCGCATACAAGAACGCCATCACGCGCGGTCGCCCGAAAGAACAACCGGAGGAATCATGCCCAATCACCGCGACCTGTGCACATTCGCTGACGTCTGACGGACAGCGGCATCATGCAGCCGAACTGGGTCGTGCTGTCGCTCACGTTGGCCTACTTGGCAGCGATGGGGTTGATCAGCGTCGTCGCGCGCCGTCACGCCAGGAGCGCCGGCAGCTTCACGTCGGGAGGAGCGCGTTACCCGGCAGTCCTGATCGGCTTCCTGCTCATGTCCGAGTTCATCGGTACGGCGGCGAGCGTCGGCACGACGCAGACCGCCGTGAAGGTCGGCCTCTCGGCGGCCTGGAACATCGTGGCCCTCGGCATCGGCTTCATGCTGTACGCCTTCTTCCTGGCCCGTCGCTTCAAGACGCTCGGCGAGAACACCATCTCGGGCGCGCTGGCCCGCGCCTATGGACGCCCGACCAAGCTCGCCACCTCGGTCATCATGATCTTCGCCCTGCAGATCGTGGCGATCTCGACCTACGCGGGCGGCGGCTCCATCCTGGCGGGGCTGCTCGGGATGGACCGCACCACGGCGATCGTCATCACCGGCGCGGTGGCGACGCTCTACGTCGGCATCGGCGGCATGCGCTCCGTGATCACCACCAATGTGCTGCACGCCGTCGTCAAGTACGTCGGCATCCTGGTCGCAGCGGCCTTCGCCGTCTCGCAAATCGGCGGCCTCGGGTCCCTGCAGGCACAGGTTCCGGCCCGGATGTTTGCCGTCGACACCGTCGGCTGGTCCCAGATCCTGGCTTGGCTCGTGGCCGGGATCGGCGCGGTCTTCTCGACACAATACGTGATCCAGGCGATCAACACCGTGGAGGACGGTCGCACCGCCCAGGCCGCGAGCTTCTGGTGCGCAATCCTTCTCGATTCCGTTCGGCCTGCTGGCCGCCCTCGTCGGCGTGTGCGCGGGCGCCTTGATGCCGAACGTGCCGCCGATCGGGGTGCTGCCGGCGCTGATCGCCCGGATGGACGACGTCCTTGCCGCGGTCGTGGTCGCGGGCCTCGCCGGTTCGCTGTTCGGCACGATCTCGGCGCTCAGCATCGGTGCGGCGACGCTCCTCTACAAGGATTTCTACATACCCCTTCGCGGCGATGTGGAAGGACGCGGCTCGCTCGCCTTCGTGCGTGCGGCGACGATCGCGGTGGGGCTGCTGCCGATTCCGCTCGCGATCTACGCGCCGGATATCCTGAAGGTTACCTTCCTCGCCAAGTCCCTGCGCGCCACTCTCGCGGTCCTGGTCCTGTTCGCCTTCTACGCGCCACACGTGACGCGGCCGCGGGCCGCATTCGTCAGCATCGTCGCGTCCCTCGTGCTGACGATCGGCTGGTTCCTGGCGGGCGACCCATTCGGGATCGACAATGCCTACGTGGCTCTGGTCATCCCACTGGTCGTGATGGGGACGGATCACCTGCTGAAGCGGTCAGGCGCGGACATCCCGGCCTCTGTTCCGGTATCCCTGCGACAGAAGTAGCAGCGAGGCTGGGCATGGCGACGGCTGGCTGCGTTCGGCACCGGGTGCTAGGCTGTTCTCATGTCTGATGCTCTCGAAATCACGTACGGAGATTTCGGCCGCGTTGCCCTGCTCGACATGGATCGCGGGTTGGTTCGCCACGCCCATCCGCACTGCCACGTGCTGCTGAAGGTCGAGGGTGACGACACGCAGTTCCTGGTCGGCGACCGGGTGGTCAACCTGACCGACAGCCAGGCGGTCCTCGTCAACGCGTGGGAGACCCACGCCTACGTCCACGATCCGCGCCGCGAGCCGTCGATGATCCTCGCGCTGTACATCGAGCCGGCATGGCTCGGCGCCTTCCGGCACAATTGGTCGGCGAGCGCCGCACCGGGCTTCTTCGACGAGCCCGCCGGGCTGATCACCGCGGTGATCCGCGGTCTCGTGCGGGATCTCGCCGCCGAGATGGTCTACACCCCCGGTTCACCGCGCATCCGGGGCGAGCTGCTGCCGGGACTGATGATCGCCCTGATCGAGCGGTTCACGAAGTGGCGCGAGATCGGAACCTCCCTGCGCGAAGCAGGGCGGCGCCCGCGGGGAGACTGGCGTGTGCAGCGGGCCATGGCCCGGATGCGCGGCGAGGACGGGCTCGGCCTCAGCGCCGAAGCCCTGGCCCGCGAAGCCGGCCTGTCGCGCGCCCATTTCTACCGCCTGTTCGAGCAGACGACCGGCGCCTCGCCGCACGTCTTCCTCAACTCGATCCGGATCGAGCGCGCCGTCGAGGCGATCGTCGCGGGCGACGAGAGCCTTTCGGATCTCGGCACGAAGCTCGGCTTCGCGGCACCCGCGCATTTCTCGCGCTTCTTCCGCGACCACGTCAGCGTGCCCCCGAGCGTCTTCCGCGGCATCGTCCGCCGCTCGGCCGGCTTCGCGGCCTGATCCCACCCGCCGCAACTCACGCGCTGCTCCCTGCCTGCACGACCGCCGCCCATTGCCGGACGGGGTGCGACGCTCGCCTGTCCCGTGCGCCGGAGAAGCAAGGGTCGCACCCCTGCACCAGCAAGCCCGCCCGGACGTCACGATGCCGGTCCGCGGATTTTGAGACGTTTCGGTAAGTCGTGAGACGGGGGCGTCTCACGTCCCGCGGCGGGGTCGATGCAGTTTGCACTCACGAGGCCTCCCTAGAGCCTCGAACGAGGAAGCGAGCATTGGGCATCGAGCACAGCCGTTTCGTCGGGCAGTCGGTCGAGCGCGTCGAGGACGCCGCTCTGCTGTCCGGACGCGGACGCTACATCGACGATCTCGGGCACAAGCCCGGTACGCTGCACGCGGCGATCCTGCGCTCCCCTCACGCGCACGCCGACATCCTCGGCCTCGACGCCGACGCGGCCCGCGCGCTCCCGGGCGTGGTCGCGGTGCTCACCGGACACGATCTCGCCGACGTCGCCGGTCCCCTCGTCCCGGCGCTCCGCGCCGCCGTGGACGCACGGGCGATCGCTGTCGACCGGGTGCGCTACGTCGGCGAGCCGGTCGCCGTGGTCGTGGCGCAGGATCGTTACGTCGCCGAGGACGGCTGCGACCTGATCGAGGTCGAGTACCGCGCCCGTCCGGCGATGGTCGATCCGCTGGCAGCGCTGGCCGAGGACGCGCCCGTCCTGCACGAGGGCGTCGGGCAGAACCTCGTCAGCGACCGCGCCTTCCGGTACGGCGACCCGGACGCCGCCTTCGCGCAGGCCCGCCACACCCTCTCGGTGACGGTCCGCTATCCCCGGAACACCGGTTCGCCGATGGAGACCTACGGGGTCGTCGCCGAGTACGACCCGAGCGACGATTCCTACGATCTCCTCGCGAACTTCCAGGGCCCCTTCAGCATCCATGCCGTGGTGGCCCGCGCCCTCAAGGTGCCGGGCAACCGCCTGCGGCTGCGCACGCCGCCGGATTCCGGCGGCAGCTTCGGCGTGAAGCAGGGCGTCGCCCCCTACGCGGTCCTGATCTGCGCCGCCGCCCGCAAGGTCGGGCGCCCGGTCAAGTGGATCGAGGACCGGATGGAGCACCTCGCCGCCTCGGTCTCGGCGACGAACCGCGTCACCACCCTGACGGCCGCCTTCGACGGCGAGGGCCGCATCGCTGCCCTCGACTGGGACCAGGTCGAGGATTGCGGCGCCACCCTGCGCGCACCGGAGCCGGCGACCCTGTACCGGATGCACGGCAACATGACCGGCGCCTACGCGATCCGGCACGTGCGCATCCGCAACCGGGTGGTGGTCACCAACAAGACGCCGACCGGCCTCGTGCGCGGCTTCGGCGGCCCGCAGGTCTACTACCCTCTCGAGCGCCTCGTGCAGCGCATCGCCGCGACGCTCGGGCTCGACCCGCTCGACGTGATCCGCCGGAACCTGATCCCGGCGGATGCCTTCCCGTACCGCACCGCGACCGGGGCACTGTACGACTCGGGCGACTACCAGCGCGCCCTCGACGAGGCCGTTCGCGATGGTGGTCTCGACGCTCTGCGCCGCCGTCGCGAGGCGGCGCGGGCGGAGGGCCGGCTCTACGGCATCGGCTTTACCGCCGCGGTCGAGCCCAGCGTCTCGAACATGGGCTACATCACCACGGTGCTGACCGCCGCCGAGCGCGCCAAGGCCGGCCCGAAGAACGGCGCGCAGGCCACCGCGACCATCACCCTCGATCCGGTCGGCTCGGTGACCGTGCAGGTCGCCTCGGTGCCGCAGGGCCAGGGCCATCGCACCGTTCTCGCCCAGGTCGTGGCCGACGTCTTCGGCATCCCGCTCGATCAGGTCCGGGTGACCACGGATCTCGACACCGCCAAGGACGCGTGGTCGATCGCCTCGGGCAATTATTCGAGCCGCTTCGCCGCCGCGGTCGCCGGGGTGGCCTACCAGGCCGCCACGCGCCTGCGCGACCGGCTCGCCCAGGTGGCGGCGGCCCAGCTCAACGTGCGGGCCGACGACCTCGTCTTCGCGGGCGGCCGCGTAGCGTCGCGGACGAACCCGGACGCCGCGCTGCCCTTCGCGCGCGTCGCCGCGACGAGCCACTGGTCGCCGGGCCTCGTGCCCGACGAGGTCGGCTCCGTCATCCGCGAGACGGCGTTCTGGACGCCGCCGGAGCTGGCAGCACCCGACGAGGGCGATGCCGTCAACTCCTCGCTGTGTCACGGCTTCATCTTCGATTTCTGCGGCGTGGAGGTGGATCGGGCGACGGGCAAGCTCGTCATCGACCGCTACGTCTCGATGCACGATTGCGGCCGGATCCTCCACCCCGGCATGGTCGAGGGCCAGGTGCGTGGCGGCTTCGCCCAGGCGCTCGGCGCCGCCGTGTACGAGGAGCTCGCCTACGGCGAGGACGGCGCCTTCCTGTCCGGCACCTTCGCCGATTACCTCTTGCCGACCGCAACCGAGATCCCCGACCTCGTCGTCCTGCATCTCGAGAGTCCCTCTCCTTTCACACCCCTCGGAGCGAAGGGCGTAGGCGAGGGCAACTGCATGTCGACGCCGGTCTGCCTCGCCAATGCGGTGGCGGACGCGCTCGGGATCGACGCCATCGACCTGCCGCTGACGCCCGCCAAGCTCGCCGCGCTCAGCGAGCGCAGCGACGAGCCGGCTCCCCCGCAGGGCCGCACCGTGCAGGCGCAGGCCCGCCCGGGCGACCGGACCATGCGCGGCGAGGGTGAAGCCCGGGTGGCGGCGGCCCCGGAGGCGGTCTGGGCGATGCTGCTCGACCCCGCCGTGCTGACCTCGGTGATCCCGGGCGCGCATGGCGTGCGCAAGCTGTCGGAGACGCATTTCCGAGCCGACGTGACCCTCGGCGTCGGCCCCGTGAAGGGCCGCTACAAGGCCGACATCACGCTCTCGGATCTCGATCCGCCCCGGGCCGCGACGTTGTCGGGCACCGTGACGGGGGCGCTCGGCAACGGCGGCGGCAGCGGGCGGATCACCCTGGCGCCGGACGCCCGGGGCGGGACGCGCATCGGCTACGCCTACGAGGCCTCCGTCGGCGGCAAGGTCGCGGCGGTGGGTGGCCGTCTCCTCGACGGGGCGGCCCGGGTGATCATCGGCGGCTTCTTCTCCGCCCTCGCGCGCCGTGCCGGCGGCGAGTCCCGGCCCGGCCTGCTGCGCCGGCTCCTCGCGCGCCTGGGGGTCTCCGCATGAAGCCCGCCCGCTTCGACTACCTGCGCGCCGCGAGCCTCGACGAGGTTCTGGAGGCGCTGACCCGCCATCGCGACGAGGCCCGCATCGTCGCGGGCGGCCAGTCGCTCGTGCCGATGCTGAACATGCGGCTAACGAAGCCCGCGCTGATCGTCGACCTCATGCGGATCGAGACGCTGCGGTCGCCCCGCCGCGAGAACGGCGCCCTCGTCATCCCGGCGGGCGTGCGGCAGACGCTCCTGCTCGACCGGCCGGGCCTCGCTGACGAGGTGCCGCTCCTGGCCGCAGCCCTCCCCTTCGTCGGCCACGTCCAGACCCGGGCCCGGGGCACCCTGTGCGGCTCCGTCGCCCATGCCGACCCCAGCGCCGAGATCCCGCTCTGCCTCGTCGCCCTCGAGGGCGAGGTGCATCTGCGCTCCGCCAAGCGGGCGCGGCGGGTGCGGGCCGACGACTTCTTCGTCGGGATGATGGTGACCGACCGGGCCGACGACGAGCTCGTCGAGGCGATCGCCCTGCCGGTGCGCAGGCCGGGCTCCGGCTACGCCTTCACGGAGATGGCCCGGCGCCACGGCGATTTCGCCATCGTGGCCTGCGCGGCCGTGGTCGACGGGCAGCGGATGCGCCTCGCGGTGGGCGGCGTCGCCGACCGGCCGACCGCCCGCGACTGGCCGCTCCTAGACGGCGCCGCCCTCGACGACGCCCTCAACGCCCTCGCCTGGGACCTCGGCGCAGGGGACGATGTCCACGCCACTGCCCGCTACCGCCGCGACCTCGTGCGCCGCCTCGGCCGCCAGGTCCTCGAACAGGCCGCAGAGGAGGCCCGCCGATGCCACGGCTAGACGCGACGCGACGCCACGAGGTCGCCTTCACGCTGAACGGCGCCCCCGCCCGGGTCGAGGTCGAACCGCGGACGCTGCTCACCGACGCGCTCCGCCACGGCCTCGGCATGACCGGCACCCATGTCGGCTGCGAGCACGGCGTCTGCGGCGCCTGCACGATCACCATCGACGGGTTGCCCGCCCGCGCCTGCCTGACGCTCGCCGTCGCCGTGGAGGGCAGCGACGTGCGCACCGTCGAAGGGCTGGCGCCGGAACCCGGCCGGCTCGGCGTGCTCCAGGCGGCCTTCCGGCGCCACCACGCCCTGCAATGCGGCTTCTGCACCGCCGGCATCCTGATGTCGCTCGACGCCTACCTGCGGCACCGCCCGCACGCGACGCAGGGAGAGCTCACCGAGGTGATCGGCGGGCATCTCTGCCGCTGCACCGGCTACGCCCCGATCATCGCGGCCGCCGTCGAGGCCGCCGCCCTGCTGCGCGGCGAACCGACCGAGGAGACCCCATCCCATGCTTGACCTTGGCACCAGCTTCCTGGCGAGCGTGTCCCGCGACCCGCGGGGCATCGCCATCGTCGACCGGGAGATCCGCCTCACCTACGCGGAGTGGTATGGGCTGATCTCCTCCGTGGTCGCGGGCCTCGACGCGCTCGGCCTTAAGCCCGGCGACCACCTCGTCACGGTGCTGCAGAACCGCCTGGAAGCGGCGACGCTCCACTGGGCCTGCCAGTTCGCCGGCCTCGTGCTCACGCCGGTCAACTGGCGGGCGAATCCCGACGAGATCGACTTCGTGGTCGAGAACGCGGAGGCGAAGGCGGTCGCCTACGAGGGCGTCTCGGCCGCGAGCGTGCGGGCGAGTGCCGCCGCCCGCCTCTGCCCGCGCATCGTCGTCGGCGTGGAGCCCGAGCCCGGCGAGACGCGCTTTGCCGACCTCGCCGCCTTAGCGGCCGAGCCCATCGCGCCTAGGGCCGATGCCGAGGCGGTCTCGCTGATGCTCTATACCTCGGGCACCACGGCGAAACCCAAGGGCGTGCCGCGCCGCCACCGCACGGAGCGCGCCGCCGCCCTCGCCCACGTGGCCCAGAACCTCTATGGCCGCGGCGAGCGGACCCTCGGCGTCATGCCGCTCTACCACACGATGGGGGTGCGCTCGCTGCTCGCCATGTCGCTCATCGGCGGCACCTTCGTGTGCCTGCCGCGCTTCGACGTGGCGGGCGCGCTGCGTCTGATCGCGGCTGAGAGGGTGACGAACCTCTACCTCGTGCCGACGCTCTACCACGACCTCGTCCACCATCCGGACTTCGCCGCGACCGACACGTCGTCGGTGCGCAAGCTCGGCTTCGCGGGCGCGCCGATGACGGACGGCCTCCTCGGCCGGCTGACCGAGGCGTTCCGGCCGGACCTCTTCGTCAACCATTACGGCTCGTCGGAGGTCTACACCTTCACGATCAACCAGGACGCCGCGGTGAAGCCCGGCTCGGCAGGGCGGGCCGGCCTCAACACCCTGGTGCGGATCGTCCCGCTCGGGGCCACCGATCCGCACGCGGCCGCCGCCCCCGGCGAGGAGGGCGAGATCGCCGTGATCGCGAGCGGCGACGAGGCCTTCGAGGGCTACTGGCGCCGCCCGGAGGCCGACGCGAAGGCGTTCCGCCAGGGCTGGTACTTCACGGGCGACACCGGCTTCATGGACGGCGATGGCGACGTGTTCGTGACCGGCCGGGTCGACGACATGATCATCACGGGCGGGGAGAACGTCTCTCCGGTCGAGATCGAGAGCTGCCTGTCGCTGCACCCGGCCGTCTCGGAGATCGCCGTGGTCGGCCTGCCCGACGAGCGCTGGGGGAAGGTGGTCACCGCCTTCGTCAAGCGCCGTGCGTCCGTCGACGAAGCCGCTCTCGACGCCCATTGCCGCGCGGCCGGGCTGCCGAGCCACAAGCGCCCGCGCGCCTACGTGTTCGTCGCCGAGATCCCGAAATCCCCGGTCGGCAAGCTCCTGCGCCGCCAGCTCGTCGCGGGCGCGTACGAGGCCGAGGCGGCGAGCGACCCCTCCGCCGCCGCCTGAGGCGATTCCTTCCCCCCCAAAGGCCTTGTCCCCAAGGTCAACGAGAGAGTGACCCCATGACCAGTGATTCCCGGACCAGCGATCCCCGGCTTTCCAACCTCGACGGCTTCCGCGTCGAAATCGACCCCGCCCGTGAGCGCGCCGACGTCATCCTGGCCCGCCCGCCGATGAACGTGATCGAGATGCCCCAGCGCGACCAGATCCGGAAGGTGTTCGAGGCCCTCGACGAGGACGACCGGGTCCGCGTGATCGTGCTGCGCGCCGAGGGCGAACACTTCTCCTCGGGCGGCTACATCAAGGGCTTCCTCGACGCCTCGCCCGAGCATGTCTCCAAGCTCGCCTGGAACATGGCGGCGCCGGCCCGCTGTGCCAAGCCGGTGATCGCGGCCAACCGCGGCTATACGTTCGGCGTCGGCTTCGAGATCTCGCTCGCCTGCGACTTCCGCATCGTCTCGGAGACCTGCCGGTACGCGCTGCCCGAGCAGAAGCTCGGCCAGATCCCAGGCTCCGGGGGCTCGGCCCGCCTGCAGAAGATCGTCGGCATCACCCGCACCAAGGATATCGTGATGCGCTCGAAGCGCATTCCCGGCCGGCAGGCGCTGGAATGGGGGATCGCCACCGAGTGCGTGCCGGACGGCGAACTCGAAGCCGCCGTCGACGCGCTGGTGGAGGAGCTGCGCGGCTTCTCGCCCATCGCCCAGCGCACGGCCAAGAAGCTCCTCAACGACACCGAGGACTCGACCCTCTCGATCGCCATCGAACTCGAGGGCCACTGCTACAGCCGCCTGCGCCAGTCCGACGACTTCCGCGAGGGCGTCGAGGCCTTCCACGCCAAGCGCAAGCCGAGCTTCCGCGGCTCGTAGCGCTGCCCCGCCCCAGCCGGCGACAAGAACCAGCGCCAAGAACCAGCGCCAAGAGCCGGCCGGGCGGCCCCGAAATCGACCCTCATGACCATCGGAAGGCCCGGCCGCACCGGCCGGGCCAACGATGCCGCGTGCCCAAAGGAGGAAACCCGATGTCCGCCGCCACCACGATTCCCGTGTCCGAGGCCTTGCCCAAGCCGACGACCCGCCAGACCGCCACCGCCGCCATGGCCTCGCTGTTCGGATGGGGCCTCGACCTGTTCGACCTCTTCATCCTGCTCTACGTTGCTCCCGTCATCGGGACGCTGTTCTTCCCCGCCGACAAGCCGATGCTGTCGCTTGCGGGCGCCTACGCATCCTTCGCCGTCACGCTGCTGATCCGTCCCCTCGGCTCGGCCCTGTTCGGGTCCTACGCCGATCGCCTCGGCCGGCGGCGCGCGCTGATGATCGCCGTGCTCGGGGTCGGCGTCTCGACCGCGGCCTTCGGGCTCCTGCCCACGGTCGGCCAGATCGGCTGGGCCGCTACGGCGATCTTCCTCGCATTCCGACTGATTCAAGGCATCTTCGTCGGCGGCGTGGTCGCGGCCTCGCACACGATCGGCACCGAATCCGTCCCCGAGCGCTGGCGCGGCCTGATGTCGGGCGCAGTCGGCGGCGGCGGCGCGGCGATCGGCGGGTTACTGGCCTCGCTGGTCTTCTACGTGATCTCCCTGCTGGCACCCGGCGAGGCCTTCGCCTCCTGGGGCTGGCGGGCGATGTTCTTCTCGGGGCTCCTGACCTCGGCCGTCGGCCTGGTCCTGTTCCGCAACCTTGAGGAATCCCCGATCTTCCGGCAGCTCCAGGCGGAGAAGTCGGCGCGCCGCGCCGGGGCACCCGTGGTCGCCTCGCCGGTGCGTGCCCTGTTCTCGGCCGAGTACATCAGGGCCTTCCTGGTCTCGACCCTGATCTCGTTCGGCGGTGGCGCAGCCTACTATCTCACCTCCGGCTACCTGCCGACCTACCTCAAGCTCGTGAATGGCGTTCCGAATGCGACCGCGTCGATGATGCTCATCGCCGCCAACGTCGCCGCCGCATTCGGCGCCTGCGCGCTCGGCGAACTGAGTCAGCGCATCGGACGCCGATCGAGCTTCCTGCTCATGGGCGCCGTGCGACTGGTGGCCTTCCCGGCGCTCTTCCTCGCCATGGCCCAGACCACCGACACTGCGCTCCTCACAGTCTACGTCATGCTCCTGTCCCTCATCGCCAACGCGAGCTACGGCCCGCTGCTGATCTTTCTCAACGAGAAGTTCCCGACCGCTTTGCGCGCCACCGGCACCGGCCTGACCTGGAACGTCGGCTTCGCGCTGGGCGGCATGCTGCCGACGCTGGTGTCGCTGGCGGTCGACGGTCCCGGCCAGATCCCGATGATGCTCGCGATCTTCACGACCGCCGTCACCGCCGTCTACCTCGTTGGCGCCTTCATGACGGAGGAGACGCGGGGCAACCTCGAGCGCATCTGAGCGCTCCCTTCTCTGCAGACTTGTACCTGCCGCTGATCCCGGGACCGGCCAGGGCATACCTGGCCGGTCACCCCCGTTTCCGAAGGAATGTGCGATGGACGCACACGCGCTCTGGGCCTTTGCCCTTGCTCTCTATGGCCGTCCGGGGGCCGCGCCGGCCTGCCTCGCCCTCCAGGACGAAGCAGCGGCGGACGTGACACTCGTGCTCTACCTGATCTGGTGCGCGGAGACTGGCCGGCCTCTCGATGCAGAAGCGGTCCGGTCGGCCGACGCCGCCGTCGCGCCGTGGCGCGCAGCCGTGGTCGCACCGCTCAGAGCCGTGCGCAGGGCCATGAAGGCGCCCCTCCTGCCCGGCCTCGCGACAGAGTCGCTACGGGACAGGATCAAGGCCTCGGAAATCGAGGCGGAGCGCCTCGCCCTGGTAATACTCGCGGGGGGCGCGCCCGCTCCGGAGCCGTCCGCTCCCGAGCCCCTCGCAGCGGCAAACCGATACCTCGACCTTTACGCCGTTCATCTCGGCCGGCCCCTGCCGGGAGTCCCCCGCGAGGCGCTGCTCCGGGCTTTGGCAGAAGCATGACCTCAAGAACTGGCGTCGCGCCAGCGCCGGACCCGCCCGGATTCGATCTCGAAGAGGTCGAGTACCCGGCCGAGCGTGTGGTCGATCATCTCGGCGAGGCTCTCGGGCCGCGCGTAGAAGGCAGGGACCGGAGGCGCGATGATCGCCCCCATCTCCGACAGGGCCGTCATGGTGCGCAGGTGGCCAGTATGCAGGGGGGTCTCTCGCACCATGAGGACGAGACGGCGCCGCTCCTTCAGCACCACGTCCGCGGCCCGGGTCAGCAGGCCAGAGGTCACGCCGGTGGCGATCTCAGCCATACTGCGCATCGAGCATGGCGCCACGACCATGCCGCGGGTGCGGAAGGAACCGGAGGAGATCGCCGCGCCAATATCGGCCTGCGCGTACGTCCGGGCGGCCAGTACGCGCACCTCTGAGACCTTGAGGTCGGTCTCGTGGGCGAGCGTCACCTCGGCCGAGCGCGACATCACGAGATGTGCCGGAATGTCGAGGTCGCGCAGGATCTCCAGCAGGCGGATCCCATAGATCACGCCCGAGGCCCCCGAGATGCCGACCACCAGGGGCAGGTTCGTCACGGCACTGTACCCTCGACGAGGCCCGGCGCCTGATAGATGTGTTTCAGTTCCGTGAAGTCATGGACTGCGTCGTAGCCGTGCAGGCGCCCCAGGCCGCTCTGCCGGTAACCGCCGGTTTCGGCTTCGGCGAACAGCTTGTTGTGGTCGTTGATCCAGACCGTGCCGTTGCGCAGCGCCCGGGCCACCCGCAGCGCCCGCGCCCCGTCGCGGGTCCAGACGCTGGCGGAGAGACCGAACACGGTATCGTTCGCCCGCGCCACCGCCTCGGCCTCGGTGTCGAAGGCTTCGAGCACTACAAAGGGCCCGAAGATCTCCTCCTGCACGAAGTCCGCATGCGGATCGTCGTGCGCGACGAGGGCCGGCGTGAGGAAGGCGCCGCGCGCCCGCGCCCCGTCGGGAATCGTGGCCCGCAGCAGCACCCGGTCGGCCGCTGCGCAGGCTGCCTCCATCCGGGCCGCGACCGCGTCGCGGCTCGCCCGGTCGATCAGCGGGCCCATCTGCGTGCCAGCCTCGAGGCCCGGTCCGACCCGCAGGTCGGCCAGGGCAGCGGTCAGAGCGTCGCGCATCGCGGGCAGCCCCGCACGGTGGACGAGGACGCGCCGCGCAGCGGTACATTGCTGGCCCGAGATGACCGTCGCGGCGGCGGCAAGCTTGCGCGCGACGTCGCCGATCTCCGCGTCGGGGAAAACGAGGCAGGCGGATTTTCCCCCGAGTTCCAGCGAGAGCTTCTTCATGCTGTCGGCGGCGGCCCGCATGATCGCCTTGCCGGTCGCCGTCGAACCGGTGAAGCTCAGGACGTCGACGTCGTGCGACACCGACAGGTGCTGGGCACCTGCGTGCCCGGTCTCGACCACAACGTTGACGACGCCCGGCGGCAGCCCGGGGGCGGTCAAGAGCGGCGCCATCAGGGCCGCGTTGAACACTGCTGTCTGCGCGGCGGGCTTGACGACGGTGGTGCAGCCCGCGGCCAGCGCCGGAGCGAGCGAGCGGACGAGCAGCACCGCGGGCGCGTTCCACGGCACGATGATGCCGGCGACGCCGGCCGGCTCGCGCTGCATGGTCGAGAGCACGCCGGGCTCGGGTTCCAGTACGTGGCCCGGTATGTGGCGGGCGAGGCCCGCGTAGTAGAGGATCTCGGAAATCGCGCCCGCGAGTTCCCCGCGCGCCTGCGCGAGCGGCTTGCCGTTGTCGCGGGTCAGGAGTTCGGCGAGGGGTTCCTTGCCGGTTTCGAGCGCGGCCGCCCAGTGCAGCAGCACCGTTTGCCGCAACCGAGGCGACGACGCCCAGATGCCCCGGTCGAAGGCCCGTCGCGCGGCGGCGACGGCTGCTTCGGCCTCCCGGGCGCCACCCTGCGCGAGGTGGCCGACCCGCTCGCCGCTCGCCGGATCGAGGCTGTCCGCCTCCGGCTGGCCGTAGGCCTCCCCGTCGATCCAGTGGCGTGCCACCGCGTCCATGCCTGCTTCCCCGCTCTCTGATGTGCGTCCCGGGCCTGGGCGCCGGGTTGGGGCGGAATGGTAGGGTTGAGGGTGTTTTCCTGTCGAATAAGGATGGATGATGCGGGCGATCAGCGGGACGTCGGTTCGCCGGTCAGGGACCCGTGACGATATGGGCCTGGAGCGCGGCCGCGGCTGCCGACAGCTCCTCGCCAAGGATCTCGACGAAGCGCATCGCCGCGGGGGTGAGCGGGTATTTTGGGTGATGGATGATGACGAGCTGGCGGGTGATCCGCGGCGCCACGATGCGGTAGGCCTTGAGCGAGCCCTCAACGAGCTGCCGGCTCACCGCGATGCTGGGAAGGACCGTGAAGCGGTTCGAGCGCGCGACGAAATCCGCGATCGCGGAGGGCAGGTCGAGTTCGATCTGGGGGCTCAAGGTGATGTCCTCCGCGCCGACCCGCCGGTCGAGTTCCAGGCGTAGACCGTGGCGGGCCGAGGGCAGGACGAGGTCGAGTCCGACGAGATCGCGCGTGCGCACCGGCATGGGGATCGGCAGCGGCGTCGCGCTCCCGCCCACCACCACCATCTCTTCATCGAGAAGTGGCTCCATCATCAGCCCGAGGCGGCGGTTGGGCTTGTTGATCACCGCCAGGTCGAGGCTGCCGTCGCCAACGCCGTCGATGAAGGTCGAGGAATAGCCGTCCGCCAGAGACAGTTCCACCTGCGGGTAGGTGGCGGCGAAGCGCGCCAGCACGCTCGGCACCACGCTCATCGAGAGCGACGACAGGATGCCTGCGGTCACCCGCCCCGACACGCTCTGGGAGAGCTGCGCCATCGTGGCCCGGGCCTCGGCAACGTCGCGTAGGATCGGCTGCACGAGCCGGTGCAGCAGCCGGCCTGCGGCGGTCGGCACCATTGCCTTAGGTTGCCGCTCGAAGAGGCGCTGATCCAGTTCGCGCTCGAGCTTGGCGATCTGCATGCTGAGTGCTGGCTGCACCACGTTCATCCGCTGCGCCGCGCGCGTCACGCTGCCTTCCTCGAACAGAGCGACGAAGTAGGAGATCTGGCGCAAATCCACGTGCGGAATCCTGGCTTCCGGCGGTGCTCCAATGCGGCGGTCGGCCGTCGAAAACACGCCGTATCACAGGAGCATAAGCCTGCTGCCACGGCAATTCAGACCGCCTGATCGGCCCCATCAGCAATCCTTATTTCAGTCCGTCGCCGCAGCAGCCTAACGAGACGGGACGACGGCGCCCCGCGCGGGCCGCGACCGGGAGGACAACATGAGCGTGCCGGCCCCAGCCCGATCCCTGCGCGACTGGCTCGCTCGCCTCGGGCAGAGCGGGCGCCTCAGCGTGACACGGCCGGGCATCGGGCTTCGCCACGAGGCCGCGGCGGTGGCGAACCGGCTTGACGGGCGCAGCGCCACTCTGTTTCCCCGCCCCGACGGTCAGGACGGCACCATCGTCTCGGGCCTCGTCTCCAGCCGGGCCTGGATGGCCGAAGCGCTCGGGACGACGGAGGACCGCCTCGTCGCGCATGTCCAGCAGGCCTGTGCGGCGCCGCTGCCCTGGCGCGAGCGTGAGACCGGGCCCGCCCAGAGCATCGTCCACCGCACCGACATCGATCTCCTGCGGATGCTGCCCGTGCCGACGCTCAACGAGCACGATGGAGGTCCCTACATCTCGGCGGGGCTGATGATCTCGCGCGATCCAGAGACCGGCGCGCAGAACGTCGCCATCCTGCGCTGCCAGATCAACGGGCCCGACCGCATCGGCGTTCTCGTGCTGCCGCGCCACACCGATCATTTCTACCGCCGCGCCGAAGCCGCCGGCCGCGGCCTGGAGGTCGCGCTCGTTGTGGGCGTCGATCCGGCCTGCCTGCTCGCCTCCCAGGCGATCGTGCCGCTCGGCCAGGACGAACTCGAGATCGCCGGTGCGCTCACGGGCGTTCCCCTCGACGTGGTGAAGTGCCTCACGAACGACGTGCGCGTGCCGGCAGAAGCCGAGATCGTGATCGAGGGGAGAATCTTGCCGGAGCTGCGCGAGCCGGAGGGGCCGTTCGGCGAGTTCCCGCAATATTACGGCGAGCGGGCCGAGCGCCACGTCATGCAGGTCGACGCCGTCACCCACCGCGAGCGGCCGCTCTTCCACATGATCGTCGGAGGCGGACTCGAGCACCTGCTGCTCGGGGCAATCCCCCGCGAGGCCACGATCCTGGCAACCCTCAAGCGTAGTTTCCCAGGGGTCGAGGACGTCCATCTCTCCCTCGGTGGGGTTGGCCGCTACCACCTCTACGTGAAACTGCGCAAGACGCAGGAGGGCGAGGCCAAGAACGTCCTGCTTGGCGCCTTCGCCGCCCATTACGACATCAAGCACGCGGTCGTCGTCGATATGGACGTGGACATCCACGATCCGAAGGAGGTCGAGTGGGCGGTCGCCACCCGCTTCCAGGCCGACCGCGACCTCGTGGTGGTCGCGCATTCGCAGGGCTCGAAGCTCGACCCGTCCGCACGCGAGGGCGTGGGCGCCAAGATGGGCCTCGACGCCACGGCACCGCTGGACGCGCCGCCGATGAAGTTCACCCGCATCCGCGTGCCAGGCCAGGCCGAGCTCGACCTCGCCGCCGTGGTCGTGCCGGATGCGGACTGGCGCGCGGTACTCGGGGGCTGATGCGCATGAGCGAACTGCCCCATGAGGTCGATGTGCTCGTTGTCGGCGGCGGCTCGGCCGGCTGCGTCCTCGCCAAACGTCTCTCGGCCGATCCGAACCGGCGGGTGCTTCTCGTCGAGGCCGGCTGCGACACGCCCCCAGGACAGGTGCCGGCCGAGATCCTCGACAGCTACCCGATGCCGCTGTTCTTCGGCGACACCTACATCTGGCCCGGCCTCGACGCGGCCGTCACCCGCGGGGCCGATGGGCGGATCCGGCGCCGGGCCTACGAGCAGGGCCGCGTGATGGGCGGCTCGTCGAGCATCAACGTGCAGGCGGCCAACCGCGGTCTCCCGCGCGACTACGATGCCTGGGCGGCGGCCGGGGCGAGGGGCTGGGGCTGGGACGACGTCCTGCCCTACTTCCGCAAGCTCGAGACCGACCTCGACTGCGACGGCCCGCTGCACGGGCGCGACGGCCCCCTGCCGATCCGACGCATCCTCGAACCGGCCTGGCCGCCCTTCGCACACGCGGTTGCGACGGCTCTCGACGCGACCGGCCTGCCGCGGCGCCTCGATCAGAACGGCGAATTCGAGGACGGGATCTTCCCGCCGGCCTTCTCCAACCGGGATGACGCCAGGGTTTCCTCTGCCGCGGCCTATCTCGACGCGCCCACGCGGGCGCGCGGGAACCTCGTCATCGCTGCGCACACGCAGGTCACCGACCTGATGTTCGACGGACGGCGCGCCGTCGGCGCGCAGCTGCGCCAAGCGGACGGACGCGATCAGCGCGTGGCGGCGCGGGAGGTGGTAGTCTGCGCAGGCGCGTTGCAATCGCCGGTCCTGCTCCTGCGGGCCGGGATCGGACCCGCAGAACACCTGCGTACCTGCGGCGTGACCGTCCTCGCGGACCGGCCCGGGGTCGGCGAGAACCTGCGCGACCACCCAGCCCTGACCATCGCGCAGTACCTGCCCCGTCGGCTTCGCCTGCCGCTGAGCTACAGACGGGCGAGCTTCGTCGCCCTGCGCTCCTCCTCCGGCCTGCCGGGCGGTACACCCTCCGACATGTACCTCACCGCCTCCGCCCGCGGCGGCTGGCACGCGCTCGGGGCGAGCCTCGCCCTCTATTTCCTATGGGTGAACCAGCCGCACTCGATCGGGCGGCTGCGCCTCGACCCGGCCGATCCGGCGGGCCGTCCGGACGTCGACCTCGGCCTCCTGTCGGACCCGCGCGATCTCGAACGGCTGGCGACGGGCCTGCGCGACCTCGTTGCGCTCGTGGTCTCGCCGCAGCTCAACCCGGATCCCGCGGCGATCTTCCCGGCGAGCTTCACGCCTGCGATCAAGCGGCTCAGCCGGGTTACGCCTCGCAACCGGCGCGTCACTGCCCTGCTGGCCCGGCTCCTCGACGGTCCTGCCCCCTTGCGCCGGCTGATGCTACGCGCCGTGTCCGGCGGGGTCGATCTCGGCCGGATCGCTGCCGACGACGCAGCCCTGCGGGACTTCGTGCGCGAGACGGTCTTCGGCGTGTGGCATGCGAGCGGCACCTGCCGCATGGGCGATTCCACCGACAGGGGTGCGGTGGTCGATCCGACCGGGCGGGTGATCGGCGTCGAAGGGCTCTCCGTCGCGGACGCCTCGGTAATGCCGAGCTTGCCGAGTGCCAATACCAACGTGCCGACCATCATGATCGGCGAGAAGATCGCCGATCACCTCGTCGCGCAGCTGGGAGCCGGGGCCTGAGGCCGCCGGCACCCGGGCGTCAGGCGAGGCGAGCCCGCGTACGCCGCTCGGCCTTCTCGATGCTTGTCGCCGACAGATCCGGATCCGCCGACCGGATGTCGGCCCGCATGTGGTCGTGCGATGCGCCGTTGAACAGCGTCCCGACGAGGGATCGGTCGAGGTCGCTGGTGCCGAACAGTGCGTCGCAGATCGGGAATGTGAGGTTGAAGTTGCGGGTCTGCATGAACCCGAGCACGTGATGAATGTAGTGCATTCGCCGCACGGTGTTCACCAGGGGGATGTGCCGCAGGTAAGGATGCCGCGTGTCATCGAGGTGTGAGAGCGTGTGCAGGCCCTCGTAGAGCAGGTAGTAGGCGGCCATCGTGAGCACGACGATGTACCCGGCATTCGACGAGATCAGCCAGCCGGCCAGAAGCGCCGGCGGCAGGGCGGCGAGCACGAAGCCGATCGGGGCGAAGGGCGGAAACAGCAGAGCCCGCCATTCCTTGTGGCCACTGTAGCCAAGGTCATGGTGCGTGAAGAACTGATGGTGCACTGTGCAGTGGCGCTTATAGATCATTGTGAGCCCGGGCACCGGGCGGTGCAGCACGTAGCGGTGCGCGGCCCACTCGCACCAATTGCCGAGAAGCACGATCGGCACGACCAGCAGCCACTCCCATGCCGAGGAGACCTCGATCCGGTTCCAACAGTACAGGACCGTACCGCCGGTGATCAGCAGCGTGAAGCCGAGATGGATCGCGCCGTGGTACCAGGGCGGGGTTTCGGCCACGAAGCGTTCGCGAAAAGTGCTCTGGCGCTCCTGCTCGCGCCGGTCGCGCTCCGGGCTTTGGAAGACGGGTGTCATTGGCTTCCTCCTCGTCTCGCTTTCCCTCTCGGACGGGGAACCTGCTTGCGAGACGTGGAGTGTGGCGCAGCTCGCGCGCAGAACCCTGATCACCCCGGAGGCTGACTTATCAATCCGGATGTTTTTCGCGCGCCCAACCAGAGTTGTAGGCGTGCGCATGGGTTAATCTCCCCAATCGGAACTATGGTGATGCCGGCCCGGGCCGGCAGGGAAGGTGATCGCGGATCGTGACCCAGGCTCTCGGAATCCTGCGCGGCGCGTTCGGCCGGGTGGCGCTCCTCGACATGGACACCTCCCTCGTTGATCACGCGCACCATCATTGCCACGTGATCCTGAAGGCGAGCGGCCCCGACCAGGATTTTATCGTCGCGGGCCGGGCGCTGCCCGTGCGCGACGACACCGCGATCTTGATCAACAGTTGGGAGCCGCACCGCTACCTGCACCGGGGTGGGCTGCAGCGGACGGCCTTCCTCGCCCTTTACATCGAGCCCGCTTGGCTCGCTGGGATTGATCGCGCGTTCCGGCCCTGCGGCGCCGGCCGCTTCTTCGAAGGGTCCTGCGTGCCACTCGACGGCACCCTGTGGAGAGCGCGCGAGGACCTTGTACGGCGCATAGGTTGCCACGATACTGACGCAGCAACGCTCGAAGACCGGATCCGTGCCCTGATCATCGCCCTGGCGCATCGCTATGGAGACCGGCAGCCCCCGCGTGTGGCACTGTTGACCAATCACCGCATCCGGCGGGCCCTTCAACTTATGGGGGAATCGGGTGCCGTACCCCGCGATCTCGACACCGTTGCGAGGTCGGCCGGTCTATCGCGGCCGCACTTCAACACGCTTTTCCGCCGCTGCACGGGGCTGAGCCCGGCCGTCTACGCCAACGCCGTGCGCGTCGAAGCTGCTGTCGCGGCTATCCTAGACCCCGCCACGACCCTTGCCGTGGTCTCTGACGACCTAGGCTTCAGCGCACCAGCCAACTTTACCCGCTTCTTTCAGCAACATACCGGTACAATACCCAGTCAGTTTAGGCGTGTCGTCGCTGAGCTTCCGTAAGTGATATTGAGTTAGAATCGCGATTGAGTAGCGAATAATCTGATCGGGAGCTGGGAGGCGGCCGCTCGATAAAGGGTCGTGAAGGGGGCGATCAGCGCTCATTATTCATCGTAGACATCAGGATAAAGGGGTGTCTATACTACATGTGGTGGAAATTCACGATTCTTAAAGCTGTCAACGGCCTCTGAAGTGTGTATCGCTTCGCTGAAAATTTGATATCAATACCTATAATATAAGTCGCATATCTCACCGGGCCATGTGCTATATGCCTTTGCGACATTTTCGAACCCAAATGTCCGGAAGCTGCTTGCAACCGGACGTTTCTTATACGCATCATGAAGGGCCGCTTCGGGTCAGGACCGGCGGTTCGGGCCGGGGTGAGCGCCAACCTCGCCCTACCGAGCTCGACGCTCGGCTCGAACAGTCATCGCCACAGTTGCAGAAGTGCGGGCAGGTGCCGACAACACCGATACATCATCGGCGGAAATACCGGTCGATGGCCTCTGCCGACTAATGCGATGGCGCCAACTCCGGTGGGCAAGTAAATCAGACAGGCCCGGTTGGTCGCGGCCCGCCGAACCGCCTTCGCCACGTCGATGGATTACGCCACCGCGTTCACGGATTTCCCATCGCTAAGTCGGGAAGGCTTTCCAAGTCAGGCTCACGTATGGCCCCGAGGAGCTTGAAGCGAAGTTCGCCGCTCATCGTAAGGCGCTCGTGCGGACAGACCCCGAGATTGGAGAGCTCGTGCAGGGTAGCCGCTTGCCCATGAATAAGAGCAAGTCGGGCCCCTGAGCCGCAACTCCGCCATCAGGGCAGTCTGGACACGCGGTACAAAGGGCTGGTACAAAGCGTATGCAAAGCCGAACACGAAACCACTGATTTCATTGATCTTTTCGGTCTGCTTGGACAGTCCCTCCCTCTCCGCCAAATTTACATCCCAGGCTGTTCCACGCCGTTCTCTGATCGCCCCTAACTACTTGGACGGGCTCTGAGGGCGGCTTGCCGTCGTTCCAAACTGTCTCCTACAATTCAGCATCACCGCTGATGTGAGTGCTGCGGCTGGGCGGACAGGTGGCTCGGGAAATCGATAAGCTCAGCGCCCGAGCGGTCGCCACGCTGACCAAGCCGGGCCGGCATTCCGACGGCGGCCGCCTGTACCTCATCGTCGATCCGAGCGGCGCCAAGCGCTGGCTCTTCATCTTCAGAAGCCGCGGGAAACAGCGGGAGATGGGCCTGGATGGCCTCCTGTCCGTCTCGCTCGCGGAGACGCGCCGGCGCCGGAACGACGCACGCAAGCTCCTCGCGGCCGGCCTCGACCCGATCGCCGAGAAGCGCCGGGCCGAGCGCGCTGACGGCGAGGTTGTCACCTTCGGGGCCTGCGCCGACGAACTCATCGCCGAGCTGAGCAAGGGCTCCCGGAACGAGAGGCATGCGGTGCAGTGGGGCACCACCCTCAAGACCTACGCCGCGCAGCTCCGGCCCAAGCCCATCGACGCGATCGGCACCGACGACGTGCTTTCCGTGCTTCAGCCGATCTGGACGACGAAGAGCGAGACGGCCTCTCGGGTCCGCGGCCGTATCGAACGCGTGCAGGACGCCGCGCGGGCCCGTGGGCTGCGAACCGGTGAGAACCCCTGGGATTGCCCCGTTTTCCCGCAATCGGGGCGGCGGCCACTGGCTGCGTCCAGTCGCATGGGGATGACGAGGTGATCCTCGTGCGGTTCGACGAACCGCGCGACACGGCACTCGGGGATGGAGAGGGGGATAGCCATGCCATCCACGATGGGGAGGGCTGGCCAACCCATCATCGACCCGAGTCAATCCACCGCGCTCCACGCAAAATGATATTGGTGGCGAATTCGGCACAGCTCAGTCAGGCCGCGAGTTGATGCAGCCGCGCAAAGGCTGAGTGCCGTGTTCGCGCCTTTGGTTCGTCTGCCAGCCACCGCAGCAAGCGTGCCAAGTTCATCGCGGCTGCCGTCATCAGGTGGGCAAGGTGCGTCTTCGCGTGCCCAAAGTACGGCGTTCGTCGGAGCCGAGATGACCGCACACCCTGGGCAATCGTGCCTTCGACGCCGGCCCGCCGCGCGTATTCGGCTGCGAAATCCGCGGTCTGCTCCCGCGCCCGCCCGACGCGCAAAGCCTCGTGTTGCGCCTCTGGGCGGATCGTGATCGCCCGGCGTGCAGTGCTCGCGCGCGTGCACTGCGGCCGGAGCGGGCACGCTCGGCAGTCGCTGGGGGCGAACTTGATCTTGATCACCGGCGTCGTGCCGCGGGCGAGCGCCGGCGTCCAGCTCTGGCTTCGCTTGCCGGCTGGACACGTTGCCCGCTGCTGAACGAAGTCGATGGCGAAGTCCCGTGCGGCGAACCCAGCGCCGGCCCGCGCCTGCCACTGTCGGTCGCCGCGCGTCGGGCCAATCAGGTCGACCCCGTAGCGTTCCTGGGCGTCGACGAACAGCGCCGCATTCACAAAGCCGGTGTCGGCAATGTGGGTCTTGGGCAGCAGGCCCCGTGCAGCGAGCGCCGCGTGGATGGTCGAAGTCGTGGCGTCGTCCGAGACCGCGGCGGTCGTCGTCTCAACGTTGGTGATCAGGTTCGGGGTGCCCTCGTCGCACGTCTCGGTCAGGTGCACCTTGTAGCCGCTCCACACCGTCGCGCCCTTGCTCGCGTAGCGCGCCTCCACGTCGTAGGGCGAGCCGATGTAGCGACCCGACGGCGGCACCTGATCATTCGTCCGCCACTCGACGCGGGCGCCTTCCGGCCCGTGCTCGACCAGGAAGTTCTGCACCCAGACGCGCCGCAGGGTCTCAAGGGCCGCGGCGTCCCGCACAACCGGCGGCGCGCCGTCCGCTGTGGCGAGAGCCAGCAACGTGAAGCCATCGACGCCGGTCTGCACCGCCCACGCCCGGCGCCCAGTCTGGCTCTTGGGCAGCCGAAACTCGCTCGCTCGGAGCTCGTAGCGTTCGGCCCATGTCGGGGTCGTGCACGCGCGCAGCCAGTCGGGCGCCACCGTCGCCAGCGCGTTCAGTGCGTAGCGCAATGTCTCGCCGACGACTTCGAGCCGGCTCATGGTGCGCATCGCCCCGAGGACGTGCGTGGAGTCGCTGCGCTGGCGTCCGCCGCCCTTCAGCAGTCCGCGCTCTCGCGCCAGTTTGAGAGTTGCGTCGAGGAGGCGGCTTTCCGCCCCGTGCGCGAGAAGGCGCGTGCGAAACTCGCTCAGGACAGTGTGGTCGAAGCCAACGTCAGTCAGTTCCAGACACAGCAGGTATTTCCAGTCGATCCGCGTGCGAACCGCGTCGGCGGCCTGCCGATCGGTCAGCCCCTCCATGAACTGCAGGAGCGTCGCGAGCGCGAGTCGGGCCGGTGCCTCTGCGGGCCGTCCCCGGGCCGGGAACAGGTCGGCGAAGTCGCGATCCGCCACGACCCTATACAGGTCGTCGTAGAGGCGCATGACCGGATTGCCATTCGGAAAGATCGCCCGCGCGACCTGCGCGGTCTGGTCAGGCACGACGTACGTGCGCTTCACGTCGAGCGACATCGCCCACCCCTGGCTGGCTTGGGGCTGCATCGTCGCTCAAGCGCATTGCGCGGTCGTCCTCTCATCGCAGGAGGCACGCCGAATTCGCCACCAATATCAAAATGAGCAAGAACCCAGAAAACGGGGCAATCCCAGGCCTGACCTTCATCCGAACCGTGGACCTGAACGCCTACCTGGCCGGCGATGATCTGTGCGAGCAGGGCTCGACGCCATCAGGGTTGATGGCCGGGTAACCAATACCCACCATCCTACGTACGGGCCGCGTCGCGTATTGGCCCACCAGCCCCGCCAGCCCCCCCGGCCGGCGGGGCTAGCTGTTTCAGCCGCCGGTCAGCATAGCGAGCGGCGCTCGGCTACATCCGGCGGGCGAACGCCTTCAATGGGCATTCGGGGAGCGGGTTTTTGCGATCGTGGCGGGCTGTTCGCAGTCATCAGCACATATAAGTTTCAGCAAGAAGCGGGCGCACATCACACCCATAGTGCCCGCAAGCATTGAATGAGGAAGTATATCAATTGTATTTCCTCTGAACAAAAATACACCCGTTGCCACAGATGCTGCAAATCCTGCCGTGAAAGTGAAAAACATTCACATCCCCGCTACCAGTCCAGTCAGGCACTTCGAATTCTGCTGGGTCGCACTTCGATTGAGAGAGCAGAACGATTATCGTTCAAGCGGTGATTCGGTCGTCCAACACATGATGATATGTGCGGGCTGTGCCTTTGCGCGTCCGCTTGGCCTCGTAGAGCGCCGTGTCGGCGCGGCGAAGGATTTCCGCTCGGCTCCGAGCCGCCGCACCGGACCAAGCGACCCCAATCGTGCCGGTGACGTTCGCGATCTGCCCTAATCCATCCGCAACGATGTGAAGGTTGCGGAGCAGCTGCTGCACCAAGAGATCCAGAGCAGCTCGACTTACCGTTGAGGGAACTAGGACTGCGAACTCGTCACCCCCGAGCCGTGCCGGGAAGAACGAGCTCAGGTACTCTGCTCGCAACTGCTCTGCTACGCGGCGCAGCACCTCGTCGCCTGCAGCGTGCCCCATCACGTCGTTCACGCCCTTGAAGCCGTCGAGGTCAATCAGCATCACTGCCAGTTCCGCGCCCGTCGCGTGGGCGTCCCTCAGGCGGGCATCCAGGACGCGGTTGAACTCCGCTCGGTTAGGGAGCTGGGTGAGGTCGTCGGTACGGGCGAGGTGCTGCAGCTTCTCCTCCATGCGATGCCGCTCCGTGATGTCCTGGATCAGGCCGACCAACGCGATGGGTTTGCCCTTCGACAGCTCAATCTCCCCCAGGCAGCGCACGCGCCGCTGGTGGCCCCTGGCAGTCACGAGGTCGGCGTCCAGTTCAAACGGTTCACCTGTGTCGAGCGTGCGCCTCACCGCATCGAGGAAAGTGGTCCGGTCCAGTTCCGGGATGTAGCTCATGAGGTCGCCATTCGGTACACCTCCGCTGACGGGCAGCTCATGGATTGCGAAGACCCCATCCGACCAAGTCGCGGAGCGTCGCTCGAGGTCGTAGCGCCACGACCCCATATCGGCCATTCGCTCGGCCCGCTTGAACTGACGCCGTTCGCGCTCGAGGTGCTCGACCATCAAGCGTCGATCCTCGGCAATTTCCGCGGCACGCAGGGCCACCATCCGCGCCTCGAACAGCGCCTCGGCCGCGCAGGCCAGATCCGAGAGGATTTCCACATCGGTGGCAGAGGGCTCGCGAGGCTCATCGTCCAGCACGCACAGCGTGCCGATGGTAACTGCATCACCGTTGGCCTGAGTGATGCGGACTGGGACCCCTGCGTAGTAGCGGATGTTGGGCGAGCCCGTGACGAACTGGCTCGCCGCGAAGCGAGGATCGAGCCTGGCGTCCGCCACGATCAGGGGCGCTTCCGTCTCGAACACGACAGGACAGAAAGCTCCCGCACGGGTCGTTTCGGGCGCCAGCGGCCCGCATCGCGCCTTGAACCACTGCCGTTCGGGGTCAATCAGCGTGATCGAGGACATGCGTGTGCCCAGCATGCGCTGGGCGAGTTTCGCCAGGGCGTCGAACTCGGGCTGTGGTGGAGTGTCGAGGAGCGCGATCTCGGCGAGCGCCTTCTGGCGCACCGCTTCCCGTTGTCTGTCCGACATGCTGCCTCACCGCATTCCTCAGCCGGTGCTACATCGGCGGCAGTGAACGTCTCGTTTCTGACAGTTCCGACCAGGGGCAACCATTGGCGTGGTTAAGCCAATCGGGTTCTTAGCTTAAGACGGTCGGATACGGCCCCTGGAACAGCTCGCCATGGCCTCGCGTCGGAACAGGGTGCGCCAGCGGCGGCGCCGATGCTCATCGCGGTCGTGCACCATGTGGCCGCGCTGACAGAATGCCGCCAGGTTGGCGTCCTCGTTGTTGGCCGTGTCGTGGTCGCGGTGGGCCGCCGCCAGTACCACCCTCGTGACACGGACCCGAGCGAGCAGATCATCGTCGCGCAGCCGCTGCCGGAGCCGGTGCCCCTGGCCGTCGCGCCAGTCCGAGATCTCGGCATCCCCCCGCCGGCCGTCGCCGAGGTGGAAGACCCGCTGCAGGAGCGGGCGGGCGCACTCCTCGCACCGGCCCCGCGCCCGGCGGAAGCGGATGGCGCCACAGAGCTGTTGCCAGTCGATGGGGTAGAAGAAGCGGTGCTCCGGCCGGATCGGCACTCCTGCTTCCCGGATCAAAGAGTGGCATTCGAAGACGCCTATCAACCTAAGCCGATAAGCTTGTTCGCCAGTGAATACTAATCTTGCCTCGCTGGCGTGAGTCGATTTTCCCCGAGCGCTCGTGCCGAAATCGATCGCACACCCCTTGGGGTCTGCCAGAAATGTAAAAGCAATACAATATGATGCTATGTGAGGTAATCTTATCGATATATTTTGCCGGATATTTACAAATTGTTAATACTAACTTTGCCGAAACGTGTAAAATCACAAAATCCGATGCATCAATACAGGTAATATTCTGATGACAAATTTCGACGATTTTGACGGAAAGATAGAAAAATTTAGATCAAGGGAACATAACAAAGTTAAAGCGGTCGATAATATCAAGCAGGAATTGAGGCGACCATCTTTGATTGCGATCGATCATCGGAATGTATTCCGTGATTGTCTTTGCATATGTTTAAATAAAATTTTTACAGGCGACAAGATACTATCTTTTTTGTCAGTTGATGATCTATTTAAATCAGACTTTAATCTTATTGAAGGAGATCTGATAATTTTATACTGTGATATACGCGAAACTTTGCAAAAAAAGGCGGCGCGTGACGAGCTACTTTCGCGAGTGGGCCATGGTATTAATGTGGTTCTTATTTGCGAAGGTGATGATATTCGTGACGTGATGGGGTGTTTGGAAAACGGAGCACGTGGTTATATCCCCACCAGTGTCAGCCTGCAGGTGGCAATTGAAGCAATACGACTAGTCCGTGCTGGCGGCATCTTCATTCCGGCAAACTCTCTGCTCCAATCCTATAGCTCCGCCTCTGATCTTGATCCACCGCGCCAGTTCACCCCACGACAGACTGACGTTTTGGGGCAGCTACAGAAAGGCAAATCGAATAAAATTATCGCCTTCGAACTCGAAATGAAAGAAAGCACCGTCAAGGTGCACGTGCGCAATATCATGCGAAGACTTGGTGTAACAAATAGGACAGAGGCCGTTGTCGAGATGCAGCAAAATTATAAGACAGATTATAAGAACTATAAATAATGCAAGGTGAATTCATTATATTGATTCAAGAGACAAAAATTATGCCAAACCGACAGGATTTATATAAAAATCCCAACGGGGATTACGGATACCTCGGGCGAGAACCAGGGAGATGGCAGAACGTTCATCATCCATCAGCCCAACGGCTCGTCGGATGGCCGGCAGGTCGTCGTGGTCCGGCACAACCTCATGGGCGAGGGCGCTCAGGCCTTGGTGGCCGGTAGCATGACCGGGGGGCTCGCTCTCGTATGCGGTCCGGAGGGTAGGGGTGAATTCAGCCGATGCACCCTGTAGGCGCCGATGTGAAACTGACCCAGTCGCCGACTGAACCCTGACCCAGGCCGTAGGCTGGGCTCCTTCTGCGGGAGGAGGCCCGGATGGTGGGTGAGGAGGCAGCGTTGGAGATCCGGGTGTTGCATCGGCACGGGAAGGGCATCCGCGAGATTGCCCGCGCGACGGGTCTGTCGCGCAACACGGTGGTGCGCTTCGAGACTGCGCCGGGCGAGCAGATGCAGGTCGACTGGGCGGTGATGCGGCGCGGCGCCGACCGTCTCTCGGTGTTCGTGGCAACGCTGGGCTGGAGCCGGGCGGCCTACCTGGAGTTCGTGACCGACGAGCGCCTCGAGACGCTGATCGCCGCCCACGAGAACGCCTTCCTGGCCTTCGGGGGCGTGCCGCGCGAGGTGCTCTACGACAACATGCGCACCGTGGTGGTGGAGCGGAACGCCTACGGTCGCGGGCGTCATCGCTTCCAGGCCGGCTTCCTGGACTGTCAGCGGGCGTTGAATACTCCCTGATTGTGGGCATCGAAAATTCCCTGGTCGGTGCCCTGGCCCGTAGGGTCGCGACGCCCCGCGCCCTCTCGGGCTTTTCCATCCTCAGCCACCATGCCTGCCGATACCGATCGGCTGGGAGCGACGAGGATGGTTCTGCTGGGAGAACTCGTCATGATCTTGGACCTGCACCGACAGGGCCTGTCCGTCTCCGCCATCGCCCGCCGGACCGGCCGCGATCCGAAGACGATCCGCAAGTACATCGAGCGCGGCCTCGAGCCGCCGGCCTACGGCCCGCGTCAGCCCGGCCGCCCGAGCAAGCTCGCGCCCTATCTCGATTATCTGCGCGAGCGGATCACCGCCTTCCCCGACCTGAGTGCCGTGCGCCTGACCCGCGAGTTGCGCGAGCGCGGCTACACCGGTGCCTACACCGCGGTGAAGCGGTTCGCCGCCGCGATCCGGCCGCCCGAGGCCAAGCCCTACGAGGTCCGCTTCGAGACCCCGGCCGGCCAGCAGGCGCAGGTCGACTTCGCCCGCTTCCTCGTCACCTTCACGGATGCGCCGGACACGACCTGCATCGTCTGGCTGTTCTCGCTGGTGCTCGGCCATTCCCGGCACATCGAGGCGCGCTTCGTCCTGCATCAGGACCTGCAAACGCTGCTGCGCTGTCACATGCAGGCCTTCACCGCGATCGGCGGCGTGCCGATCGAGATCCTCTACGATCGCATGAAGACGGCGGTCACCGGCGAGGATGCGGACGGCCACATCGTCTACAACCGATCCCTGCTGGCACTCGCCCAGCACTACGGATTCCTGCCGCGCGCCTGCCGCCCGTACCGGGCCAAGACCAAGGGGAAGGTCGAGCGACCGTTCTCCTACATCCGCCAGGACTTCTTCCTCGCACGTTCCTTCCGCGACCTCGACGACCTCAACCGCCAGCTTCGGAGCTGGCTCGATACCGTCGCCAACGTCCGCTTGCACGGCACCACGCAGCGGATCGTCTCGGAAGCCTTCGCCGCCGAGCGGCCCGAGTTGCAGCCCTTGCCGGCTCTGCCCTTCGACGCTCTGCTCACGCTGGAGCGGCGCGTCAGCCACGATGGCCTCGTCTCGATCGGTGGCAACTATTACAGCGTACCGGATCGGACCCGGCGCGTCGTCGAGGTGCATCAGTTGCCCGACACGATCCGCATCCTCGATGGTGGCCGGCTCGTCGCGAGCCATCCGATCCTGGAGGGACGACGGCAGTACCGCATCGACCCCGACCATCGGCAAGGCACGGCCGCTCGGGCCATGCGCCACGGCCATCCCGACAGTCTGCCGATCGGCCGCCATGGCGATCACGTCGCCCGGCGCTCGCTGGCTGTCTACCAGGCAGTCGGCGAACGGCTCGCCGGCGGGATCGGAGGCCAGCGATGAGCCGCACCGCATCCTGTGCCATCACGACCCTCGACAGCATCAAGCGCAGCTTGGTCGGCCTGCGCATGCCGCGCGCCCTGGAGGTGCTCGACGCGACGGTCCGGCGCATCGAGCAGGGCGAGATCGACGGCTTGGCCGCCCTCGACGTGATCCTGACCGAGGAACTGACGCTGCGCGAGAACCGCCGCGTGAAGACCGCCCTGCTGGTCGCGCGCCTGACCACGATCAAGACGCTGTCCGGGTTCGACTTTGCCTTCCAGCCCTCGCTCGACCGCGAGCGCGTCCTGGCGCTGGCGGAACTGACCTTCATCGACCGGGCCGAGGTCGTCCATCTGCTCGGACCACCCGGCACCGGCAAGAGCCATCTGGCGATCGCGCTCGCCGTCGAGGCGGTCAAGGCCGGGCGCAGCGTCGTGTTCTCGACGCTGGCCGACCTCGTGACCTCGCTGGCCAAGGCCGAGCGCGACGGCTCCCTGCGCGAGCGCATCCGCTATCTCTGCCGGGCCTCGCTGCTGGTCGTGGACGAGATCGGCTACCTCCCCGTCGTCCCCGGTGGCGGCAACCTGTTCTTCCAACTCGTCAACGCGCGCTACGAGCGCGGGGCGATGATCCTGACTTCGAACCGCGGCTTCGCCGAGTGGGGCGAGGTGTTCGGTGATCCGGTCGTGGCGACAGCCCTGCTCGACCGACTCCTCCACCATGCCGTGGTGATCCAGATCGAGGGGGCGAGCTACCGCCTGCGCCAGCACGCCGACCTCGTCCCCGAGCACGTCCGCTCCAAGGCCCTGATCGTTCCGCCGCCCGCACCCAGGCGTCGCGGTCGTCCACCCGGAAAGGCTGCCTCCGATCACACGGCCGGCTGATCACCGATCCGCACCGAACCCGCCGGCCAGGGAATTTTGAAAGCCCACAATTGCGGAGACTTCGGTGCCCGTTGACACCTGGACTTTGCCCGCCATTGCGGCTTCCGGCCCCGGCTGTGCCAGCCCGGACGGGCGCAAACGAAGGGCAAGGTCGAGCGCTTCATCCGCTACCTGCGCGGCAGCTTCTACGTGCCGCTGGCCAGCCGGCTGGGCCAGGAAGGGCTGGTGCTCGATCGCGAGGCGGCCAACCTGGCGGCGGGTCGCTGGCTGCGCACGGTGGCCAACCAGCGGGTCCATGCCACGACCGGCGCGGTGCCGGCCGAGCGCCTGGACGTGGAACGGACGCAGTTGCAGCCGGTGCCGCCGCCCTATGGCGGCCGCTCGGTGCGCCAGATCAAGGCCCCGGCGGTGCCGGCTCCCGCCCACCCGGTGGTCGGGCTGCAGCACCCGCTGGCGCTCTACGACGGGCTCTCGGGCCTGATGACGGGAGAGCCGGCATGAGCGACCTGCAGCATGCCCGCCTCGCCGAACTCTGCGGCGAGTTGCGCCTGCAGGCGGTGCCCGCGGCCTACGGCGCGCTCGCGCAAGCGGCATCCGAGCGCGACACGCCCTACGCCGTCTTCCTGGAGGAGGTGCTGCGCGCCGAGCGCGAGGCCCGGCGCACCCGGGCACGGGAGATGTTCGCCCGGGTGGCGGGGTTCCCGGCGGTGAAGACGCTGGAGGGCTACGACTTCGGCTTCGCCACCGGAGCGCCGCGGGCGCAGATCCAGGAACTGGCCAGCCTGGCCTTCGTGGAACGGGCGCAGAACGTGGTGTTCCTGGGTCCGTCCGGCGTGGGCAAGACGCATCTGGCGATCGCGCTCGGCTACCTGGCGACGCAGCGCGGGATGAAGGTGCGCTTCACCAGTGCGGCGGACCTGGTCCTGACGCTGGAGACGGCGCAGCGCCAGGGTCGCCTGAAGGAGGCGATGCACCGGGCGGTGAACCTCTACCGGCTGCTGATCGTCGACGAGATCGGCTACCTGCCGTTCGCGCGCGAGCAGGCGAACCTGTTCTTCCAGGTGGCGGCCAAGCGCTACGAGCGGGGCGCGATGATCCTGACCTCGAACCTGTCGTTCGGGGCGTGGGACCAGGCGTTTGCCGGCGACGCGGTGCTGACGGCGGCGATGTTGGACCGGGTGCTGCACCATGCCAGCGTGGTGACGATCACCGGCGAGAGCTACCGGCTGAAGGACAAGCGGCGCGCCGGACTGGTGGCGCGGCCAGTGCGGGAACCAGACGTTCCTGCGTGAGGGGTGGGTCAGGTTACGATCGGCGACAAACCCAAAGGTGGGTCAGACTTCAATCGGCGTTGACACACCCCATGAGGGGTGTTCCTGCGATCAGTTGCGGGGCGCGTTCGCGGCTCCGCGCTGCGGGGCTCGGCGTCGGGACGGGGCACATGCCGGGCATCCACCGGGGGCACCAGCACGGGCGCCAGGACCCCCGAGGGCCGGGAGCGAGCTACGCGGGCGAACTGGAAGCATGGGGCGCGGTGCACGGCACGAGCGATCGCACTCCGGCGAATGATCGCGAAGGCGGGCCGGGATCTGGGAGAGATGGTCAGGGCGGCAGAAGCGGCGATGGATGGCCGGCAGGGCCAATAGCAGGACTGCGCTCACGATCACCGGACCCAGGAGACAGGGGCTACGGGCTGAAGCCCGATCTATTATCGCTGTGTCTTGCAGAGCGCTTCGGCAGCTGTACGACACGGGGGCCGTCAGCCGGGTACGACTGGTACTATGTGCCTACAGGTCTCAAGGGAATGCCCAGCAAGCCGATGTCGGCCGCTGGGCTTCAGGCATCCCTCGATCAGGTGAGCCTACGGGCAGGGATGCCTCTGCCCATCGTTGCCGAGGTAGGTGCCGCTGGCCCTGTCATAGGACCGGAAGCGTTGGATGCAGTAGTTCACCTGATCGGCATCGGACGTGACCTCGGTCGCAGCAGGCGCGTAGCCCTCGTCGAACCCGCCGTATCCGGCCGGCGCATAGCCATCACCATAGTACCCGGTATCATAGCCGCCGTACCCGTAGCCCAACCCTCCAGCGGCCAGGCCAAGCCCGAGGCCCACGCCTAACCCGGCAGCTCCGTACCCGTAGCCCCGTCCGCGGTAGTAGCCACCTCGATTGCCGGCGTACCCGCGCCCGTTAAAGCCGCCAACGGCAGGACGGACGCCACCAGCTGCGACGGCACCAACTCCACGTTGACCACCGACAGCAAGCCCCGAGCCGCCAGCAGCGCCACGGAAGCCACCCGGACCTCCGCCGCCGCGGAAGCCGCCCGCCGCGAGCCCAGAACCACCTCGGAAGCCGCCACCCGCGCCTCCGATGCGCGCACCACCAAATCCGCCGCCGCCGGTGCCGAAGCCGCCACCCCGGAACCCTCCTCCGCCGGGACGAGCATCGGCTGTCGCCGGGAGGAGAGCAAACGCAGCAGCCACGGTCGCTGCAGTGAGGAGAGCATGTTTCATCGGATCTGTCCGTGGTGAGAGAAGCCTCTCAGACTCAGTAAACTTCCCCCGGGCGCTTTCGGTCCATGCTCGCGACAATTCTGCTCGCACGAGAGATGGCTCAGAACGGCGCAGCTTGAACGCAGGATCGTATCTGACACCTCTCATGCAATACGCCACGCAACACAGATGCAATGGTTAAGCTCTACACGCCCCTCGTCGACGGTCGCTCGAGGCCGCAAGGGGGATAGAACGATGCTGCCCATCATTCGGATCATTGTCGCCGGGGCCATCCTGAGCGGGTGGACTCATCTTGGTCCTGCCAAAGCGGCCCATATCGTTCCAACGGGTGCATCAAACCAGACGGTCAATTCCGCTCCTGTGGCTGAGAACTGCTGTCCGCTGCGGGCCTGGCCGTATATCGGCTGAAGCTGACTGCAGGTCGAGACCGCTGCAGGGTCGTCAGCAGCTATCTCCCACTTGATGGGCGGCGTGGCCGGCTGCAGGTGGGCGAGGCTGATCCGACGCCTAGCAGGCTGCTGAAAAAGGGGCTTGTCGCTTTGATGCCTGGCTTGGCGCCGTTTGGTTTGCTGGTTTTCGCCTTGCACCGGCGTTGCGGTGGCTCGTCGTGCCGGGCTCAACCGCTGCGCTGGGGCAGGGTTCGGCTGCGTTGAGCAAGAGGCGGCACCGTTCTGTCGTCAGGCGGTCGCTTACGCTCCGAGGAGTTTTGGCAGCCGCACGAGGTTGAAGGCTGCGGCTGTGAAGGTGAAGGCCATGTCGATCCGCTCCCGCCCGCGGACCCGGATGCGGCCGATCAGGCCGATCTCCTTGCTCCAGCCGAAGCTTTCCTCGATCCGCTTGCGGATCGTCTGGCTGATCGCATAGCCGGGCTGGCGTGTGGTGCGTCCGTCGATGGCGGAGCGGCGTCCCGCCGTGTTGCAGGCCACGTGCGGCGTCACCGCCATGGCGCGCAGTTCGTTCACGAAGTCCGCGGCGTCGTAACCTTTGTCGGCGCCCAGGGTGACGCGGGTGGGACGGTTGGCCCGTTTCTCGATCATCGCCAGGGCCGCGACGCGCTCGGCCTGCCCCGTCGCCTGGGTCACGCAGCCATCGACGATCAGCCCATTGCGGTTCTCCATGAGCGCATGACCCATGAAGCAGAGCTTGGCTTCCTTGCCCTGACCCTTGCGGTAGAGCCGCGCCTGGGGGTCAGTGCTGCTCTGATGAGTGTCGTTGGACAGGCTCTTGCCGCGAAAGTCGACGTCGGGATTGCGCCCGCCTGCCGGGGGATCAGGCGGGTCGGAGGGCGCAATGTCCTTGGGCTTGAGGCTCTTCATCGAGGCCCAAGCCTGGATCAAGGTGCCATCGACGGTGAAATGATCCTGCGACAGCAGCCGCTTGACGCGCGGGATCGCCAGCACGGCGCTCAGGAAGGCGGCGGCCACGCTGCCGCCCAGCAGCCGATCGCGGTTCTTGGAGAAGGTGGAGGCATCCCAGACGGGATCGTCGATGCCGAGGCCGACGAACCAGCGGAACAGCAGGTCGAAGTCGAGGCGCTCCATCAACTGTCGCTCGGAGCGCACGGAGTAGAATGCCTGGAGCAGCATGGCGCGCAGGAGTTGCTCGGGTGGGATCGAGGGGCGGCCAATCTGCGAGTAGATCTCCGAGAACTGCCCGTCGAGCGTCGTGAGCGCCTCGTCGACCAAAGTTCGGATCGTTCTCAGGGGATGGTCAGGCCGAATGCGGCGCTCGAGATCCACGTAGGAGAACAGCGAGCTGCTTCGGAGATCCTGACCACGCACTGAAAACTCTCCCGATGATCCCAGAAGAGTGAATCACGCTTCTGCCGACAGGCGAAGCCCTTTTTCAGCAGCCTGCTAGATAGGCTGTTACTCGCCAATCGGAGGATGGAATGGCCGGAAAAGCTCGTAGACGCCCCTCGTGGAGGCGGAACCGCTCGGGCCTCCCCACGCCGCAGGGCGCGAAGTTCATGACCATTGAGCAGCGCCTGAACAGCGCGCAGAAGGGCGGTCTGCTGTCCCGGGCCGGTGATGTCGCGACCAGTGCGCTCAAACGGGTGGCGAAAACGGTGAGGCGGACGAGCAAGGCCGTGACCGAAGCCGTCTCCGGCTGAAATCAATCTAGGCGATCTGTCCCGATCGCCCTTCATCTGCGGTGAACGCGGGGCGGCCGTCAGAGCCGCCTCGCCCTAGTCAGGGGGGCTGGCGGCGCCCTCACTCATCCTATGAGGCTTCCCGCGATGCCGGCATGGCGTCGATGAACGCGTCCAGGTCGACGCGGCGGATGAGGCGGACGCGATCGATCATGCGCTCACAACTCGACGCAATCTCTCCCGGCGCTTCGAGCGGAACGAGGTGGCCGATGCCGGAGATCGTTGTGATCGTCGCAGACGGCAGGTGCTCGGCAAAAATCGGCTTCAAAATGGCTCCCCGTTCGACTTGGTCGTGCTCCGCCAGGACGATCTCGACGGGTACCTCCAGCCCTGTCAGGGCCGCAGTGATATCCACCGTCATGCCGTGGTCGGGCCAGTACCGTTTGGCCCCGGCGTCGCCGCTCAGCGTGTCTCGGATGACCTGCTCCCGACACGCGTCGTCGAGCGCCGAACCGCTTAGAACTTGAAGAGCCTCCAGCACGCCGCCCCGCGACTGGTACGAAGCCAGCATGCCAGCCCTGACCGCCGGCGGAACTTGCATTGGAGTCGGCGGTGCCGGCGCCACGAGCACCATGCCAGCCAGACCGAGGGGCCGGCGACCGGCTAACAGTTGAGCTACCTTGCCGCCCATGGAGTGCCCGACCACAATATATTGCCTGATGCCGAGCGCCGTTACCGTATCGACGATGTCGTCGGACAGCGCGTCCAAATCATAGCGGCCATCCAAGGCGCGTGAGCCACCCCATCCGCGCTGGTTGATGACGACCTTCCGCCCGGTGATGGGCAAATGCGAGATGACCGCGTCCCATGTACGGGCCGAGCCGCCCCAGTAATGCAGCAAGACGAGCGCCGGCTCGGTTTGTCCGGCATCATCGATGAGGAGGTCCGCGCCTCTCGTCCGGATCGTTCGTGACGCCATTGCTCCGCTCCATGCTCGATCACGAGGCGGAGGGTATTTGTTCACAGGCCGCCCTATAATCCCGATGTAAGATGGCTCACTCCGAAGCAGCATTTCGCAATGGCACTGGATAGGCTCGTAGGGATGATGGTGCTGCGGCGCGCCATCGAGCTTGGCAGCATCGCAGCAGCGGGACGCGCGACAGGTCTCTCGGCGGAGATGGCTGGACAGCATCTCAAGGCGCTGGAGACGCGCCTTGGTGTCCGTTTGCTCAGCCGCACCACGCGCCGCCTTGCGCCGACGGATGCCGGACGAGCCTATTACGAACGCTGTGTCGCAGCGCTGGAAGAGATCGCACTGGCGGAGGCAGAAGCGGGCGCTCGTCAGGCAGAGCCGAGCGGTCGGCTTCGCCTGACCGCACCCCTTGGGTTTGGAAACAGTCTTCTCGCGCCGGCGATTGCAGCGTTTCTCGACCGGCATCCGCGTGTGGACGTCGAGATTGACTTGTCCGAGAACAAGACCGATCTGCTCACTGGGGATTATGATCTTGCTATTCGGCTCGGCGAACTCGCTCCTTCGAGTCTCGTGTCGCGTCGGCTCGCCAGTTTTCCGCTGATCCTCGCTGCTTCACCCGCCTATCTTGCGGCATCCGGCATGCCCCAGCATCCCCGAGACCTCGCGCAGCACGAGGCGTTGATCTATGCGCAGACGGCCGCGCCGATGAAGTGGTCCTTCCTGTCTCGGGATGGGCAGCGGGCGAACGCCACGCTCCAAGGGCGCATCGTGGCGTCCGACGTCGAGTTCCTCGTCCGCCTCGCCCAGCTCGGCCGGGGCTTGCTGCTCGCACCGAGTTTCCTGCTCGACGAGCATCTGAACACTGGAAGCTTGGTGGAAGTGATGCCGGGTTGGCACGAGCGCTCGCTTCCGCTTCATCTATTATGGCCGCACCGCGCATTGATCCCAGTGCCCACGCGCGCTTTCATCGATTTCATGGTTGGCTGGACAGCATCAGAGCTGAAAGTCTCTCACGCATTACGTCTATAATTGTTCAACTTAACCCTCGCACGGTCCGAGATTGATGAATATTCCTGATCAAATACATGAGAGAAGAGATTGAAGGATAATTATGATCATTTTTTGACCGAGAGTAGACCATGGCGATACCATCCCTGGACATCATTCTGCGTATCAGTATTGGGTCATGCAAAAAATTTCGGATGATTGACATTGCTGGAGCCTCATAACGGGCCTTGAAATGCGATCCGAAGCGCCGATACAAATAACTCACGTCAGCAGCTTCAACGTAGCGGCGACCCGTTTTTCTACAAATGTTTTGTCAATCGGGCGTTGACTGAATATTGCTCTGAACCAGGCGGCGGTGGTTAGGTTCTCAATAATTAAATCGCAGGGATGACTGCCTGCGATCTCACCTCTGTCATAAGCTCGATCGAGAATGACGCTCGCTGCGGCAAAACGGTGATGCCAGAATGTCCTCATAACCTCCGTTACTTCCTCATCGCCATCGGATGCCGCGATTGCTAATGACAGAGCGACCTTCCTGGTTCTCACGTCAGCCAAGCCTTGGACGATTTGTTGTAGGAGGTCGGTGAGATCACCTTCCAACGTTCCCGTGTCGGGGATCGTCACGAACTCGTCAGACAAACCGAGAAGCAGGTCTGCCACAAGCCTCGGGCGCGTCGGCCACCGGCGGTAGAGCGTGCTCGCATCCACGCCCGCTCGGCGCGCGATGTTCCGATACGACAGTTCGGCGTAACCGGTCGCGATCAGTTCCTCGTGGACGGCAGCCTTCACCGCCTCGCGAATTTGCGAGCTTCGTCCGCCGGGGCGATCCTTCACGCGATCCAGATCACCGTCCGCCCTGCGCATTGACGACATGGCCCTCATCCCCTACCACTAATGCGACATTTGTTGCATTAAACGCCTTCCGCGCTCACCGCGGGGGGAGCGCTCAGCCGCCGTTCCCGTCTCGCTCGGGAGTGCTTGGCCTTGAAGGACCCCAGAAGTTGCGGAAGCTCGTAGCATTGTTGGACGAGATCGTGATCGGGTGCGACCGGAACATGATCAACGGCCCTTTTCATACCTTCTGTGCGATTGCAGTTTTCCTGCTGGTGTCCGGCAGCCTCTTCGCATTCTTGTCCTAGCTTCGGTTCAATGAGGGAACGGGCGATTGTCGCGCGGCGGAGGTCGGCTTTCCACCCAAAATCGGACCCTCATGGTCGACGCCCCCACTATCCGCCTTGGAACAACCTACAAGGAGACGTTCGTGCGGGTTCATGCACGCTCACCATAGTCCGATCTCAGAAATAGATGCGTCATTATTGCCCCTTGCGCTTGGCACGGCTGCGGCTGGACGCCTTGTTTCACCATGCCGCAGGAGTGCTGAGATGGACGCCGCCGACCACTTGGTGCGCCGGACGCCGCCGCACACCGCACGGCGTCACCGCTACGACGGCGGCCCTGCACTCACCCCGCCCAACTCCGCCCGACCTCACCCCTCCCCTCCCCTCCGCACCGCCATCGCGGCCGTCACCGATCCCTGGCCCAACCCGGAGCGCGATCCCCTCGCCGAGCCGGAGCGGCGGCACGTCACCGTCCACCGCTGCACCGACCTCCTGGGGCGCGAGGCCAGCCACGGCCGCCTCTCGGCGGAGGCGTACCTCGTCGGGCGCGTGCTGCAGGAAACGTTCGAGCGCCGGGCCGGGGCGCGGGCTCGCCGGAGAGGCGGCAACCGGGTCGATCACACGGTGGCGCACGAGCTGGCGATCCTGCGCGCCATCGATGACGGGCGGCTGGTCGAGCGGCTGCTGGACAAGCTCCGCGAGGCGATCGGCACGGTGGGGATGCGGTTCCTGCACCAGGTCCTGGCCAAGGGGCGGGACTTCGCCGGCATCGCCCGCGGGCTCGGCCGCGGCGACGGGCGGGCGGCGGTGGCCGGGGTGGCGCAGCGGTTTCGCGATCTCCTCGGGGATGTGGCGGCGGATTGGCTGGCGCGGCAATCGGGCCAGGGGCGGCAGACAGGCCGGATCGTCGGCGCGCCGGCGGCACCGGCCGCGCCAGGCGAGGCCACGGATGCGGCGGGGTGCCTGGTGCCGGTGGCCCGAGCCTACGCGGTGGGCGCCGACCCGGACGGAGCGTTGCGTTGGCACAGCCGGCCTGGAAGCGGCGGGCGGCGGAACGGCAGGCCGAGGCCGCCCTCGCCCGCACGCGATCCGCGCGGCGACGGTAGAAAGGCGGATCCGATCGGCTTGATCGGATGAGGGGCCCGCGACCCGGCTCGGTCACCAGCATTCGCCTGCGGCTGACATTACTGTGGTACAGCATCCTGCAAGGGGGACACCCCGGCCTCAGGCGCGCGACCGGACGGGCCGACGATGAGCCCGGATTGCCGCTTTGGGCCCCCCTGCCTGCCGAGATCTGACTTCATGACCACGTCCACAGAGCCGAGCACGAAGGCCCTCTTCGGCATCACCGGCCTCGACGACATCCTGGGTGGTGGCCTCACCCGTAATCGCCTCTACCTGCTCGAGGGCGACCCGGGCACGGGCAAGACCACCATCGCTCTGCAGTTCCTGCTCGCGGGTGCGGAGGCCGGCGAGGTCGGCCTCTACATCACCCTGTCGGAGACCAAGCAGGAGCTGTGCGACAACGCCACCTCCCACGGCTGGAGCCTCGACAAGCATCTCGCGGTGTTCGAACTCGTTCCGCCCGAGAGCCTGTTCGAGGAAAGCCAGCAGCAGAGCCTGCTCTACTCATCCGACCTCGAGCTCGGCGAGAGCACCCGCGCCATCCTGCAGGCGGTCAAGGAGCGCAAGCCTGACCGCATCGTGCTCGACAGCTTGTCGGAGATCCGGCTCCTGGCCGGCGGCTCCCTGCGCTATCGTCGGCAGATCCTGGCGCTCAAGCACTACTTCGCCGTGCAGGGCGCCACCGTCCTGATGCTCGACGATCTCACGGCCGACGTGATGGACAAGGCCGTCCACAGCGTGGCTCAGGGTGTCGTTCGCCTCGAGGAGCTGACACCCGAGTATGGGGCGGAGAGACGACGCCTGCGGATCGCCAAGTACCGCGGGCAGCGCTACCGTGGCGGCTACCACGATTTCACCATCGCGACCGGCGGCGCGCAGGTCTTCCCGCGCCTGGTCTCGCTGGAGCACAAGACAGCCTTCGCACGCACCCAGCGGGCGAGCGGCATCGGCGCCCTCGACGCGCTTCTGGGCGGTGGCATCGAGCAGGGATCGAGCACCCTGATCCTGGGGCCGGCCGGCGCCGGCAAGTCGCTGTTGGCCATCCAGTACGTGCTCGCGGCCGTCGCTCGCGGCGAGAGGGCCGCGATGTTCGTGTTCGACGAGGAACTGGGCATTCTTCTCGATCGGACCCGGGAGATGGGGATCCATCTCGAGGCGTTGCGCGACCAGGGGCTGCTCTTCCTTGAGCAGGTCGACGCCGCCGAGCTGTCGCCGGGCGAATTCGCGCATCAGGTCCGCCGCTGCGTGGACACCCACGCGGTGAAGACCGTGGTGATCGACAGCCTCAACGGCTACCAGGCTGCCATGCCGCAGGAGAACGCGCTGATCCTGCACATCCATGAATTGCTGCAATACCTCAACCGGCAGGGGGCGGCGACCTTCCTGACGGTCGCCCAGCACGGGCTCGTCGGCAGCATGACGTCGCCGGTCGACCTCACATACCTGGCCGATACCGTCGTGCTGATGCGCTACTTCGAGGCGCGTGGCCAAGTCCGCCGGGCGATCTCCGTCGTGAAGAAGCGGATGGGCTCGCACGAGGATACGATCCGTGAATACGCGATCGGCTCGTCGGGCCTGACGATCGGCGCGCCGCTGACGCACTTCCAAGGCGTCCTGCGCGGCGTCCCCGTCTATCTCGGCGACGCCACGGAGCTTGGACCTGCGGCTGACTGACAACGTCCGGTGACGCTCCCGCAGCCTCGCCGGGTTGATGCTCCTGCGGGACGCGGCCGATCCCCATCGGGGCCGCGACGCTATGGGTGCGGCGGGGGGGCCTGTTGCCGGCGGGACAGGCCTCCGCCCTCGGCACCGATCCGGACGGGGCGCTGCGGTGGCAGCCGGCCTGGACGCGGCGGGCGGCGGAGCGGCAAGCCCAGGCCGCCCTCGCCCGCAGGCGGGGCTCGCGGAGGGGGTAAAAGGCTGGACCGGTCCGGCTCGGTCATGCGAAGCCGTGGCCGTGATGCTGAATTCTGTCGGCACGATCATCAGTGCCTCGATGGGGGCGGTCGCCGTCACGCTGGTGGTGTCCTGCACGGATGCCGCGCCTGTGACGCTGCCTGATCCCCCGGCACCGATCGCCAGGCCCGCGGAATATGCCTTCGGTGATGTGATCGCCTCCCTCGACAATCGGGCAGCGAAGGCTGCCCAGGATGCGTTGAGGCCATCCTTCGGACGAGGCATCGAAGTGACCCTCATCGCCCCGGCGAGCACGAATTTCACCGCGCTGGCGCGGTGGTACGAGACGCGCGCCCAGGAGGCCGGCTGGCAGCCGATCGCCGATTTCACCGCACGGCTGGGCCGCGGACGGCACGGATTTGCCTATTCACGCGGCGAGCGCGCCTTCGCGATGGTCTGGATCGACGCGACTGCGCCCGACGGTAGCCGACCGGTCACGGTGATCCGCCTCGGCTGGCCCGGTTGAGCCCGGCTGCCGTGCGCAGTGGCTGGGGTGGCGGAGCGCTTCCGCGACCTCCTCACAAGCTCGGGCGGGCCTCGCGGCGGCGATAGGGCCGACGCGGCACGCGACGCGAAGAAACACCGTGCGACGGCATCGTGTCGATTTAAACCCGGATTTCTTTTACTAGTTATTCTAATGTCAATAATCGCAAAATGTGCTTTTCAGGGGCATGCCTTTGCGCTAGACGGGCCGAATGGCCCGCCGCGTGACCTATCAGATCTTTGACATGCCGGACGGGCGATTTTCCGTGACGGTGACCATCGAGCCGGACAAGACGATGGTCCGCACCGGCTTCGCGACCCAGGCTGACGCCGATGCCTGGGTCGAGGACTTGCGGCACATCATGTCCGCCCTCGGCGCACCCGTTGCCCTCGCCTTCCCCGACTATCCCGGATCGCTGCCTCTGAACGAGGTGCTGACCTTCATCCGGACGGCCCCCACGGAGGCCGACTGACCGCGCCTAGCCCGACTTGGGCGGCGATCCTCTCGCCAGGCCGGGGGCGGTTGCGCGTCCCTTAGAGCAACTGCACCGCTCTCCTGAGCCTGAGGCCAGCTTCGGGGCGCTTGAGATGCCGGCGGGCCAAGCCTACGCGATAGGACGTGATCCGGACGGGGCTGCGGTGGCAACCGGCCCGGGATCGGCAGCCGCAGGCAGCGCTCGCCCGCAAGCGGGCCTCCGGCGGTCCTAGGGTCCAATCGGCGCGATCGGACGGCTCGGGCGCGTGCTCCTCGAACGGCGCAAGCGCTGGCATGTCTTCGCTTAAGCTGCGGCCAACTCTGTTGGAAGCGATGGGCTAAATTTATTTTTCATGGAAGGGTGCGACCAACACCCCGCAGCGTTATGGTATACTTTATATCTATTCATCGTCCCATATAAAGAGTTACAGATAAGAGGGGCGAAACAAAACAGATGGCTCTCGATGTCTTGATCCAGCGGTTAGAACATGCTGGGCCTCTGTTTCAGATGGAGCGGGATGCTCTCCGAGGATTGACGGTGAAGGCCCATTGCATAAATTCACGACAAGATATTGCGTAAAGGAGATGGGATCAGACTGTGCCCTTGATCGTGAGTGGCGTCGCCTGCCGCTACAAGCTTCGTCCCGAGAGACAGCGTCGGATCGTGCATGTCCTGCCACCAGGCGATCTCTATGACATCCATGCCACCGCTCACTTCGCGTCGGATTGGCACCTGGGGGCCCTCACTCGCTGCTCCATCGCCCATGTTCAGCGCCAGGAACTCGAGAGCTTGTCGGCGCAACATGCGGGCATCGCTCATTGTGATCGACAACATTCGTTGAGCTGGAAATAGAGCGAGAATGGCTCGTCAATGATATCCGTCCAGCTGAAAAGCGCTTGAGGCATCTCTTTTGCGAATTGTCCGTTCGACTGCAGACGATTGGCTTGACATCAAATGATAATTGCAAATTGCGTCTGATGCAGACTGATCCAGCGGACGCAACGGCCGTCTCGTTCTTGCACATGAACCGTATTATTCAGTCTTTGCGCAATAGCAGATTGATTTCATACCAGAGAGACTCTATGAGAAGACCTGATTTTCGTCGATTGTGTGATTTCTCCGAGTTCGATCCGATTTTTTGCATCTATCGGCAAATTTCTAGTTGTTGGCAGAAATTTTATTGGCAAGAGGAAAACTCAATCTATAGATCAAGCCACGTGATGAAAATTCGAACTTTGCCTTCGCGCCGAGATCACGCGGCATGATCCGCTCTAAGTAGTTCATCCCGAAGCCATTTTTAGTGAATGACCCCACCAGTTTTGACGCGCCACTCTCCACCCACGTGATGATGACCCGAGGCATTGTCCCGCGGGACTCGACGCGCCAACTGACCGTCACGGAACCACTCGCCTCCGACAGCGCACCGAATTTGAGCGCGTTCGTTGTAAGTTCATGAATTCCGAGCCCGATTATCTCCGCCATTCGCGGTGGGAGATAAATTTTTGGTCCTTTGATCTTCACTCGATTTTCGCCTGGCGTGTCGAAGGCCAGCAATTCCTGTATCACCAGCCCCCCCAATTCCAAGCGGTACCCACCGGGTTCCACGGCGGCACTCTTCACACGCGCGAGGGTGCTTATCCGCCCATCGAGGTGCATGATGTAGTCTTCGGCCGCTTCGTGGGTCTCGGCCGTGCGGCGGGCGATCGAGCGTATGGTGGCGAGGGTGTCACGCACCTGCATCTGAAGGTCACGCGTCCCTGGCTCGGATGGATTCCGACGATGGTTTGCATGGTCCGTTGGTCGGACCTTTCCGGCCAAGCACGCTGCCGCCTGGCTGGTGATCTGGCGCACGCGATGCACCCCCTCCTCGAACGCCTCATCACCGCCCGCGTCGGACTTGATTTCGCGTTGGAGGGCAATCCAGTGCGTCAGTTCTCCCGCTCGGTTGCGCATCGGTGTGATGTGCCAGTGGAGAAGATAGGTCGTGCCGTCCTTCCGATAATTGATTGCGGTGCCCTGGAAAGCTTCTCGCATCTCGAGATCGGACCGGAGGCGGCCCAACACTGCGCGGTCTGTCAAAGGGCCCTGAAGGATGCGTGGCGTCTTCCCGACAGCCTCCTGGGCGGAATATCCTGTCATTCGGCAGAAGGCGGGATTAACGTATTCAATCACTGGTCCGGGTCGGCTGAGCTGGGGGCCCGTGATAATGACAGCCTCTCCAATTCCATCCAGGGCAGCCTTGAAGAGCGAAAAATCCTGTCGAGCGGTGTCAATATCCGCGGCATTTTCATCAATATGATCATCATTGTATGTCATTTTGCTAGTCTTGGGTTTTACCGTGATCCCTTGTGCGTGCGAGCTTGGCATTGCTGCTCGCCTCGGCGGCAGGGAGCTCAAGGAAACCCATATTAGACTGCGCCGGACCCGCGAATATTAAAGATGTGAAGTCGCGGTCGGAAATTATTCCGCGCTCCGGTATTTTTCCAGAGCGCAGCCCTGATCCAGTATGGCTATATCTCTGGACAGGTCCTGTTGCACCAGGCAAGCCAGTGCGCCCGAGGCCTTGGCGGATTGCCTCGGCCTTGAAGCCTTCGTGTGCATGTTCATACGGCTGCGCCGCATGGGAAGTGATCAGGTCGGAACGGAGTCTGGCGTGCCTTGGTTGGTCTCGCGAGGCGGCGCTCAACACCTACAAGCCCTTCGCCTGCGGCATCGTCATGCATCCGGCGATCGACGCGGCGGTGCAGCTGCGCAACGAGAACCGGCTGACCCCCGAGCAGATCCAGCGGGTCGACCTCACGGTGCACCCGCTCGTGCTCGAACTCACCGGTAAGACCGCGCCGCGCTCCGGGCTCGAGGGCAAGTTCAGCATCTACCACGCGGTGGCGGTGGCCCTCGTCGAGGGGGCGGGCGGCGAGAAGCAGTTCAGCGATCGGGCGGTGCGCGACCCCGTCGTGACGGCCTTACGCGCCAAGATCGTCCCGGCCGTCACCCCGGGCGTGAAGCCCGAGCAGGTCGACCTGACGATCACGCTCGCGGACGGGCGCATGCTGACGCGCCACATCGAGCACGCGATCGGCAGCGTTGAGAACCCGATGAGCGACGGGATCTGGAGCGCAAGTTCACCGACCTCACCGACGGCATCCTGCCCGAGGCGCAGATCCGGCGCGTGATGAGCCTGTGCTGGGATGTGGCGAACCTGAAGGACGCGGGCGAGGTCGCACGGGCCGGGGTGCAGGCCTGACTTGAGATACGCGGCGGCGAGGCGTTCTCCGCGCGTCGGCAGCTACCGGCGCAAGTGCCGTTCGGGCACCAGGGCACAGCGTGTCAGCGAGCTGCCACCCAGACCCCGGGCGGCACACCAGTGGCACGCGGCGTCGGCCGCACCGCTCACCGTCCGGCATCCGGGACACAATGCCGGCCCCTCTCAGCCTCCCCCCCGCCGCACCCGACACGCTTCGACCGTGTGACCGTTGCCTTCGGAGCCGCTCATCGACGAGAGCCTCGAAACCTCAGCGCTCGAGGGTCTGGTGATCGGCATGCGTCTGTTCGAGGCCGGACCGTTCCATGCCGGCTTCGGCATCATCGTCGAGCCGCAGGATGATCTGGTCGCGCTCTGGTCTCTCTCGCACAACTCCCGCTCGCCGCCGGTGCGTGCCATGGCGGATTCAGCGCAGCGGAAATTTTGTAAGGCGCACCGAATCCCGCCCGTCACTTTCCGGATTGCCTGAACTCCTTGGGAGTCAGTCCCGTCAGCTTTCGGAATGCCGTCGCCAGATGGCTCTGGCTCGAGAACCCCGTGTCGAGCGCGATCGACGTGATCGTCAGGTCCGTCGAACCCAGCATCGTCTTCGCTCGCTCCAGGCGGCGGGACAGCACGTATTGATGGACCGTGGTCCCCCAGTGCTGGTGGAAGGCGCGTGACAAGGAGCGCGGGGAGACGCCGATTTCTCCGGCGATGCTCGCCAGGGAGAGATCTTCGGCGAGACGCGCCTCGACAAGGTCGCGGACGCGCCCGAGATCGGCGCGGTCGGGCAACTGGGCGTCCGGCCCGACTCGCGACGAGCGACCATCGGCCGTGTAGGTCCGCACAAGGCGGACAACCATGGCGTGGACCAGCTCGTCCACGTAGAGCGCCGAGGCAGGATCGGGGGACTCCCGCAGGATGTCGAGGATCGCCAGCGCGAGCTGCTCGAGGAGCGGGTCGGACGTCCCGAGCGGAACGTCGAGCTCGACGCGCCTGGCGGCAGAGCTCCACATCTGCCGCGCGGTGTCGTCGATCAGGCCCTGGTGGAGATGCATCGCCAGCATCTCGGACCGACCCCGGCGCTGCCATTCACTCTCGTCATGCGCCGGGATTAGGTGGAACTGGCGGGGACGGAGCGTGCTGGTTTCAGTGGGGCCGCACCGCCCGATGCGCCGGCGGATCTGCGCCGGGCGATTGACGCAGTAACCGAGGCAGGGATTGCCGACCGGGTCGAGCGTCCCGGTCCATGGTTCCACGGCGACGTGCTGGGCATGGATGTTGCGCCATCCCCGCCCCGTGCTGCGGGCGAGTGCCACGTTCTTCGGCCAGGAGCTGATGTCACGCGTCTGCATGGTCGTGATCGTCGTCGCGTCGGTCTCGGTCACGCGCCCCTCCGGCCATCTCCTGCCTCCACGTTGGCCGAAATCTGATCAAGGCCGGCGCGTTTTTGGAAGATGGCTCCGACAGGGTAGGGGCAGTCTTCAAGCCACGCAAGTCATCGGCAGCGCAGATGCAGGCATTTGGATGCCCGTTCCTTGCTTATATTGGACGATTTTCAGGCATGGCGCACTTTTATCCGGCAGAAGCCTAGAGCGCAAGGTTCGGCCGGACATGCCTGTAAGGGGGACTCACCGTGGCATCTTCACTCTTCAGCGAACTCAAGGTCCGGGACGTCACGCTGCGCAATCGGATCGCGGTGTCGCCGATGACGCAATTCTCGTCGCCGGACGGCCTCGTCACCGACTGGCACCTGGCGCATCTGGGCTCCAAGGCCGCGGGCGGCGCCGCCCTCGTCATGGTCGAGCAGGCTGCGGTGGCGCCGGAGGGCCGCATGTCCACCCAGTGCGCGGGCATCTGGAACGACGAGCAGGGCGAGGCGCTGGCGCGGATCGCCCGCTTCGTCGCATCGGTGGGCTCGATCCCGGGCATACAGCTCGGCCATACGGGCCGCCGGGGCTGCGTCGAGCCGCCGTGGAAGGGCGGCGGGCATCTGCCGGAAGACCATCCCGACGCCTGGGAGATGATCGGTCCCTCCGCCAGCGCCTTCGGCGGGATTATGCCGCGCGTCCCCCGGGCCATGACCCACGACGACATCCGGGCTGTCACGCGGCAATACGCCGAGGCCGCGCGCCGGGCACGCGAGGCCGGCTTCCAGTGGCTGGAGATTCATTGCGCGCACGGCTTCCTGCTCTCGAGCTTCTTCTCCCCGCTCGCCAATCAGCGCACCGACGAATACGGCGGCGACTTCGTAGGCCGTAGCCGGCTTCTCGTCGAAGTCTTCGAGGCGGTGCGCTCGGAATGGCCCGAGCGGCTGCCGCTCTCAATGCGCTTCGGCGTCACCGAGTTCGCGCCCGGCGGACAGACGATCGACGACTCGGTCGAACTCGCCCGCCTGCTCGCACCACGCGGTCTCGACCTTGTGGACGTGTCGTTCGGCGGCAATTCGGGCCGTGCCCAGACGCCGTGGGACGAGGAGGGCTTCATGGTCCCGGCGGCGCAGCGCATCCGCGAGGAGGCCGGTGTGCTCACCGCCGCGAACTGGAATCTCGCCGACCCGGTCTACGCCGACGCGATCGTCCGCGAGGGACAGGTCGACCTCGTCATGCTCGGCCGGCCGATGCTCGCCAACCCGCACTGGCCGGTCTACGCCGCGATGGTGCTCGGCGAGGAGCGCCCCTACGACATGCTGCCGGTCCAGTTCAGCACCTGGCTGAACAAGTATCAGCGCAGCCGTGTCAACAACGGCTTCGGCCGCGTCGTGGGTGCCGACACCGACGCCTTCCCGAAGGCGGCCGAGTAGCCGCCCCCGATCTGTCCTTTTTCTTCGAAAGCCGGAGGCCGGAAGCATGTCCGCGGACCACACCCTTGCGCGATCATCAAGCGACGACCTGCCGCAGGCGCGGCTTGGCTGGATCATGGCGGCGATCCAGACGCTGATCTACGCTGGCTTCGTCGGCACCTTCATCGCCTCGCCCGAGACGATGACCCGCCCGATCGCCACCGGGATGGCAGTTACGGTTGCGACCGTGTTCGGGCTCCTCTGCATCCTGTCGACGATGGTGCTCACCGGCACCTACGTCCTAATCGCCAACCGCCTTACCGCGCGCTGACGGAGAACGGGCACATGTCCAGATCCTTTCTCCTCGGCCTCGCCCTTGCGGGCGCCGTCACCCCGGCGCTCGCGGCGGATTCCGGCAGCGGGATGAACCCGGTGGCGGTGACGATGTTCGTCGCCATCGTGCTCGTCACCCTCGGCATCACCTGGTGGGCGGCGCGGCGTGCCAGCTCGGCGGATCAGTTCTACGCCGCCGGCGGCCAGATTTCCGGTTTCCAGAACGGCATCGCGCTCGCCGGCGACATGATCTCGGCCGGGGCACTGCTGGGTCTGGCCGGCCTCATCTGCGCCTCGGGCTTCGATGGGTTGATCTTCGCCGTCGGCTACGCTACCGGCCTGCCCTTCGTGGTGTTCCTGGTGGCCGAGCGCCTGCGCAAGCTCGGGCGCTACACGGTCGCCGACGTGCTCGCGACGCGCCTGTCCGAGACGCCGATCCGGATCTTCACCGCGGTCGCGACCCTCGTCATCGTGATGTTCTACCTCATCGCCCAGATGGTCGGGGCCGGCCAGCTGATCCGGCTGCTGTTCGGGCTCGACTACCTCTACGCGCAGATTCTCGTCGGCGCCCTGATGATCTGCTACGTGATGTTCGGCGGCATGGTGGCGACGACCTGGGTGCAGATCGTCAAGGCGGTGCTGCTGCTCGGCGCCGGCGTTGCGATCGCGCTCCTCGTGCTGGCCTCCTTCGGCTTCGACTACAACGCCCTCGTCGCCCGGGCGATCGCTGTGCACCCGAAGCACGAGGCAATCATGATGCCGCAGGTCTATGCCGGCAGCGTCTGGCAATCCCTGTCGCTGGGCATGACGCTGATGCTCGGCACCGCCGGACTGCCGCATGTGCTGATGCGCTTCTTCACCGTCCCGGATGCCCGCGCCGCCCGCGTCTCGGTCTTCTGGGCAGTGATGTGCCAGAGCGGCTTCTTCGCCCTCATCTTCGTCATCGGCTTCGGGGCTCTCGCCATCGTGGCAGGCGATCCGACCTATCTTGACGCCAAGGGGGCAATCCGAGGCGGCGGCAACATGGCGACCGTCCACCTCTCACATGCGCTGGGCGGCAACACCCTGATGGGCCTCGTCTCGGCGGTCGCCTTCGCGACCATCCTGGCGGTGGTGGCGGGTCTGACGCTGACCGGGGCGTCGGCGGTGAGCCATGATCTCTACGCCCGCATCCTCGGCCGTCGCACCGCCACCGAGCGCAGCGAGATCCGGGTCTCGCGTCTCGCCACCGTTGGTCTCGGGTTGCTCTCGGTCGTGCTTGGGATCGCCTTCCAAAGCCAGAACGTCGCCTACATGATCAGCCTCGCCTACGCGGTGAGCTGCAGCTCGACCCTGCCGCTGCTGATCCTGGCGCTCTACTGGGGCGGGCTCACCACCCGCGGGGCGATCGCAGGCGGCGTCACAGGACTTGTCGGTGCGGTCCTTCTCACGGTGCTGGGTCCCCCGGTCTGGGTGAAGGTTCTGGGCAACCCGGCCCCGATCTTCCCCCTCGACCCGCCGACCGTCGTGACGATGCCGGTGGCGTTCCTGACCGCCGCCCTGGTCTCGATCCTCGATCGCAGGCGCGCGCCGGCCGCGTCGATGCCCCAGGCTATCTCGGCCTGACGCTCTCGGGCCTCGCCCTCCCGCAAGGGCGAGGCCTGACCGGGCAATTGCCGCATCACGGTCCTCCACGACGAAGCTCGCGGCAGCCATGCCACCGTCTTTCGTGCAGCACTTCGTGTCCCATACGCTGCCCAGCTCGCGCGTCAGGGCTCGGTCGAACCTACCTCGGTCGTCGAAGACAGCGAGCTGCCACCCAGACACCGGCCGGCACACCAGCGGCACGCGGCGTCGGCCGCGCCGCGGCACCGTCCGCATCCGCGGCGCGATCCCGCCACCCGCCGGCCCAGCCCCCTCCCCCCGGCGCACCCGACACGATTCGACCGTGTGACCTGTGCCGTCGGAGCCTTCGCCCGGATCCCTTTGAGCGGATTCGCGATCCCTTTCCCTGTTGCGCTCCGCGGCGGGTCGGGCTACAGAGGCTTCGCGGTCAGCACCCGTAGCTCAGCTGGATAGAGCGTTGCCCTCCGAAGGCTGATGTCAAGCGGAACGATTGTGAGAAGGAGTTCGAAAAACACTTGAAATACAGCACTTTGAGAGCACCGAGGTTGGCGCTTTCAACTCTAAGATTTTTCGCGTAAGCACCGCGTAAGCATAATGCACCCGTAGCTCAGCTGGATAGAGCGCCACCCTCCGAAGGTGGAGGCCACACGTTCGAATCGTGTCGGGTGCGCCACATACCGCCGTTCGCCGCCGTATCCTGCTCTAACGTCGCCGGGAGTACGCCAGCGCAGCGGATACGGCGGCCGATAGCGGCATGCAGTTCGAGTCATCGCTGTGGCGGCCCTATTGGGTAGCGCGAGTCGCTAGTAGCCCGGCATCGTCTGAACACCGAGTTGCTGGACGAACAGCAGGCTGTCTGCGTTGCCCCAATATTCGACGATGCAGCCATCTTCTGTGCGTAGGCTGTCGGTGCCGGTGAAGGTCACCGCGCGGCCGATCGCTTCGGGTGGACTGCCGGGAAAGCCGCCACGATAGCAGCCCCGCGCGCGCCAGCGCACCGCCATCAGGTTGCCCTGGGTGATCGGCCCCAGCTCGTAGGTGAAGGCGAGCTCGTCGAGCAATTCGTGAATGCCTGAGATCCAGGCTTCGAGCGCCGTACGTCCCCGAATGAGGTCATCGCCCGATCCGGTCATAGGCGCGGCATGGGCGACGAAGTCGTCGGCGATGATCTCGCGTCCCAGCGCCAGATCCCCGTTCCAAAGCAGCCGCCAGCGTTCGGCAAGCGTGACGAGAGTGGTTTCGGACATGGTGCTCAACGCCCCAGCCGATCGGCGAGCCAGTCGCAGATCAGCTCCATGCCGATGGTCGGATTGTCGATCTGGCAATGCGCGGCCCCGGTCTCTTCGGGCGAAAACCATTTGATCGTCACGTCGACGCCCGCCGCCTTGGCTTCTGCATATACGCTCTCGGCGTTGTGGGTGCCGAAGCTGTCGAGCTCACCCGCCACGATTAGGAAGGGACAGGCTATATCCTTGACCACGCCTTCGAGATCGAACGGCTCGGTGACGGTGACCAACTCCTCCATGTCACGCGCGCCGAACACCCAGCGCGAGAGCACTGCCGTCATGCTGTTGGGCTGCGCCAACAGCGCTTGCGCCGACTTTGCCACCTTCCACTGCGCCGCGTCTGAGACGGCGCAGGCCACGCGATGCTCGCGCGCGGCGGCGCGGGTGACGTAATAGCCCCCCAGGCTCGCGCCGTAGACCCCGATCCGACCGGGATCGACATCATCGCGGCCAAGCAGCCAATCGATGCAGGCCCCCACCGGCACCTCGGTGTCCGGTCGCGCGGTGATTCCCTCCCGACGCAGCGTTCCACCCTGTCCGGGAAGGTCGACCAGCAGCAGCGAGAGGCCGCGGGCGAGCGCATAGCGCTCCATCTCCTGGATCAGCTCGTCCTTATATTCGTCGAGGCCGCCGAAGGCGATCACCGCCGGGCGGCGCCCTTCGCCCGGTGCGATCAGGAAATAGGCGTCGAGATGTGTGCCATCTTCATAGGGGATGCGCGCGATCTCGCCGGCCGGCTCGAACAAGGTGAGCGCGCGCTGCGAGCAGGCCTCGATCCGGTCGAATGTCGAAAGGCGCCGGGGATCGGCCGGGTCGAGGAAGAATTCGGCGGTTCGAAAATAGTTGGCCGCGCGGATCCAGTTGGCACGGGCAGTCAGGCGATGACCGGCGGCCTCGGCCGCTTCGGCGCGCGAAACGGAGCGTTCCGCCGGCGTGAGCCAGGACTCGTGCCAGCCATCGCGATCGCCCGACTGGATGCGGCCCGCCGTCTGGAAGCACTCGCCGACCGTGCTCGCGCCGTCCTGCGCGGCGGCCAGGATGCGGACGAACTGGGCCGAGAACTCCTCGTCTTCGGGCCACTGCTTCCAGCCGTCCGGGGCGTAGCCACCGCCGGTGGCGGTGAGCACGGGCTTCGCCATCGCGTTCACTCCGGCCTGCTGCTACCGGAGTAGGACTTGAGGCCCTGCACCAGCTTGGCGAGCGCTGGGTCGCTTTCGAACCGCTCCTTGTGGATCGCCTTGATCTGGTCGGGGATGGTTGGGTCCTCCTCGTCGGTGACGTCGAACGAGACCATGTCGACCACCAGCGGCAGGCCGATCTCGTCCACCTTCCGGTGGATCGGCGAATGCATGTAGGTCTTGTAGTCGTCGATGTTCTTGACGACGAAGGTGGCGCCATAGTCGAAGTCACCGCCGATATCGCGGCCGACGCAGTAAGTCTGAATGACCGGAATCTCGGTGCCCATCTTGTGTAACTGCTTGAGCACGGGATCGAGTTGCTCCGGCGTCACGCTCTCCTTCAACTGGAAGCGGATCGAATGAAAAATCATGACTGCGTACTCCGGCGATTGATCTTGAACCGTAAACGTCGCGAGAGCGGATGGGATCGATAGGCGTGGCCTATATCGGACAATCGACAGCGGCGATGATCCGCGTTCCGTCTATCGTCACGGCCGATTGGCAGATAGCCTCGTCACATGGACCTTAGGGATGTCGATCTGAATCTTCTGGTCGTGCTGGATGTCGTGCTCGAGGAGCGCAAGCTCGTCAGCGCGGCGCGCCGGCTCGGCATGGCCCAGCCCTCGGTCTCGGGCGCGCTCGACCGGTGTCGCAAGCTGTTCGGTGATCGTCTCCTCGTGCGCGCCGGCCGGGGGATGGAACTCACCGCGCGCGGACAGGCACTACGCGAGCCGATCCGCGCGTTGCTGACACAGGCTCGCGCTGTGATTGGCGCCCCGCCTGATGAACTGGCCACGGTGGAGCGCACGGTCCGCATCGTTTCCACCGATATTCCCGCGCTCACGCTGCTCCAGATCCTGTGGGAGCAGACCCGACGCACCGCGCCGGGCATCAGCCTGGTGCTGCTGCACTGGCGCGAGAGCGAGGACGTTATCGATGCGCTCGCGCGCGACCAGGCCGACGTCGCCATCTCGGTTCTGCCGCAGGCCGGCAGCGGATTCGTGCGCACCGAACTCTATGTCGAGCGCTATTGCGTCGCCATGCGGCGCGGGCATCCGGCGGCGCAGGACTTCGATCTCGACCGCTGGCTCGCTTTTCCGCACGTCGTCCTTTCGGCGCGCGGGAGCCGCCGCACGCCGCTCGACGACCAGCTCGCGCTGCTCGGACGCAGGCGGCGGGTCGGGATCACCGTGCCGAGTTTCCTGATGGTGCCGCCGCTGCTGCTGGCCAGCGACCTCATCGCCATGCTGCCGCGCGCGTGCATGCATCACGAACCCGAGCTGCACTATTGCGAGCCGCCGATCGCGGTCGAGGGTTTTCCGCTGCACCTCGCCGTCGCCAATCGCGCGCAGGGCGACGTCGCCGTCGCCCATGTCGCAGCGCTGATCCGCGACCATTTTCCCGGTCAGCCCTGAGGATCCGCCATGCGCCTGCCGCCGATCCCGCCCAATGATCTTTCACCGGAGGTGCGTGCCCTGCACGACGCGATCGTCGAGCGCATGGGACGAAGCCTGTCGGCCTTCGCCTCGCAGGACGCGGACGGCGCGCTGATCGGTCCGTTCCCGGCGCTGCTGCACTTCCCGCGGTTCGGCGCGCCGGCGTTCGCGTTTCTCGACTCGCTGGTCGGAGGCGCGACCCTGCCGGAGACGGTGCGGGAGGTGGTGATCCTGGCGGTCGGCGCGCGCTTCAAGGCGCGATACGAACTCTATTCCCACGAGAAGATGGCGGTGGAGGCAGGATTGCCGAGACCGTTGATCGCGGCGATCGCCGCCGGCCAGCGTCCGCCGGATCTCGACGAGATGCAGGCTGCCGCTTTCGACTTCGTGACGGCGGCGACCGGCGGCGGCTCGGTGCCCGCCTCGACCTACGAACAGGCACGAGCGCTGTTTGGCAACGAAGGTGTGGGCGAACTCGCATTCTTGGTCGCCAGCTACACCGTGATCTGCATTCTGCTGAACGCGTTCGACGTGCCGGTTCCCGAGAACTGATCCAGTCACGCCGCTCCGCACGCAATCCCAGGGTGAGTTCCGCGCGCATTCGGGCAGGGTCGCCGCGCGTGCCGACCTACGTCGGCCAGGACGCCAGCGCCTGTTCCGCCACCGCGTGCAGCAGCGCGCGGCAGCCCCCGGCCTTGGCTTGCACCGCGATCCCCTGGCTGACCGTCATGACGTAGGCGGCCAGCACGGCGGGGTCCGCGGCCTCGGGCAAATCACCCTCCGCCTTGGCGCTTTCGAAGCGCTCGCGGAAGCGCTGCTGGCCGGCTGCGCGAAACGCAACCAGCGCTTGGCGCACCGGCTCGGCCTCTTCGCCGCCCGCCATTGCTCCATTGATGCCCAGACAGCCGGTGCGATCCTCAAAACGCGTATTGAGCTCGACCGTGCTGCGCAGGAAGTGCGCCGCGACGTCACGCGCCGTAGGCAGCTCGAGCGCCTCGGGAATATAGTGGAGATACAGCTCCTCATAGCGGGCCAGCGCCTTGCGGAAGAGCGCTTCCTTGTTTCCGAACGCCGAATAGAGCGCCGGCCGCTCCACGCCGGCCGCATCGACCAGATCGGCATAGGACGTGCCTTCATAGCCCTTTCGCCAGAAAACCGGGAGCACGGCGTCGAGCACTTCCACCTCATTGAACTCACGACGACGTCCCATCAGGTCGGCTCCCCACTTTTCATAACGGTCATTACTAAACCGCTTGACTCTGTTTGTCCAGATTCCGTAACAGTCATTATCGTAATGTCCGTTATGTTATCGGATGGCCGGGGTTGGCTCACTGGCGCGATGGTCAGCAGGAGTGAAAATGACAGACAATTTCAACGCCCGGTCGACCGCCGACGAGGTCCTCGCCGGTATCGATCTTTCGGGAAAGCGCTACCTTATCACGGGCATCTCGTCGGGGATCGGGCTGGAGACGGCGCGGGCGCTGGTCGCGCGCGGCGCCAGCGTCGTCGGCGCGGTGAGAGACATCGCAAAGGCGGAGGCGGCGACGGTGCCGGTCCTTAAGGAGGCCGAAACCGCCGGCGGCAGCCTCGAACTGATCGAGCTCGACCTTGCGTCGTTGGCGAGTGTTCGGGCCGCCGCGGACAGGCTGCTCGCCGACGGCCGCCGGTTTGATGCCATCATCGCCAATGCCGGCATAATGGCAACGCCCGCTGGCAGGACCGCCGACGGCTTCGAGACGCAGTTCGGGACCAACCACCTCGGCCACTTCGCGCTCGTCACCCGGATCGAGCCGTTGTTTGTCGACGGCGGCCGCCTCGTGGTGCTGTCGTCGCAGGCGCATCGCGTCGCGGACGTGGATCTGGACGATCCCAATTTCGAGCGGCAGGAATACGAGCCGTTCGTCGCTTATGGCCGGTCGAAAACGGCCAATGCGCTGTTCGCCGTCGAGTTCGACCGCCGCCATCGAGCCCGCGGCATCCGCGCGGCCGCGGTCATGCCCGGCAACAGCCTGACCGACCTTCCCCGCAACTTCAGCGAAGAGGAGCTGAACGGCCTGTTCCAGACCGTGGGCAATGCGCGCGCCGAGGCGGGGCTGCCGCCAGCGGAACTGAAGGACGTCGGTCAGGCGGCCGCGACGACGGTCTGGGCCGCGGTCGTTGCAGACGGAGACGAGATCGGCGGTAGGTATCTCGAAGATGTCCGTGTTGCGACAGTCGACGACACGCCCAACCCCTTCGCCGATGGCGTGCGCTCCTATGCGCTCGATGAGGGAAAGGCGCGGCAGCTCTGGGCCAGGAGCGAAGCGCTGGTCGGGGCCGCATGACCACCATCGGCATCATCGGCGCGGGCGAGGTCGGCAGTCATATCGCGCGTGCGGCGATCGCCAGCGGCTATGAGGTCGTGCTCGCCAACTCGCGCGGGCCCGAGACGTTGGCCGATCTCGTCGAACAACTCGGTCCGGCGGCGCGCGCTGCCACGGCGGCGGAAGCCGCTGCCGCCGGCGATTTTGTCGTCGTCGCGGCGCCGCTCAAGCTGGTCAACGACATGCCGGCTGATGCGCTCGCGGGCAAGGTCGTGATCGACACCAACAACTATATGCCGTGGCGCGACGGCAACTACGGAATCGTCGACTCGGGCGAGAAGACCGAGCACGAGCTGCGGCAGGAGCAGCTCCCCGCTTCGAAGGTGGTGAAGGCGTTCACCCACATCCAGGCGCCGCGGATTCTGACCTGGGGTAAACCCTCCGGGGCACCCGACCGGCTGGCGCTGTCCGCGTCCAGCAACTTTCCCGAGGCCGTCGCGATCGTCGCGCGGCTCTACGACCAGTTCGGCTTCGACAACGTCGACAACAGCCCTCTCAGCGAATCCTGGCGGACCCGCCCGGGCCAGCCCGCCTGGAAGCAGAGTGCTCAGACCCGAGCCGAGCTGGTCGCCAATCTCGCCCGCGCGCACCGCCCCGGACAACCGTCAAGCTGAGAATCCAGCAAGCTTCCACCTGACCGATCAATGGAGATAACAATGTCGAACCCAGACCTGCGCGATTTCTACGATCGCTACATTGCCGCCCTGAATGCCAGGGACTTCGATGTCATGGACACATTCATCCATGACGAGGTCACCCTCAATGGCAAGCCGGCCACCCGCGAGGACATCCTCGCGGTGCAGCGGGAAGAGGCCGGCGCGGTTCCAGACCTTCACTGGGAGCTGACGAACCTCATCATCGACGGCGACCGGCTCGGCGCGCAGCTCGTGAACACTGGCACCCCGGCCAAGACCTTCGTTGGTGTCGAGCCGACCGGCGCCTCGTTCGAGGTCGTCGAATATGCCGTCTATCAGGTGATCGACGGCCGCTTCAAGCACATGGCGGCGATCCATGATGCCGAGGCGGTCGCCCGGCAGCTGAGCGCCTGACGATGGCGCTGTTCTCACCGCCCCGAAAGCCGTCCAGCCCGCTCGCGTCGATGCGCGGCGACCATGCCGGCGTGCGCGTGCCCGATTTCGACGCAGCCGTTGCCTGGTACACCGAGAAGCTCGACTTCCGGCTGACCGCCACCACCGAGGCGGTCGGGTTGAAGTGGGGCTTCCTCGCGCCGCCGGACGACGACGATTTCCAGATCGAGATCGCGGCTGGCCCCGGCGCCGTCGACCGCCCGGGAGCGGGGGAGATCGAGGCCTCACTCGGTCAGCGGGGCTGGCACCATCTCTGCCTCAAGGTCGACAGCATCGAGGACACGCTTGCCGAGCTCGGGCGGCGCGGCGTGACGATCGTCGCCGGCCCACTCGAATATGAGCCGATCCGGCGACGCGGCGGCTTCTTCGCCGATCCCTGGGGCAACCTCATCGAGATCATCCAGGACGCGTGAGCGTCGACAGGAGAGCCGCAGTGGCGAACCCAGACTCCACCGACCGGCGCGATATGATCCGGCAGTTCTTCCGCTATGCCGATGCCGCCGATACCCGCGTCCTTGACCTGTACACCGACGATATCCGGTTGACCTATCCCAAGTTCGGCACGGCGATCGGCAAGGAGGCAGTGCGCACCTTCACGATCCGCATGGCGAAGGTGCTGCGCAGGCTCGAGCACGACATCGACGGCCTGTCCTTCATCGAAGCCGGCGACACGATCGCGGTCGAGGGGCGCGAGTGGGGCGAGACGTCAGACGGCACGCCGTTCCCGGACGGCGAGATCTCCCAGGGCTTGTTTTGCAACGTCTTCGAGTTCGACGGCGACCTGATCCGTGCCGTGCGCATCTATGTCGACCCGGATTTCACCAACAAAGACACGGCGCTGATCGCCGCGCTGAGCTGAGCGCCGTAACGCCATTCAACGATCAAGCTTCACGAGGAATTTCGCATGACGAGGAAGACCAACCGCCAGTTCACGCTCGCCGCCCGCCCCCAGGGCCAGGCCAGGCTCAGCGACTTCGAGCTCGTGGAAAGCGCGATCCCGTCGCCGAAGGACGGCGAGGTGCTCTTTCGCAACACGCTGTTCTCGATCGATCCCTATCAGCGCAACCTGATGGGCAACGGCTCGTCCGAATGGCCGGTCATCGAGATCGGCGATCCGATGGGCGGGCCGACGGTGGCGGTGGTCGAGGAGAGCCGCAACCCGGACTTCGCGGTGGGCGATCACGTCCAGACCTGGACGGGCTGGCAGGACTATGCGGTGTCGGACGGCTCCGACCTTCGCAAGCTCGATCCGAATATCGCGCCCCTCTCGACCGCGCTCGGGCCTCTCGGCCTTACCGGTTTCACCGCCTGGTACGGCATGACCAAGGTCCACGACTTCAAGCCCGGCGGCACGCTGGTCGTCACCGGTGCGGCGGGATCGGTGGGCTCGACCGCGGCGCAGCTCGGCAAGCTGCGGGGCTTTCGCGTCGTCGGTGTAGCCGGCGGACCGGAGAAGGTGGCTTTCCTCAAGCGCGAGCTCGGCCTGGATGAAGCGATCGACTACAAGGCCGACGACCTTGAGCAGCAGGTTGCCCGCGCACTGCCCAACGGCATCGACGCGTTTTTCGAGAATGTCGGCGGCCCGCTTTTCCCGGTGCTGATGGAGCATTTCAACACTGACGCGAAGATGACGCTCTGCGGGACCATCGCCGATTACAGCGACACCGAGCTGCCTAAGGGCACCAACTATCTGCCTCGGATGATCACGCTGATCCACTACCGCTTCGTCAGCATCAAGGCGTTCGCGACGCCTTACGTGCTGGACACGTTTCCAGAATTCCTCGCGGAAATGACGCCGTTGGTGACGAGCGGCAGGATCATCTACGGCGAGGAATTCATCAAAGGCTTCGAGAGCCTGCCCGAAACCTTCCTGAAGCTTTTCGACGGCAGCCACAGCGGCAAGAAGCTGATTGTCCGGGCCGACTGATCCGCCGTCGAGCGCTTGCTTCATCTAACACACTCGCGGCTCGCACGCCGCCAATACCGGAGATCATCCATGACTGACCTCAACGGCAAGCGCGCCCTGGTGACGGGCGGTTCGCGCGGCATCGGCGCGGCGATCGCGGTCGAGCTGGCTAACCAGGGCGCAGATGTCGCCTTCAGCTATCAGAACGACGCCGACAGCGCGGCGGACATCGTCCGACAGATCGAAGCGAAAAGGCGGCGGGGCTTTGCGGTCCAGGCCGACAATGCTGATCCAGCAGCGGTGAAGCGTCTCGTCGCAGAAGCGGTCGCGAAGCTCGGCGGTCTGGACATCCTGGTGAACAACGCCGGAACCGCGCGTACCGGCACGATTGCCGAGCTAAGCCTCGACGACATCGATACCCTCCTGCATATCAATGTCCGCGGCGCCGTGCTGGTGGCGCAGACCGTGATCCCGCACCTGCCCGAGGGCGGTCGCATCATCTTCATCGGCTCGAACATCGCCGAGCGCGTTCCGTTTCCGCAGCTGACGATGTACGCGGTGACCAAGTCGGCGCAGCTTGCCCTCACGCGCGGGCTCTCCCGCGAGCTTGGGACCCGCAACATCACCGTCAACCTCGTCCAGCCCGGGCCGATCAGGACCGACCTTAACCCCGCCGATGGAGCGCTCAACGACGTCAATATCGACTTCACTGCGCTCAAGCGTGTCGGCCAGCCACATGAGATCGCATCGGTCGTGAGCTTCCTTGCGAGCCCCGCGGCCGGCTTTATGACTGGGTCCGCCATCACGGCGGATGGCGGTTTCAATGCCTGATGCAAGGCGGGCCCTCCGGTTCGTGTCCGTGCGCTGGAGTTGCCGATCGACGGAGTCGACATTGGCTTGGGGAGCCACTCGGCACCGTATGGCCTATAAAGACCGTCGCGAAGGGACTTAGGCCGTGGCAACGACCACTTTTGATGTTTCCCGAACACTCGTCCAATGGTCGGAGAAGGTCGAGGATGTCCTTCGTGCAACCCTGCCGGATGCTAGGCCGCAGGAGCTTAAGCGCGCATGCCGCGTGTTCGAAGCGGAAAGCCGGCGCCTGCAGGCGGAGGGCGCGTTCCGCTCGTTCGTCGCTATTCTAAGTCACGTCTGATTGTAGCGCCTCGACGCGAAAATCAGACGGCGTAGTGCCAACTATGCTTCGGAAGGCAACGCTGAACGCTGAGGCACGCGCGTATCCAACTCTCCGAGCGACCTCGGCTACCTGCAGATCAGTCTCAAGCAGGAGGGCACGAGCGGTCTTCATTCGTTCCTCCATGATAAACGCGTGGGGAGACAGCCCAGTCCGCTTCCTAAACAGTCGAGAAAAGTGGAACTTGCTCACACAAGCTACCGACGCAAGCTCGTCTAGGGTGAGATTCTCGGCATACCGCATTCGAATTAGGTCCACGGCGCGCAATAGGCGCTTGTCGGTGATGCCTTCCTGCCCTGCGAAATGGGTCAGAGGATCAATCCTGCCGTGCATCAACATTAGATGCATCGCTAGCCAGCATACGCACGACTCTGCATAAATTTCCGGAGCACCGCGTCGCATGCCGGAAATTAGGCTGCTTACCACGCCCGTCACCGCCGCATCCGCAAAAATAGGCTTCGCGCTTGCGATGTTCGCGCCATGAGCGCCCGATATTCGCAGCTGGTCAGATGCCGCTGCAAGAATTGCTTGAGATATATAGAGGCTGGTGGCTTCCAGTGCTGTTTGGGCGCTCCACCGGAGCCGATCCGTGTCACCGGGCGCCGTAACGCCGATTGTGCCACGGCGGACTTTTGAACCGCGCCACTTCCCGGCTGAGAACACTTCGGCGTAATGCGTCGGGCCTAACGCTACTGCGAGACGGAGATCTGGCGACGGCGTCCCACTTAGCTCGATCTCACCCGCAGTCCATCGCCGGCGTTCGACCAGCAGAGAGCGCCATCCTACGGCCCGGCTCGTTTCCAAGACGACACCACCGAGTGCATTCTGACACGCCAGGCTAGCTGGATCATACATCTTCGAAGCTTCCAATCGACAACAATGGACTGATCTTCGCAACGCTAGCGAGCATGAGGTCGATATACGACATCTTGCTCAAGTTTTCCGAGGACTTGCCCTTTTTCCCGCGCATCGGGTGATTTTGTCGCTGGCCTGCATTCTAACGGATGTGTCGCCTTCCGGAAAACTGGGGTGCGGGAAGGCAAGGACGAGGGGGTGGAGCATACCGCCGTGTCGCGTCTTGATGAGGAGATGGATCTTGATTTTTTATGACGCCAAGCAACCTGGACCGAACCCGACCACTGTCCGCCTTTTTGTACTTGAGCGTGGAGGGCTTTCTTTCGATGTGGAGACTATTGACCTTGCCGCACTAGAGAACCGCCGTCGTCCGTATCTCGAGAACGTAAACGCTCGCGGAGAATTACCAGCCCTCCGGTTGGATGATGGTCGTGTGATTACCGAGATAACGGCGATCTGCGGCTACTTCGATGAAATCGCTCAAGGTGGCCGGCACCTGTGCGGCAACTCGCCCGTTGAGCGCGCTGAGGTGCACATGTGGACTCGGCGAATGTACTTGGAGATAATTTCCCATTTCGTTGCATGGTTCCGAGGGTCGGACATCGCGGTCGAAGCCTATCGGGGCAACCGAATCCTTCAGCTTGAAGCCATGCACTCAAACCGGCTGATCGCCGAACGCGGGCTCAACATGCTCGACGATGAGATGGCGGAAAAGGCCTTCATTGCGGGCGAGAATTTGAGCATGGCGGATATCATTCTATACGGCTTTATGGCTGCGGCCGGGCCAGAGACGCCATGGCTAAACGTGCCGCAACGGCCCTCGGTGGGCGGTTGGTACGACCGTATGTCTGCGCGGCCTGCCGCCAAACAAATGCTGAAACCCTTTGGATCTCGCGTAGAGCTAGCGGCGCAATAACGCCAATCGCAGCTCTTCGGTCGTCAGCCGGCCTTAGGCTCATCAAGTAGGCGGTCGAATCGGCCGCCGGGGTCGCGATCACCGACCTTTTGCTTTCGCGCCTCGCACCGGTTGTATCACCTTGACCACGCTCAGCGTGCGCTCGTGTCCATCGCGATCTGGCCAGAGTATTGAGTCACCTTCGCGCAAGCCGATGAGCCCGGCGCCGACAGGAGTGAGTACGGAGATCCGGTTCGCAGCAATATCGGCCTCGGCAGGGTAGACAAGTTCGACGGTACGACGGGTGCCGGTTGCCTGATCGACAAACTCGACCGTCGAACGCATGGTAACGACGTCAGGAGGAATGTCCTCGGCGGTGTGAATCCTGGCGCGTTCGATCTCGGCCATCAACAGGCGGCTAACATCTGACTGGCGGGCGTGGGCACGCATTCCGAGATCGGACAGCGCATCGGCTTCGGTGTCGATCATATGAATGGGAGGGCGCGCGGCAGCTTTAACAAGGGTCATGACGAAGGCTCGTAGTGTGAGGGTTGCGAACGCTGGCGAGGCGTGGCGGATCGGGCTATGCCCTTACCCCGAACCCAGCACGCGAACGTCCGGACCCGGGGCTAACAGCCCGACATGAGCTGGCACCCGCGATTGCAGAATCGGACGTGAGCCTTCGACGCTTGCATAACCAAGCGACCATGGGCTGCGGCCCTAGCCCCGTCAATCGCCCCGCGAGCCTCAGAGCGATGTGTTACGTAACCCGGTGAACCCGATTTGGCTGAGAACGGCGAGCGCACGGCCTTAGCTGACCAGCATTCTGAGTCCCGCGGAGCTGATCAGCATCAGGAGCAACATGGCGAAGACGTGATCCCACATGCAGAGGCTCGTACGCGAAACTGGCTGTCGCGTGACCAGCGCCACCCCAACGAGAACGAGCGCGGATGCAGCAAACATTAAATGCACGAAGAACAGGAAAAGAAAGGGCGGCCGATGATCGAGCGCAAAGGTTGGTGCGCAGAGTAGGAGGATCAATCCGACTTGCCCGCAAAACGCGCGGAGGTGTATCCGCGAGCGGCTATCCTGCTCACGCAACAACCTCATCCACCGGAATCGCGTGACCGCTTCCCACATGGTCGGCGAGTGCCCTATCATTGCTCCAAGGCTCGCCGGTCACGGCCGCGCGAGGCCAATGCAACGAACGGTAGCTCGACCGACATCAGGATGGCGTATGATCGGGCCAAACCGCGCAAATATTGCGTTAGGGCAGATTAGCTTCGTCTAAGATCTTCGCTTTCAGTCTTTCTCGTCCTGAGATCCATTAAGCCGACCTCGATCTCCAGCTAGAGGTTCTTGTGGAGCCTCGGTTACAGACCGATCTTTGGCTTTGTTGATGAGCCGAGACTTCGCGAGCGTGTCGAGCTTCGCCATTATGCCTCGTGTGACTTGGCGTCGCCGTACGAACAACGCCACTAGCGACACGAGCAAAGCGAAGCGCGCGAGCATGAGGATCCAGTCGCCGACATCAGCGTGAAAGCTGTTCACCGCCATGGACGGCGACCAAGGAAGGAGCGCCCGCTTCGTTTCCCCGGGATCAGAACGTAGATGATCCCGAGCGCAAGAAACCAAAGCAAGGCGACCGCGCGCAACGGCGTCGCGGCCGCTGGTATATGATGAGCCGCCACGAGCAGGCCGATCAGGCCTGAGACGCCGATGATCTTAACGGCCGCGGAAAGAATGCTGAGGGGCGGCATCCTATAGCACCCTGGGCGAGGTCGGTGCAAAAGCCCTTATGAGCCGAAGGAAGCTCAGGCGGCGGCGCGCAGCATGGGTTGACGGGGCGATCACTCCACCGCTCCTTGACGGCCTTCGGCCTGGGCATAGGCGAGCAGAACTGACGCCTCTGGCGAGAGGGTCTCCGGCCGCCATATTGCGTAGACCGCAGCGTGAGGCTCCGGAGCGCTGATCGGTCGGTAGATGACGCCGGGGTAATAAACGCCTAGTGCGCAAGAGCGTGTCAGCGCGATCCCGAACCCCAATCCTACGAGATGCATGAGAGTGTCGCGATGGACCTGGGTTGGAATGATCAACCGTGGCCGGCCTTCGAGTATTGTCGCTATTTCGTTCGCCGTGCGGATGACGCGCGTTTCATCGATCGCCATCAGAAACGTTTCGCATCTGAGTGCTTCGCGACGAAGGGCGTGGTGACCGGCGAGCCGATGACCCTCCGGCAAGGCTACTACGATCGTCTCGTTCCAGCAGTGCTCGGACACGATGGACGCTTTATCCACCCGCTCTTGTATGAAAGCGACGTCAATTGTTCCGCGCGCAACTTGATCGGCGATATCGTCGCCGTCACCCTCGACAAAACGTACATCTATTGCTGCTTCTGTTTTTTGGAGCCGAGCGAGCACGTTTCGAAGTGGGCCATAGCTCAGGGAGGCGTCCAGTCCGATCCGAAGCGATGCCGATGTGCTGCCGCCGGTGAAATGACTGCAAGCGTCGCGCAGGCTATGTGAGAGCCTCTTTTGAGGCCCACCGGAAGGGGCGGACAACTTGAGAAAGCGGCGATTTTTGCTTGGCTCAAACGTTGTAGGGCGTGTTCCAACTGGTCTATCGCTACGTGGAATGCCTTCGGCTTTTTCGCTCGCGGGGACCGGCGGTCGGCGCTCCGGGCGAAGCAACAGGCGTGCTGCAATCAAGAGCACTGCCAAGAAGATGATGAAGACGGACGCGCCAGACATTGGTCATTCCGTGAAACCGAGCGGACGGTCAATCGAAGCCGCGACGTTGATCGAAGTTCGCTTGCTCTCAGGTTGATCGCGGCTGCTCCAATCATGTTTGCGATTTTTTCAGGCGGAGCGTTCCTCCGATCCGCGGTCTTTTGTTGCTTTGCGCCTGTCCCGGCGGCTCGCCAGAAACAGCTTTACGCGGAGGTAGATGTTCAACCACAGCAACCCGCCGATGATGAGCAGGAGCATCAGGAGGCCTTCTGGATTCATCATTGTGCCTCATCGTGCTCCCCGCAGCAGAACATGGTTGCTGGCGCGCGGCGGGCGCGGAGACACCGATGATGGATTGGCGGGCGCCACGGTCCATCTCATTGCGTGCGAGGCCTTCTCGGAGGGAATGTGGAGAGGGTTCGCCGGAGAGCGCCTCGGTAGCTCGATCTGATCAAAGATGTGGCGACCGAGCACGAGCAAGGCGCTGCCCGCGCTCATGCCGACGAAGCCCAACGCCGCCAGAAGCATCTCAAAGGGCGTGGCTTCATGCAGCGGAAGCACATGGACAAGTGCGTACAGGCGGCTCAACGCAAGTGCGGCAATGATCACGCCCAGCAAGCCCGCTAGTCGTAACCCTGCATTCCTTGCATCAGTTGCTGCGATTGGCATGCCGCCCTCCATGGTGGCGGCAATCCAACTAAAGGCACGATCATAAAGATTCGAGATCAGATTTTCGGGCTAGACGTAAAGATGGTGTATATATGCGCCTTACTTCCTAAGTCGGCAGCCGTGAGGTATGCCGCGTCTTTGGCCTTAAGTAGTGTGGGCTATAGCCATCCAGTTTTTCGGAAGCGCCGGTAGAGTGTAAGGCATATCACGGCGATGATCGACATAACCGCAGGGTAGCCATAGACGGAATGCAACTCGGGCATATGCTCGAAGTTCATCCCGTAAATGCCAGCCAAGGCAGTCGGCACGGCCAGGATCGCCGCCCATGCCGCCAGTTGGCGGGTGATGGCGCCAGTGCGTTGTTGCTCCATCAGATTGCTGAACTCGAAAACGGAAGTCAGCACCTCGCGGAGACCAGTGTTCATCGTCTCCACCCGCCGCACGTGATCCAGCACATCGCCGAAATAGTGGCGAGCCTCGGCATCGATGCAAGGATGGTTGGTCTGAGCTAACTTACGGGCCACCTCCTCCATGGGTATCAGGATGTGTCCAAAGCGAGTGAGCTGACGCCGAAGCGTGAATATTCGGGCGATCTCGGTTCGACCCAAGAAGGCGTCGAGCGTGCGCTGCTCCATAGCCGAGACTTCTTCCTCGAGCGACTCGACCAGTGGAATGTACCCGTCGACGATGAAATCCAGCACTGCGTGCAACACATAGTCCGTGCCTTGGCCGAGGAGATCTGGCGACTCTTCCAGGTGCTTGCGCAGCGGAAGGTGTGATCGGGTTGAGCCTTGCCGCACCGTGATGATGTGACTGTGACCGAGGAACACGGCGGTCTGTCCGTAGGCAATGACGCCGTCGTCCAGTTGCGCGGTGCGCGCGATCAGGAACAACTGATCGCCGTAGATATCGACCTTCGGCAACTGGCCGTCTTTGAGCGAGTCTTCTACCGCGAGTGGGTGAAGATTGTAGAGGGCCTGTAATGCCATGACGTCCTCCGCGCATGGGTCCGACAAGCCTATCCAAACGAACTCGGAGCGATCCGTCGGGCAATCAACCCGTTCGCCGATGTCGACCTCGCGAATCCGACGACCGTCGCGGTAGAGATACGCTGCGATGACTGGCATCAGTCCTCTTTCTGTATGAGGAGGTGCGGCCCGAGCTTAGTCGCCCGACCTGCAGTCGTCATCGCGATGACCGACGATTGTGTGCGGCTACAGCGCTTGTGACGTCGGGCTGATTGGCTCGCCGTGGTTCTAAGCGGCGCGGACATTGCGGTCGATGCCGGCTTGGGGAGCACCTCTGGTCGGGGCTTGACCTCGCTCTCGGCGGCCGGCGGTAAAATCATGTTCGACCGATTGGATGACTCGCCTCGACGTCTCGCGCAGCCAACTCGCGGCGCGTTGCATATCGCGCGGCGAGATCGAGATGAAGTCTCTTGACCGCTACATCTGAAGCGTTGGCCGCTAACTCCAGTTCCTGTGCCGCCCGGCGGGCGAAATATGCTTCGTCCGATACCGGATCGACGCTCTTCGCGTTGGTGCTCCGGACCGAGGAAGCAGTCTCCGATGGGCTGGCGGGGACGGGCTCTTCTTCAGCCGCCATGGCGGCGCAACCAGGCCCGTGCAGCCTCTTCGTCGCCAGCCGCGAAATGACGGGCTTCCATCTTGAGCAGCGGATCGAAGAGGTTGGTGAGGCGACTTATCCAGTCGGGCCCGCCGACGAGCGCATATCGCTCGATATGGCGTAACAGTCCGATCTTCAGTTCGAGCAGCCTCGTATCAACGAGCAGCGACGGCTCGAAGCCGTCGTAGTGACGGACGATGCCGAGGAGACGGCGACCGCCCCCGCCGCTGAACGCGGCCGAAAGCCTCTCGGCGAGATTGCGCGCATCCGCGCTGGTGATGCGCCCGTCGATCTCGAAGGTGAAAATATCGGAATCACCGTTCTCTAAGACCCGCAGGCTTTCAGGATGCGCGCAATCGACGTCACCGCGAACCCAGGCGAGGGCGTGCTCCCGACGATCGGGCGTATAGGACTGATAGCTGACATAGGGCAGCAAGGCGTTTTCGATCCGGGCGGCGTTACGGATCCAAGCCTGGTCGCTGACGATGGCGATCCGTCCGAATTGTCTGAGCCGTGCCAAGTAGCGGAACGCATTGCCAAGATCGCTACGCCACGCCTCCGAGGACATGCCCTTGAAGTTGCGGACTTCCGCGAAGACATGGACGGTGTCGCCGCGCTCAAGCGCCGTATCAAGCTGCCGCATGGCGGTTTCGACGTCAGCTTTCTCGATACGGCCGTCGGTGGCCAATTCGATGACAGTTTCATTCTGATTTTCGGCCATGATCTGGTCCTTGCGGATTGTCGGATTGATCCGGTTGTTCAGCCTCAGCTATGACGTGCCTCGGCGGCCTCCAGGCCGGACAAGCGGTATCCGACCTGCAATTCCGTCAGGAGGTGCTGGGGCTGCGACGGCTCCTCTTCGAGCTTTTGCCTGAGCTGCGCCATGTAGATGCGGAGGTAATGGGCGCGTTCTGAGTATCCGGGACCCCACACCTCCATAAGCAGTTGGCGGTGGGTTAGCACCTTGCCGTGGCCACGGACCAACGCCGTCAGAAGTCGAAACTCGTTGGGCGTGAGATGGACGGGTATGCCCGCGCGCGCAACTTCGTGCGTGGCAAGATTGATGGTGACCGACCCGAACTTGGCTACGGGCGACGCTGCGCCGCCGTTCGATACGGTGCCGGCGCGCCGCAGTTGTGCCCGCACTCGCGCCAGGAGTTCGGGCACGCCAAACGGCTTGACCAGATAGTCGTCGGCGCCGGCGTCAAGCGCCTCCACCTTTTCGGTTTCCTGCTCGCGCGCGGATAGTACGAGAACGGGCGCTGACATCCAGCCGCGCACTTCCCGGATCAGCGTCTTGCCGTCGCCGTCGGGTAGTCCGAGATCGACGATCATCAGGTCGGGCTTGCGACTGCCCGCATTCAGCCGCGCCTCTTCGGCCGTCGCCGTCTCGAAGACATTCATGCCCTCTTTTTCCAGCGCCATGCGGATAAAGCGCCGAATATCGGCTTCGTCTTCAACGATCAGAATGCGCGGCTTGATCATGGATCGGTTCACTTTCGATCGCAGGCGGCGTCCCAAGCGGCAGTCGTATCTCGAACGCAGCTCCGTTTGGTTTGCGCTGTTCGGCTCGGATGCTTCCGCCGTGAGCCGTGATGATACTGCGGCAGAGCGCGAGCCCCAATCCAACGCCGGCGACCGACGACTCCTTCTGCCCGCGCGCGAACGGCTCGAAGAGCATTTCCGGATCCCGCACGGGGAGCCCGGGGCCATTATCTTCAACGATAAGATACATGGTGTCCGCCGTAGCACCGGCCCGAACGTTTATCGTGCTATCGCGCGGCGTATACTTGGCGGCGTTGTCGAACAGATTGATAAGAACGCGCTCGATGAGCGTGGCATCGGCCTCTATGAGCGGAAGATCCGCCGGCAGATTGGTGCGAACCTTGCGAGGTTCGAGGATCGCGCGCGATTGTAACACGGCGCTGCCGACGATCTCGCTCAAGGAATTCCATTCCTTGTTGAGCCGCACGCCTTCGCTTTGCATGCGTGCCAGGTCGAGCAGGTTGGCAACGAGGCGCTTGAGCTCGTCGGCCTGAACCCGGATCGAGCGCGCCAGGTCACTGCGATCTTCGACTGGAAGCTCTTTGCGATGCTCGAGCGTCTCGGCCAGGCCGCGGATCGCGGTCAGCGGCGTCTTGAGGTCGTGCGATACGGCCGACAGCAGCGCGTTGCGGAGCTTCTCACCCTCCATCCGGACCAGGGTTTCCTGTGCGACTTCCATGAAGTGGATGCGCTCGAGCGTGAGGCCAATGGTCGAGCAGCAGGCATCAAGCAGACGGCGATCGTCCGGATCGTCGGGCAGCGGCGCGCCGACCGGCACGACCGCCAGCACTCCGCGCATGGCCATCGACGCTTTCAGGGGAAGGTACAGGGCGTGGGCGGCGCTCAAGGTCTGAGTGCCAAGGCCCGCTTGTTGTCCATGATCGAAAGCCCATTGTGCGGTCGATGTATCGACAAGGCCGGGGTCCTCGGTAGGCATCAAGCGCTCGTTCTTGTCGGGAACCAGGAGGATGATCCGCGCTTCGAACAGTGGTGTCAGCGCTTCCCGGCAAATCGCGACAACTTGGTCAATCTTGATCGCGCTTGAGAGGTCGCGGGCGATCCTGGCCAAGGCCGACGCCCGTCGTTCTCCGGCACGGGCTACACGAGCTTCCGATCGGAGGCGCGCCGCGAGTTGGCTGATCACGACTGCGACTACCATCATAAGCGCGAAAGTGAATATGTATTGCGTGTCGGTGACCGCGAACGAGAGCTTCGGCTCGACGAAGAAGAAGTCAAAGCAGCCTACCGAAAGCAGGGACGCCCACGCCCCGGCGAGGCGGCCGAGTCGCAAGGCGATGAACACGGTCGTCACCAGGAAAAGCATGACGACGTTGGAAAGATCGAAAAAGCCTACGAGCTGGGAGGCGAGGAAGGTCGCCGCGCCGCATGCGAGCGTGGCGATGCCAAGCGCCGCGATCTGCGTCTGCGGCTCCTCCGGTATCCAACGAACTCGGCGGGTCGCCCGGACTTCGTCAACGCTCAGCAGCAGGAGCCCAATTTCCGGATTGGCGCGGGCAAGCCGTTCCTGCAATCGACGTTTGAACGTAAATATGCGTCGGCGAGCTGTGTTTCCGATGATGAGCTTGGTGGCGTTGCGCTTTCGAGCATAGTCGAGGATCGCCTCGGTAATGTCTTGGCCAGGGACATTTGCAAACTCCGCGCCGGCTGATTGGGCCGTCTTCGCGATGACGAGCAGCGCCTCGCGGGATCGCGCGTCATTATTTTGATAGGGCTGATCGACGTGGACGACGATCCATTTGGCCTGAAGCCGCTGGGCGAGGCGCCCGGCTTCACGGACGAGCTTTTCCTGGGACCGATCCGCGCTGACGCAGACCATGAGCAATTCCTGCGTCGGCCAGACCGTCTTGATCGCGTGCGAGACGCGGTAGGTCCGGACATCGGCGTTGACCCGGTCGGCGACGCGGCGGAGCGCAAGCTCGCGTAGCGCGATCAGATTGCCGCGGCGGAAGAAGTTCTGACGCGCGCGCTCGATTGACACGGGCAAGTAGACCTTGCCGGCGTTCATGCGGGCGAGCAGATCGTCCGGCGGCAGATCGACCAGCACGACATCGGTCGCGGAATCGAAAATGCGATCGGGTACGGTTTCACGGACGCGAATGCCGATAATGCCGCCGACGATGTCGTTGAGGCTGTCGAGGTGCTGTACGTTGAGCGCGGTGTAGACATCGACGCCGGCGTCGAGCAGCTCTTCGACATCTTGCCACCGCTTGGCATGGCGGCTGCCGGCGACGTTCGTGTGGGCAAGCTCGTCGACCACCAGCAGCTTGTAGTCGGACGCCAGGGCGCCATCGAGATCGAACTCGGTGACAGGCCTGCCATTACCCGGCAACGTCTTGCGCGGGAGAATGGCAAAGCCGTCGATCAGCGCCTCGGTTTCCTTGCGGCCGTGCGTCTCGACGATGCCGATTCCGACGCGCACGCCCTCAGCCTGAGCCTGCCGCGCCGCTTGAAGCATCGCAAAGGTCTTCCCCACCCCAGCGCAGGCCCCGAAGAAAATCTTGAGCTGTCCGCGTTTGGAGTGCTCTGCGTTACCTCTTACGGCCTCCAGAAGAGCGTCCGGATCAGGTCGCTGATCGTTCATCGTCTACTGCCTCACGCCAGTGCCGCACGCCGTTCGTCTAAAAGAACGGCGTGAGCACGAGGTCGATGAGCTTTATACCTATAAATGGCACGATAATCCCGCCTAATCCGTAGATGAGCAGGTTCCGACCGAGAAGCCGCGCCGCCGGTTCGGCGCGATACTTCACCCCGCGTAGGGCGAGCGGGATTAGCACGACGATGATCAGCGCGTTGAAGATGACCGCAGAGAGAATCGCCGAGGCCGGGCTGTGCAGTCCCATCACGTTGAGCGCGGCGAGCGGCGGATAGGTCGCGACGAAGGCGGCGGGAATGATCGCGAAATACTTGGCCAGGTCGTTTGCGACGCTAAAGGTCGTGAGCGCGCCGCGCGTCATGATCATCTGCTTGCCGACTTCGACGACGCGCAGCAGCTTGGTTGGGTTGCTGTCGAGATCGACCATATTGCCGGCTTCCTTGGCCGCCTGCGTACCGCTGTTCATCGCGACGGCGACATCGGCTTGGGCGAGCGCGGGCGCGTCGTTGGTGCCGTCGCCGGTCATCGCGACGAGCCGTCCCTCAGCCTGGTACTGGCGAATAAGCCGGAGCTTGTCCTCCGGCGTCGCCTCAGCCAAGTAATCGTCGACGCCGGCTTCGGCCGCGATGGTCGCTGCCGTCAACTGGTTGTCGCCGGTGATCATCACGGTCTTGATGCCCATCGCGCGAAGCTCGGCGAAGCGCTCCTTGATCCCGCCTTTGATGATGTCCTTGAGCTCGATCACGCCCAGGACATTGGTTCCGTCGCTAACGACGAGCGGTGTGCTGCCGCGGCGAGAAACTTCTTCGACGGTCGTGGTCACTTCCTTGGGGAAGACACCGCCCATCGCCTCGACATGGGCGCGGATCGCACTGGCCGCACCTTTCCGGATCTGGCGGCCGTCGATGTTGATGCCGCTCATTCGGGTTTGCGCGGTGAAACCGATTGTCTCCGCGCCCTGAAGCTCGCGGCCGCGGATGCCGAAAGCGTTTTTGGCCAGGATCACGATAGAGCGCCCTTCGGGCGTCTCGTCGGCAAGGGATGCGAGCTGCGCCGCGTCGGCCAGCGCGGGCTCTTTGATGCCGGGCGCGGGATGAAACTTCGTCGCCTCGCGATTGCCGAGCGTGATCGTGCCGGTCTTGTCGAGGAGGAGGACGTCGACATCACCCGCCGCCTCGATCGCGCGGCCAGAGGTGGCCAGCACATTGGCCTTCATCATCCGGCTCATACCGGCGATGCCCACGGCTGAGAGCAGTGCTCCGATCGTCGTCGGGATGAGGCAAACGAGAAGCGCAATGAGCACCGTGATCGTCACCACCGTGCCCGAGCCGTTGATGATCGTGCTGAAGCTAGAGAACGGCAGGAGGGTGACGCAGACGAGCAGGAAGATGATCGTGAGTGCGACCAATAGGATCGTGAGTGCGATCTCGTTGGGTGTCTTGCCACGCTTAGCGCCTTCGACCATCGCGATCATGCGATCGAGGAAGGCCTCGCCCGGCTTGGCAGTGACCTCGACAACAATCCAGTCCGAAAGCACGCGTGTGCCGCCCGTCACGGATGCGAAGTCGCCGCCTGCCTCGCGGATGACGGGGGCGGACTCGCCGGTGATTGCGGACTCATCCACCGAAGCTGCGCCTTGCAGCACTTCGCCGTCGGCCGGGATGATCTCGCCAGCCTCGACAAGCACGTATGCTCCCACACCCAGTTCGTCGCTCGCCTGAGGCCAGGATTCGGCGTCACGTCGCGGCTCCTTGAGCATCCGAGCGAGAACGCGCTGGCGGGTGGCGCGCAGCGCATCGGCCTGCGCCTTGCCGCGCCCTTCCGCCATGGCCTCGGCAGCGTTGGCGAAAAGGACCGTGAACCAAAGCCATGCGGCGATCGCGAAGATGAAGGGAGCGGACGCCTCGCCCTTGCCGGTCACGGCCTGAATGAAAAGCAAAGTTGTGACGATGCTGCCGAGAAACACGACGAACATCACCGGGTTCTTGATCTGAACGCGCGGTGACAGCTTCTTGAAGGCTTCCGCGGCCACTGATGCCCACGGCACTTGCTTGACGTTTCCGCCGAGGACGGCGGCGCTCTGCGCCGTAGGAGTCTCTAGATCGGACATGATGCCACCTCGGTTTTATTGGGCAGCCGGACGGGCCGGCGCGGCAGCCGCGTCGAGCGCGAGATTGAGTGCAAGGACATTGACGCGTGGGTCGCCGAACAGACCGAACTGCGGTCGATCGACATTCTCATTGATCAGCGCCAGGACGCGGTCCACCGCCACCCCTCGGGCGCGAGCGACCCGCTGCGCCTGGATGTTGGCGTTGGCGATCGAGATATGCGGGTCGAGACCTGAGCCGGACGCGGTCACCGCGTCGACCGGAACGGCGGCGTTGGCCGCCAGTCCGTTCTCCTGACGGTAGGCGATGGCGCGCTCTTCGACCGCGGTGAGGAGCTTCTTGCTGAGAACACCCTGGTTGCTCGCGGCGCTGGCTCCAGCGTTATACGGCTGGTCGACCGTCTTGGAGGGGTCCTGCGGGTCGGGACCCGACGTGGCGCTTGGCCGACTATGGAAATATTCCGGGCGTGCGAAATATTGTCCGATCTGGCGAGACCCGATGGCCTGCCCGTTTCTCTCGATCAGGCTTCCCTGAGCCTGGCTCGGGAAGAGCAGATTGGCGACGCCGGTTGTCGCCAGCGGATAGGCCAGACCTGTCACCACCATGAATAGCAGGGCTGAAACAAGCACCGGCCGGGCGATGCCCTTGAAGGCGGAGGTGGCAGAGAGGTCGGCGGATGTCGATTGATCGTTGTGCATGGCGATGTCCTCAGAATGTCGTGCCAGACAGCATCAGCAGATGCTCGACGATGGGGCCGAGCGCGAGCGCGGGGAGGAAGGTCAGACCCCCGACCACCAACACCACGAACACGAGAAGCCCTGTGAACAGCGGCGTTGCGGTCGAGAGCGTCCCTGGGCCAGCCGGCACCGTCGTCTTCGCCGCCATCACGCCCGCGACCGCCAGCATCGGCAGCAAGGTCAGATAGCGCCCGACCAGCATCGCGAGCCCAATGGTTGTGTTGAAGAAGGGCGTGTTGGCGTTGAAGCCGGCGAAGGCCGAACCGTTGTTGGCGGTGCCCGAGGTATAGGCGTAGAGCACTTCGCTGAAACCGTGGGGCCCCATGTTGGCCAGACTGTCGACGGTGGAGGGCATGACGCATGCGAGCGCCGTGAAACCGAGGATGCTGAAGGCATGGGCCAGAACAGCCAGCATCACGAACTTCATCTCGCGCGCCTCGACCTTCTTGCCGAGGAATTCGGGCGTTCGCCCGATCATCATGCCGACCAGGAAGACGGTCAGAATTGCATAGGTGACGAGATTGATGAGGCCGACGCCATCGCCGCCGAACACGTTGTTGAGCATCATCTGGGCGATCGGGACGAGGCCGCCAAGCGGCGTCAGCGAGGCGTGCATCGAGTCGACCGATCCCGTCGTCGCCGCCGTCGTGGTGGTCACGAACAGGCTGGTCTGCGCGATGCCGAAGCGAAGTTCCTTACCCTCCATGTTGCCGCCGCCGAGCGTTGCGGTCTGCGCCTGATCAATTCCCAGCGGCGAGAGCATCGGATTGCCCGCATGCTCGGCGCCGTAGACCAGCGCTAGGAAACCGAGGAACATGACGAAGAAGGCGGCGAAGAACGACCAACCCTGCTTGCGGTTGGCGATCATCGATCCGAAGACGTAGGTCAGGGCCGACGGGATCAACAACATGCTCAGGATGTGCAGCGTGTTGGTGAGCGGTGTCGGGTTTTCAAAAGGATGCGCGGCGTTCATGCCGAAGAAGCCACCGCCGTTGGTGCCGATGTGCTTGATGGTCTCGAGACTGGCCACCGGCCCGATGATGAGTTGCTGGCGAGCGCCTTCGAGCGTCGTGACCACCGTGTCGGCCGTCAGCGTCTGCGGCATGCCCTGCCACACATAGATGAGCGCAAGGACGAAGCAGACCGGGAGCAGCAGGCGGTAGGTGACGCGCGTGAAGTCGACCCAATAATTGCCGATGTCGCCGGCGCTCTTGCGGCTAAGGCCCCGGATGAAGCCGCCCGCGGCGGCAACGCCGGTCGCGGCGCTGACGGTCATCAGGAACGTGATGACCGCCATCTGCGACAGGTTCGAGAGGCTCGTTTCGCCAGAATAGGCCTGCCAGTTGGTATTGGTGATGAACGAGGCGACGGTGTTGAACGCGAGGTCGGGTGTCTGCGAAGAGCGACCGAGCGAATCGCCGGGCAGAAGTTGCTGGATGCGCAAAATCAGGTAGCCGAGCAGCATCATGGCGGCGTTGCTGAGGAGCAGCACCGCGCCATAGCGTTTCCAAGACATCGGCTCGGCGGGATCGACGCCCAGCAACCGGTAGGTGCCGCGCTCGATAATATTGTGTCCAGGCGCGGTGAAGATGCGCGTGAGCCACGGGCCAGTCACAAAGACGAGGCCCGTCATGATCGCCAGAACGACGATGAATTGATTCAGATCGTATCCCATCAGAGCCCCCTCAAATTCGATCGAGGGCCACGATGAACCCTGCTGTGATTGCGAAGAATCCGAGCGTTACCGCTACGAAGATGAGGTCGCCCATATTTGCCACCTGCCGGTTAGAATGGATCGTTGATGCTCAGAAGCGCTCAGGCTTCATGAGGGCGTAGAAAAGGTAGATGAAGAGGCCGACCGCGCAGGCGCCGGCCAGACCAATCATGAGGGTTTCGGTCACGAGGATTCTCCAAACAGCGCGACGACGCCGAAAGATCGTCTCTGCGTGCGCGAGCGCGGACGCACGCGGCTCAGTAGACGCGCAGATCTCGGCTTCTCGGCCAGAAAGTTGCTGAGCATTTTGGCTGCAGCTCCAGTTTAGTGTCAGTCTGCGGGACGCCTTTAAGACGTTGCACGTAAAGGCGGCGCTGAGTTTTTACGCCCGTGTATAAGGATGGCGTAAGGGAGCATGTCACAGCTACCGCCTGCGACGTTTCTTGGCCGGTCATGAATAGATGAATGCGAGTGAAGTAGAGTAGGCTTTCGAACTGGCGAATGAGGGCTGCGTCTTACGCGGTCTTTGCGGTCGCCCCCGAAACTCTACGCGATCCTTATGTCACGCGGGGTAAGCAGCTTCCTATAGCATCGCGTTCGACTCGACGCGTTCCAATCACAGGTAACGCCGAGATGCGCTGTAGCTTCCATCGCCGCCGACATCGCTGCACAGCTCGGCCCCTCCGGCGGTGAAGGCATTTGAGCTAGAACTTAGGCACATACGATACGTTGTGACGGCCGCCCGGTTTGGAAGCTTTCGCAAGGCATCCTCACGCCTTGGGGTGCGGGAGTCGACGATCAGTCGACAGGTCAGAAACTTGGAGGACGGGCTGGGCTCCAGCCTATTTCTTCGCAAGAGGTCGGGCGTTTCGCTAACGCAAGCTGGCTCGATTTTTGTCGAGCATGCCCAAGCCGCGCTGAACGAGATTGATCGCGCGGTAGGCGATGTCGGCACGATAGGTCGCGGCCGGTCCGGTACGGTTCGCGTCGGCCTGTCATCTCCGCTCGCAACCGGGTTTCTCGGGGAGCTCCTTATTCGCTTTTGTCGGCAGCATGAAGCGGTGCAGCTTGAGTTTGTGGAAGGCACACATACACAGCTCTTCGAGGACCTGGAGCGCGGCAATCTCGATATCGCGTTCATGGCCGCGCCGCTTGACACTGGAAGCCTTGCCACCAAACGGCTGTGGAGCGAGGATGTGTTCGTCGTCTTGCCGGAGAGTGATGCACTCACGAAGAAGAGCGAAATCGCGTGGAGTGACATCCGGCTGAAGCAGTTTCTGGTGACCGAAGCTACGCCGGGACGCGATATCGAAGCGTTCGTTTTCCGGCACCTCTCCTCTATTGGATATTCGCCACGGATACAGCGTGACCGGGTGTCGTCACAGACCCTGATGCAGTTGGTTGCGATTGGCAGGGGCATCTCGATAGCAAGCCAATCGGTCGCGGAGACGTCGTTCCCCGGCATCACCTATCGGAGGCTCGAAGGGTGTGCGGTGCCCTTCTCGGCGGTTTGGTCGACCGAGAATGACAACCCGCCCTTTCGTCGGCTGCTGAGCTTGACGTCCGGGCAAGCAGCTACTGCATAATGGTCGAAGCCGCCGTTTCTGAGTTCCATTACCGCCAGGCGGTCTAAGCGGCGTCAAACAGTGCCGATCCCTCCCAAATATATATGCGATCCTTACGTCCCAGCGTCAGATAAAGCGCCGACTTTATACGCGTAAAATTAGTGCTTCGCTGCATCTGCCCAATCAAATGGGGATGCAATATGCCCGGACCTGCCGATTTCTCTGCTATTCGCAAGTCGACGCCGCGACACAAACGGTGGTTGACATCGCCCTCGACCCTGGCGCTTGGAGTGGCGTGCGCTACGCTCTTCGGCGCGAGCGCGGCATATGCAGATCCGGTTCCGGCACCCAGTTTTGCTGGCCCCCTCGTCCCTAATCCTGACGCCATCGCGCTTGAGGCAGGACCGTTCGGTCAGGTTCTGGTGTCGGGCCAAGTGACGGGCATTGGCGTCGCGCAGACCAATGCAACGCACGCCGGCGGGATCGGCAACCGCGATGGCTTCGTCGATATCAGCAACGCGCAAGTCCAGTTTCAAACGACCCGGGGCCCGCTACAGTTCTATGTTCAGACGGGCATTTACTCCATCCCTTCGCTGGGTACGTCTTACCTGAAGGCGACCGAAGCGACAGAACAGCTTTTTGGTCCGGTTCCGGTGGCGTACGCGAAAGCGGTGATATCGCCCGAACTATCCGTGTCTGCCGGATTACTGCCGACGATGGTCGGCGCGGAGTCGACGTTCACCTTCCAAAACGTCAATATCGAGCGCGGCTTGCTGTGGAATCAGGAGCCGGCCATCAGCCGCGGCGTTCAAGTGAACTACGCCAAGGGAGCGGTCAGTGCGGCGGTCTCGCTTAACGACGGCTACTTTTCGGGAAAGCTGAACTGGCTCTCGGGCACGCTTTCCTACGCGTTTGATTCCTCGAATTCGCTGAGCTTCGTCGGCGCTGGTGCGCTATCGCGTAATGACAAATCCTCCTTCGCGACGCCTTTGGCGCAGAACAATAGCAGCATTTTCAATCTCATTTACACCCATACGAGCGGTCCGCTCACGCTGACGCCGTATCTCCAATACAGCCACGTTGGCCGCGATGATCAGCTCGGCATCAATCGTTCCGCCGATACCTACGGCGGGGCGCTGCTCGTTAAATACGCGATCGACAAGGAGTGGTCGCTCGGCGCGCGGGCTGAGTATCTGAAGACTAGCGGGGGAAGATGCGGATCGGACGCGTCGTGTGCGCCAACGAACTTGCTTTATGGTCCCGGAAGCAGTGCCTGGTCGCTGACCTTAACGCCGACTTATCAGAAAGGCATATTCTTCGCGCGAGGAGAGGTGTCGTACACCCGGATCGGGAACCTCGAGGCGGGCTTTGGCTTCGGTCGTGACTTCGATCGACGCGATCAGGTGCGCGCGCTGATCGAGACAGGCATACTTTTTTGAAGGCCGCACCGCGCTATCGCGCACGTGCGAGCTGATCGATGGGACCCGCGAACGCATAGTCGGCGCGATGATGGCAGCGAGCATTCATGATGCCGCATCTAGACGCCGAGTCGCGCCTGACGCTTCGACGCTTCGCTACAAAACTCTGCGTCTCCTCTATTATTGGGCTATACGGCCGGGCGCATTATTTCCCAATGGTGTCGTTCGTACTCTCGCTTTACTCGATCTGTAGCGCCGTCTTTGCGATCACGCTCCGTGAGAAATTCCTGAGGCGTGATGGGTTCAACCATTGGGACGAGGCGCTGTGGCTGCTTTTGGTTAGCACCGCTGTTCGCGTCATACACGGAATATACTGATGGGGTCGTCCCCGTCAGTCCGGAGCTGACTTCCTGGCGGCTGTGAACGCGCGATCGGTCGCGATGAAACGCTGCAACATCGGCGCTATGAGCTTGATCGGATCTGAAATGGTTTGCCCCTGTTCGCGCCCCAGGACCTCGGCGTAGAGCACCAAGTCGCGATGCAGCGAGGCCGGCAGTTCGAGCGACACCTTAACAGCCTTGTCTTCCAAGAGCGCGCCAAGCTTGAGCTTCGCCATGATCACCCTCCATATGGTTCTAGTACCAGATCCCGCGTCACGATCACCCTGACCGGGAAGCCCGGCCGGATCGTGAGCGTCGGAGCGACGTTAAGCTGGCGGCGAACGATCTGCTGACCGGCATCGTTGATCGTGTCCTGGCCACCATTGCGGATGGCTCGCAGCAGCCGGTCTTGATCATCGACGGCAAGTTCAGCACCGACGTTGAGGAGTGTGGACAGACCAGCGGCCTTGGCGAGATCCCACCAGTGGTAGTCCACGCCATCTTGAAGGCCGGCAAATCCTTGGGAGTCAGCTCCGGGTTGGCGTTCTAGCACGATCGAACGACCGTTCGGGAAAATCAGCCGGTTCCAGACCAAGAGCACGCGGCTCTGTCCGAATTGCACGCTGTTGTCGTACTGGCCCACGACGCGCGTGCCCTGCGGCACGAGAAGGATTCGCCCGGTCGGGCTGTCGTAGATGTTCTCGGTGACCTGCGCCGTGATCTGTCCAGGTAGATCGGAACGAATTCCGGTGATGAGCGCAGCCGAGATGACGGCGCCGGCTTGCAGAACGTTTGGAGACGGCGGCGCGACGACTCGATCGGGCGCCACCGTCCTGCGATCGGGCGCGGCATTGAGGAAGGCGTTCTGACGATCCTGGGCTGAAGGCGTTGCCGGCGGCGGCGCGAGCCCGAGGCTGGCGAGATTTGGCGTCGGCGGAGGCACGACGGCCGGCGTTGTTGCGGGGGCACCGACGCGGGACTCCGACCCGGAGAACAGCCGGCTGGTCCGGGCGGTTTCGATTTCCTGAAGGCGCCGCTGCTCCTCTTGACTAACCCCGGGATTCGGAGTCGCGATGCCAGGGGCCGGAACAGGCTGTCCGCCGTTCGCCGGGCTGAGCATCGGCCGGCCGAGATCGCCGGGAAGCGGTGGACCGAGCCGAGGAACACCGCTGTAATCGCGCGGCAGGCCCGCGAGCCCGTCAGCCGTCGAGCGATTCTCGGTCGAGTAGAGTTCCTCATTGGGTCGGCCGCTGTCGCGGGTTTGAAGCGCGTAGATCAAGGCGCCACCGAGGCCGAGGCTCGCGACGAGGCCCACGCCAGCCAGGACCTTGCGCGATAGCCGGGTGACGCGGGGTGGATCCGCGCGCAGCCGCATCGGCGCCGCGCTGGCCGGTTCGCCGGTCAACGGCTGCGCGTCGTCGTTGGGCGCATCCTCATTCCGGAGAGGGTTCTCGCTCACGAAGTCGGCCTCCCGTCGGTGCGTGTGATGCGAACGCGCCGCTGCCGATCGCCGGAACCAAACCGCAGTTCAGCGGCGGCGAAGAGGCGGTCGACGATCATGTGGTGCCCGCGCACGCGGTAGTTCACCAACTCTGAGGTGTCGCCTTCCGCGCCAACGACGAAGAGAGGCGGCATTTCGCCCTGACCGATGCCGCGGGGAAACTCGATGAAGACCTGGCGACCATCATCGAAAGCGCGCAAGGGACGCCAGGGTGCCCGATCACCTTCGATCGCATAGCGGAAGTTGACGTTGGCAAGATCGACACCGCTGGCCACAGGCTGCGCCGCCTGGGCCTCGGCGTTCTGCCGGCGCAGCGCAATGAGCTGGTCCTGCGGGTACTGCCAGGAGACCGATGCCATATAGGTGCGCTCGGTCGACCGAAGCTCCATGTGGTACGTGCGCATGTTGGTGTTGATGACGAGGTTGGTCATCAGTTCGGCGCGCGTTGGCTTCACCAGGATATGGATCTGCCGCGTCGCACCCGCGCCGCTCTCGGTGTCGCCGATGATCCAGCGCACGGTGTCGCCGGCGGCGACGGGGCCGGAGCCGACGAGCTGCTCGCCCGGCTGCAACGCGATATCGGTGATCTGACCGACGGCGGTATAGACCTGATAGAGTGCGCCTTGGGTGAAGGGATAGACCTGCATCGAATTGATGAAGCCATCGCGCACCGGCTGAATGCGCGCGGCGGCGTTGGCCTGGTTCACTCGCGCCGTCGGATCAGCGGGCTCGGCCGGACGCCGCGATGGCTCGACGCGCTGCAACTGGCCGGGCAGCGGCAGCGGGCGCGGCAGCTCGACCACGGTGACAGGTGCAGGCGGATCGACAGTCTGCACGGCGGGAGCCGCGTTGTCGTAGGAAATCTCGGGCGGCGGCGTGGTGGTGGCGCAGCCAGCGAGGGCAGTCGTCGCCAGCAGGATCGCCGGGATTGCGGCTCTGCGGAGAGCCGGAAATGCGAGACTGTGTGAAGCCGGGTTTCCGGCTTTACGGAAAGACGGCTTCATTGCCCAAGCTCCCGTGACCAATTTATTGCGTTGACGTAGATGCCGAGCGGGTTCGCCCGGAGGCGATCGGCGTTGCGGGGGATCTGGACCACGATCGTCAGGATCGCGGTCCAGCGCGTGGTCTCGGCGAGTTGGCCGTTTTCGTAGCGGCGCTCGACCCAGGCAACGCGAAAGCTGTCGGGTGACGCGCGAATGACGCTGGAGACATCGACGGCGATCTGCTGACGGCCTACCTTTGCGAACGGGTCGTTCGACCGCGCGTAGTCGTTCAGGGCTGCAGCGCCGCGGTCGGTCGTGAAATCGTAAGCTCGCAGCCAGTTTTGGCGGACGATGATGGCGTCCGCGGGAATCGATCGGACCTGCTCGATGAAGCGCGCGAGGTGAAAGGCGATTTGCGGATCGGTCGGACGATAGTCCGCCTGAGCGGGGGCAACCGCTTGCGCCTGGCCGAGCCGGTCGACTTGGACCACCCAGGGCACGATGGTCCCGCGGGCTGACTGTACGACGAGCGCGGTGGCGAATCCGGCTGACAGGAGCAACGAGCCAAACGCCATCAATCGCCAATTTTTGGCCTGGATGCGTGATGCGCCGATGCGCTCGTCCCAAACTTGGGCGGCGCGCTGATAAGGCGTCTCCGGCTCGGGAGCCTTGCCGTAATGGGTAGAGGGTCGTTTGAACATCAGCGATCGCCTTCGGACAGGTTGACGGACGAGCCAACGCCATGTGCGTCGCCTGAGCGAACGGCATGGGCTGTGGCCTGCGCGGCGTGGGTCATGTGTTGGGAGCGCCGCATGCGTTGCGCCCAGGCCGGAGCGCCGCCAGCGCGCGCGGGCGCTGCTCCGTCGCCGGCGGCATCACCGCCGATCGAGCCCATGGTGGAAGTTCCGCCTGTGGCTTCGAATGCCGCCTTGCCGCCAGCGCTGAAGCTGGAACGCATGCTTTCGGCAGCGCGCGACGCGGCACGGCGCAGCGGCGACACGGCGGCGCTGCCGCCGGCGCGGGCGACCCCGCCGAGCCCGGAAGCGACGCCGGCTGCACCGGACTGTCCGGCTGCGCCAAGGCTGTATGCGGTCGATGCGCCACCCGCGAGCGCGGCGCCGCCCCGAGCGGCGGCGGCGGCGCCACCAGCCAGTGCGGCACCGCCGGATGCGGCCGCGCCGACGGCGCCGGCGCCAAGAGCGACCATGCCACCGGCGGCAAGGCCCGTCCCGACGGCGGCGCCGGCGCTGAGTTGAGGACCGCCTGAGACGATCCCGCTGGCGATGCCGGGACCGAAGATGCCAAGACCGAGTAGCGACAGAGCGGCCAGCACGATCGCCATCGCTTCATCAATCGAGGGGTTCTGGCCGCCGAAACCGGACGTGAATTCGGAGAAGAGCGTCGAGCCGATGCCGATGATGACGGCCAGCACCAAGACCTTGATCCCGGACGAGATCACGTTGCCAAGCACTCGCTCGGCCATGAAGGCCGATTTGCCGAACAGGCCGAACGGGATCAGCACGAAGCCGGCGAGCGTTGTCAGCTTGAACTCGATGAGCGTGACGAAGAGCTGGATGGCGAGGATGAAGAAGGCGAGAAGCACCAGCGCCCAGGCCAGGAACATGCAGGCGATCTGGATGAAGTTCTCGAAGAACGACCAGTAGCCCATCAAGCTGGAAATGGAATCGAGCAGCGGCCGGCCGGCGTCCAGACCCGTCTGTGCGACCTTGCCCGGACGCAAGAGATCGGCCGTGGTGAAGCCTGTTCCACTGGCTTTGAGGCCGAGGCCCGCGAAGCTTTCGAAGATGATGCTGGCGAGGTTGTTCCAGTTGCCGATGATGTAGGCGAAGACACCGACGAACAGCGTCTTTTTGACCAGCCTGGCCAAAATGTCGTCGTCGGCGCCCCAGCTCCAGAACAGCGCGGCCAGCGTCACGTCGATCACGATCAACGTGGTCGCAATGAAAGCGACCTCGCCGCTGAGCAGTCCGAAACCGCTGTCGATGTAGCGGGTGAAGACCTCGAGGAAATGGTCGATAACGCCGGTGTTGCCCATGACGTTACCGAGCCTCGTCGAGCTGTGGGGTGAGGCTTGGCGCGGCGGCCGGCGGCATCGGAGGGTTGCGCTCATCAGGCTGAGGGGTGAGGCTCTCTCGCGGCGCGGACGGCATGTCCGGCAAACGCTCGGCCGGGCGGGCACCGGGCGCGAGGAAGCGGTTTCGGTTCTCGGCCCATGCGCGGCGACACGCCGGATCGCGCGGTCCGTCTTCGCCGAGCGCCTGGCAGCGGATCAGGGCGTCGCGCAGCGGATCGACCCGCGCTTGAACGGCGCGGCCTGACGACCAAGACGCTGGCGCCTCCTCTTTCCGCGTCATCTCGATCGCGGTCGCGGTGATCGCGACGGCGACGAACACCGCCGCGCCGATCCTAGCGAGCATCTTGCCGTCCATGGCCGCGGTCTCAGTTGCCGTTCGGGAACATGCGGGCGTTGCCCGGCTGGTAGCCGTTGCCAGGCGTCAGGAAGCGACGGCGTTGCTCACGACCCTGCTCGGCCGCGGCCGCACGCTCGGCCTCGGACAGACTCTGCGCACGGCCGTTGGCGGCCACGACCGCGGTGAGGTCGGCAAGCTGCTGCGCCTGCAGGGCGAGAAGCTGGTTGCCGGCCTGGGTCGCCTGCAGCGCACCGGTCGCGCCCTGGCTCTGCCCGACAAGCGCGGACATCTCGCTACGGTTGGTGTCGATGTTGCCGACAACGCCGGCCTGGACGCGCATGGCGTCCTGCAACCCGCCGACGGTGTTCTGCCAGCGTTCACGCGCCTGCGCGACAAGCGCTTGATCGGAAGCCGACATCGATGCATTTCCGTAGGTGGTCTGGAACGCGCGATCGATTTGCTGGACGTTGAGGGCGATGCCCTGCGCCTGTTGCAGGAGCTGCTGCGTGCGCTGTACCGATTGCTGAAGCTGCTGAAGCGACGAGTATGGCAGGCTCGCAAGGTTGCGGGCCTGATTGATCAGCATTGTCGCTTCGTTCTGAAGCTGCGTGATCTGCTGGTTGACCTGCTGGAGCGTCCGCGCAGCCGTCAGCACATTCTGCGCGTAGTTCGTCGGATCGTAGACGATGCCGCCGAATTGGGCCGCCGCTGGCGTGCTGATAAAGAGCGAGATAGCGACTGGTGTCGCAGCGATGATCGTGGCGAAACGCAGTGCGCGAGAGCGCGAACGGAATGAGCGTGTCATGAGAATACCTCCTGATGGGCTTGGGGGATGACGTTGGTGAGGTTGGGAATGAGATCGGCAGCCCAGGCGAGCCGGCTCGAGATCAGCCATTCGGAGAGGAAGCCGTCGGTGCCGCTTCGCGCGTGAACCTCGGCGATCAGCGCTTGGTGCTGCTTGGATGAGGCTGCGCACAGCGCCAGCGCGACATCGGATAGTCCGAGCTCGAACAGGCGGTTGCCGCGCCGCGACTGGCAGTAATAGTCGCGCTTTGGCATCGCGCGGGCGAGGATCTCGATCTGCCGGTCATTGAGACCGAAGCGGCGATAGATGGCGGTAATCTGCGGCTCGATCGCGCGCTCGTTAGGCAGAAGGATGCGTGTCTGGCAGCTCTCGATGATCGCCGGTGCAATCGCCGAGCCGTCGATGTCGGAGAGCGACTGGGTGGCGAAGATGACGCTGGCGTTCTTCTTGCGCAGCGTCTTCAGCCATTCGCGGAGCTGGCCGGCGAATCCCTCATCGTCGAGCGCAAGCCAGCCTTCATCGACGATCAGGAGCGTCGGCCGTCCGTCGAGGCGGTCCTCGATGCGGTGAAAGAGATAGGCGAGCACGGCGGCGGCGGCGCCGGTTCCGATCAGTCCTTCAGTCTCGAACGCCTGGACGTTGGCCTCGCCGAGATGCTCGGCCTCTGCGTCGAGGAGGCGGCCATAGGGTCCGCCGACGCAGTAGGGTCGCAACGCCTGCTTCAGGTCGTTGGACTGGAGCAGGACGGACAGGCCGGTCAACGTGCGCTCGGAGACCGGCGCCGACGCCAACGAGGACAGCGCCGACCACAGGTGTTCCTTGACCTCGGGCGTGACGGACACGCTTTCGCGCGCTAGGATTGCGATCAGCCAGTCCGAGGCCCATGCGCGCTCCGCGACGTCGTCGATCCGGGCAAGCGGCTGAAGCGACACGCTGTCTTCGGCGCCTTCGGTGAGGCCGCCGCCGAGATCGTGCCAGTCGCCGCGCATCGCGAGCGCCGCGGCCCGGATCGACCCGCCGAAGTCGAAGGCGAAAACCTGGGACTGCGGATAGCGCCGGAATTGCAGCGCCATGAGCGCGAGCAGTACGGATTTGCCGGCGCCGGTCGGACCGACGATCAGCGTATGGCCGACATCGCCGACATGGATGGAAAGCCGGAACGGGGTCGAGCCTTCGGTTCTGCCGTAAAGCAGCGGGGGTGCATCGAAGTGCTCGTCCCGTTCCGGTCCCGCCCACACCGCTGACAGCGGGATCATGTGGGCGAGATTGAGTGTGCTGATGGGGGGCTGGCGGACATTGGCGTAGACATGGCCGGGCAAGGAGCCGAGCCAGGCGTCTACGGCATTGATGGTCTCCGCCATCGCGGTGAAATCGCGCCCCTGAACGACTTTCTCGACCAGCCGCAGCTTCTCGGCGGCGATGCGCGGATCGTCGTCCCATACGGTGATGGTGGCGGTGACATAGGCTTGGCCGGCATAGTCGGCGCCGAGTTCCTGCAGCGCCATGTCGGCGTCGGCCGCCTTGTTGGCCGCATCTGTGTCGACGAGCGCCGAGGCTTCGTTGGTCATCACCTCCTTGAGAATGGCGGCGATGGACTTGCGCTTGGCGAACCATTGCCGACGGATCTTGGTCAGCAGCTTGGTCGCATCGGTCTTGTCGAGAAGGATGGCCCGCGTCGACCAGCGATAGGGAAAGGCCAACCGGTTCAACTCGTCGAGAATGCCGGGCGTCGTTGCGGTCGGGAAACCGACGATGGTGAGGATGCGCAGGTGCGTTTGCCCGAGGCGGGGTTCGAGTCCGCCGGTCAGCGGTTGATCGGCCAGAAGAGCGTCGAGATACATCGGCGTCTCAGGGACGCGGACACGATGACGCTTCGTCGAGATGGTCGAATGTAGATAGGTGAGTGTTTCGGCGTCATCGAGCCACGCGCATTCCGGCATGAAGGCGTCGATCAGATTCAAGATACGATCGGTACGATCGACGAAACCGCGCAGCACTTCGCGCGCGTTGACGCCGCCGTGGTCGCGACCCTCGTATAGCCATGCTTCGGCACGCGCCGCGTCTTCGGCCGGCGGCAGATAGAGGAAGGTGAGGAAATAGCTGGACTCGAAGTGCGCGCCTGCTTCTTCGAAGTCGGCCTTGCGTTCGGCGTCGACCAGCGCAGAGGCGCTGTCGGCGAACAGGCTGGAGGGATAGGTCGCGGCGTCGTGGCGTTGCGCTTCGACGAAGATGGCCCAGCCGGAGCCGAGACGTCGGAAAGCGTTGTTGAGCCGGCCCGCGACTGCGACCAGCTCGGCCGGCACGGCGCTGTCGAGGTCAGGACCGCGGAAGCGCGCAGTACGCTGCAGGCTACCATCCTTGTTGAGGACGACGCCTTCTCCGACCAGGGCGACCCAAGGCAGGAAATCGGCAAGCCGCGTATTGCGATTGCGATATTCGGCAAGGTTCATCATCGCGTCGTTCCCTCAGACCGACAGGTGACCGGGGACGCGCAGATGCTTGCGCACGACGTCTACGAACTGCGGATCGCGTTTGGCCGCCCAAACCGCCGCGAAATGCCCCACAGCCCAAAGCCCGAGGCCGACTAGCCATAGGCGAAGGCCGAGGCCGAGCGCGGCCGCCAGCGTGCCGTTGAGGATGGCGAGCGAACGCGGCGCGCCGCCGAGCAGGATGTGCTCGGTCAGCGCCCGGTGTACGGGAACGGAGAAGCCCGGCAGCTCGCCGCCATGATCCGCGCCGTCAGCCATCAGACGAGCGCCCCGCCGCCAAACGAGAAGAACGACAGGAAGAAGCTCGACGCCGCGAACGCGATCGACAGGCCGAACACGATCTGGATCAGCTTGCGGGCGCCGCCCGACGTGTCGCCGAACGCGAGCGTCAGACCAGTGATAATGATGATCATAACGGCGATGATTTTCGCGACCGGCCCCTCGATCGATTCGAGGATTTTTTGAAGCGGCGCCTCCCAGGGCATGGACGAGCCCGAAGCGTGGGCGGCGGGTGCCAAAGCGAGCGAAAGAAAAACCATGCACACCGCTGAGGCGATGTGCCGACGGATACGCAAAGCGGGTTTGATCATGACGGGTCTCCTGCGGAGGGCTGGCTTGCGGGGGTGATGCGGTAGTCGCCCTCAGGGCCGAGACCTTCGACGCGGGCGAGTTCGGCCAGGCGACGCGAGGCGCCGCGGCCGGAGAGCACGGCCACCAGATCGATCGTCTCGGCGATCAGCGCGCGCGGGACGGTGACGACTGCTTCCTGGATTAGTTGTTCGAGACGCCGCAGCGCTCCGATCGCGGTGCCGGCATGGATCGTTCCGACGCCGCCTGGGTGCCCGGTGCCCCATGCCTTCAACAGGTCGAGTGCTTCGGCGCCGCGGACCTCGCCGATCGGAATGCGATCCGGCCGCAGGCGGAGCGAAGAGCGGACCAGATCGGAGAGCGAGGCGACGCCGTCCTTCGTCCGCATCGCCACCAGATTGGGCGCAGCGCATTGCAGCTCGCGCGTATCTTCGATCAGGACCACGCGATCCGAGGTCTTCGAGACCTCGGCGAGCAGAGCGTTGGTGAGCGTGGTTTTGCCGGTCGAGGTGCCGCCGGCTACGAGAATGTTGCGCCTGTTGGCCACGGCCTGACGGAGGGTTTCGGCCTGACCAGCCGACATGATCCCGGCCGCCACATAGTCGTCCAGGGTGAACACCGCGACGGCGGGCTTGCGGATCGCGAAGGCCGGCGCGGAAACCACCGGGGGCAACAGCCCTTCGAACCGCTCTCCTGTTTCGGGCAGCTCGGCCGAAACGCGCGGAGCGCCGAGATGCACCTCGGCGCCGACATGATGCGCGACCAGGCGAATGATGCGCTCGCCATCGGCGGGGGACAGTCGTTCACCCGTATCGGAAAGACCTTCCGACAGCCGGTCGACCCAGAGCCGCCCATCGGGGTTGAGCATCACCTCGACGATCGCGGGATCTTCCAGAAACGTGGCGATCGCAGACCCGAGGGCTGTGCGCAGCATTCGCGCACCGCGAAGAATCGCTTCCGATTTCTGGTGAGTTGCCGCCACGTCGTCCCCGTTCTCTTGCGGGTCCGCGATGTGCGGCCCTGGATCGGGGATGAGTAGAAGAGGCAGAAATCATGGCCTGACAACAACCGTCGTATGGCCGTCGTACTGTGGCGTACAAAGACAGGAGAACGGCGGAACGCTCGAATACTTGCGGCGTGCGCGTCGATGATTATTCCGCGTCGCGCGCGGGCGGGATGTCTTCCGAAATCTCCTGTCTGAGCTTCGGTCCTGTTGCGAGTCGACGGCCGAGCGCGGTCACGAAGGCTTCGTAGCGCTCCGCCGCCTTCGCACGCGCCGCAAGCTGGGCCGGCTCGGGCAACGGCGGATTGGACGTCAGCCAGAAACGGATGAACACGGCGAGCGTTTCGACCGATATGCCGAGATCGCGCTCCATGCGCGCCATTCGCCGGTCGAGCTGATCGAGCCGCTTTGTGGTCGCTGCTTCCTGCCGTTCCGCGGCGTCTGGCGAAAGGAAGGATGCGATGCCGGCCTCGGCAACCAGCGACAGCGAGAGATCGCGTCGAGCTGCATGGGCCGCCAGTGCTTTCATCACGTCCGGGTCGAGATAGACGGAAAGGCGCTGCTTCTTCGGCGGTTTGCTCACGGGCGCCTCCTACAATTCGATGCCGTCGTCCGGATCGAGCGAGGCTTGGCGAGCGACCTGGCGCATGGTCTGGGTCATGCGGCTGAGGCGCGCGGCGTCCTCCTCGACTTCATCGCGAGGGTCTATCTCGAACTCGTTCTCGATTACCGGCTTGCGCTCGACCGTCTTGGTGCGGCTCAGCTCAGGCTGGTGCCGACGCTCCGAATCCGTTGGGTCATCATCATCGCCTGCATCCTCCACGGCGACGGCCGTGTTCAACACCGGACGTTCGGGCAAAGCCAGCGTGCTCCAGTCGTCGGCCCTCGCGGTTGTCGGCTTGGTGAGTGCAGGTGGCGTCAGGATGCGTTCCTGAAATCTGCTGTCCTCATAGTAGCGCGCCTTCTTGGCGCGGATCGGTGGAATGCCGGCGATCATGACGATCTCGTCCGACGGCGGTAGCTGCATGATCTCGCCCGGCGTGAGCAGTTGCCGTGCGGTCTCCGAGCGCGACACCATCATATGGCCGAGCCAGGGCGAGAGCCGGTGGCCGGCATAGTTCTTCATCGCCTTCATCTCGGTGGCGGTGCCGAGCGCATCGGAAACGCGTTTGGCGGTGCGCTCGTCATTGGTCGCGAAGCTGACCCGAACATGGCAGTTGTCGAGGATCGAGTTGTTCGGGCCGTAGGCCTTCTCGATCTGGTTCAGCGATTGCGCAATGAGGAACGCCTTCAGGCCATAGCCTGCCATGAAGGCAAGCGCGCTCTCGAAGAAGTCCAAGCGCCCGAGCGCGGGAAACTCGTCGAGCATCAGGAGTAGACGATGGCGCTGGCCCTTGGCGTGCAGGTCCTCGGTCAACCGGCGCCCGACTTGATTCAGGATGAGACGGATGAGCGGCTTGGTCCGGTTGATGTCAGAAGGCGGCACCACGAGGTAGAGCGTGGTCGGATGCTTGCCGCCTACCATGTCGGCGATGCGCCAATCGCAGCGGCGGGTGACCTCGGCGACGACGGGATCGCGATACAGGCCCAAGAAGGACATCGCGGTCGACAGCACGCCGGACCGCTCGTTGTCGGATTTGTTGAGCAGCTCGCGCGCCGCGCTGGCGATGACGGGATGCGGGCCGGCCTCGCCGAGATGGGCGGTCTTCATCATCGCCGCGAGGGTCGACTCGATCGGGCGCTTCGGATCGGACAGGAAGGCGGCGACGCCTGCCAATGTCTTGTCGGCCTCGGCATAGAGGACGTGCAGGATCGCGCCGACCAGCAGCGCGTGCGACGTCTTTTCCCAGTGGTTCCGCTTCTCGAGCGAGCCTTCCGGGTCGACAAGGATGTCGGCGATGTTCTGCACGTCGCGCACTTCCCACTCGCCGCGTCGCACTTCGAGCAACGGATTGTAGGCGGCCGACTTCGCGTTCGTTGGATCGAAGAGCAGCACGCGGCCGTGGCGCGCCCGGTAGCCGGCGGTCAGCGTCCAGTTCTCGCCCTTGATGTCGTGAACGATCGCCGAGCCCGGCCAGGTCAAGAGCGAGGGCACGACCAGGCCCACGCCTTTGCCGGAACGCGTTGGTGCGAAGCACAGAACATGTTCGGGACCGTCATGGCGAAGATAGTCGTGCTCGTGTTTGCCGAGCACGACGCCATCCGGACCGAGGAGGCCCGCGGCCTTCACTTCGTCAGGGCGCGCCCAGCGGGCCGAGCCATAGGTCTCGACGTTCTTCGCTTCGCGTGCCCGCCACACCGACATGCCGATCGCGACCGCGATCGAAATGAAGCCACCCGACGCGGCGATATAGGCGCCCTCGACGAAGATCGGAGGCGCATAGGCGTCGTAGAAATACCACCACCAGAAGAAGGCGGGCGGATAGTAGATCGGCCAGCCCGCCAGTTCGAACCAGGGCAGTCCGAGCTGAGGTTGGAAACCGAGACGATAGGCCGTCCATTGTGTCGCGCCCCAGGTCGTCATCAACACGATCAGGAAGACGGTGAGGATCTGACCCCAGAGGATTTTAGTCGCTGACATGGCGGGGCACTCCTTTCTTAGTTGGGCTACATGCCGAGGCCGCGATTGCGGCCGAAGCTCCAGTCGACGCCGCCGCCGCCGCGCGAGACACCGGAGACGTGCTGACCAAGGCGACGTTCGAGGGAGGGCGACCAGGGCACGAGCTGGAAGCCGAGGCCGTCATCGATCATGGCGAAGCGGCCGGAGGCGAGCGCGAGGCGCTGGCGATAGGTGCCCGCCACATACTCGCCTGTTCCGGCCTTGGTGAATGGCCGGCCGGTCTCGGCCGCGAGCTTCTCCCCGAGCGCTTCGACCTCGCGCTGGCGCAAGGTTTCGATCAGCCCGGGCGAGAAGCTGACGCCGCGCGTCTGCCGCTCGGCGAGCCCCTGGGCGATGAGATGGTCGGCGCGCCTGTCCATCGCCTGGCGCACCTCCGCGCCGAAGCCGCCGCTGCCGAGCGCTACCGGCTCGCGGGCGATGGCCTGCCGGTCGAGCCAGGTGGCGCCGGTTGCGGTGACCTGCCGTTCGATGTCGAGATCGGATCGGACGGCGAGCGCCACACGGCGCCGACCCTGTGCGTCATCGAACTTGCGCAGCTCGACGATCGAGCCCGGGGCGCTGTCGCCAGCGGCGTCGAGGTCGGGCAGTTTGATGTGGTGGGTTCGCCCGTCCGTGCCGTCGACGACGGCGTAGGCCGTGCCCCTCAGCTCATCGTCGAGACCACGATCCACCAGCCGGCCGATGACCGGATCGTCAATGCTCTCGCCGGCGAGCACGTAGCTCGACGCGCCGCGCTCGATGCCCCGTTCGGTCAGGCCCCGGTGGATGCGCTTGATGATGTCGCCGCGCTCGCCCAGTTCGCGCAGTGTCTTCTCGGCATTCTCCGATACAACCCACTGGCCGGGACCGATTTGATCAGCGAGGCCGAGTGTCTCCAGCTTGCGCAGCCGACCGACCTTCAGCGCGTGGAATTCGTCAGGCTGCCGATCGGGATGTGGGGCGAGGTCGGCGACGCCCGTGCGATAGCTGTCGCGGGCGATCTGGCGATCGAGATCGGTCCAGCGTTCCGCCTCGACCTGACGCCCCAGGTTGCGCCGGATCTCCTGCTCGGTGCGCGGGCCCAACTCCTGGGTGACGAGATCCTGCGCGCGGGCACGCATGCCCTCCTTGATGTAGTCGCGGGAGATAACGAGGTCCTGGCCGTCGTCGGTTCGCCCTCGCAGGATGATGTGAACGTGGGGATTGTCTGTGTTCCAGTGGTCGACGCCGACCCAGTCGAGCTTCGTGCCGAGATCCTTTTCCATCTGACCCATCAGATCGCGCGCGAAGGTCTTGAGGTCGCTCATCTCGGTCGCGTCCTCTGGCGAGACGATGAACCGGAAGTGATGCCGATCGTCCTGGGTGCGCTCGGCGAAAGCCTTCGGATCGGCGTCCTCGGTCTCGGGACCGAACAGGTGCGCCTTTTCTCCATCCCGGGTGACGCCCTCGCGGCGGAGATAGCTGAGGTGCGCTGCTAGCGGCGCGGCCCGCGCGCTATGACGGACGACGCGTGTCTTGATGACGGTGTTACGGGACCGGCTGGTCAGAAGCCGGTTGGCCTGCACCGTCGCGCGTTGCCCGCGTCCGAACCGCGAGCGATTGCCCGTGCTGATCTGGCCGGAGCGCGAGACGCGTCCACCGGCCCGCTGTGCGGCGGCGAGCGCCTGGGCAATGAAGGGCCGCGCCTGCTGCGCGCGGGTCGAACGGATGCGGCCAGGTCGGATGCGGAAATCGTCGTCGCCGCTCATGGCCGAGGCCCCGCACATCGCGCAAACGCGCGGAAAGCCTTGGCAAAATGGCGAATGCGCAGGCTGCGCCGATTAGGCGCACCTCGCGCGAATGTGCCATAAGCCTCTGAAAACACACGACCGCACCAAGCCGCACATCGCCGGCTTTTATCTCGCCATCGTGCGGTTGTGCTGACTGCTCCTCCTCTCCAGACCGCCTTTCGCCCGCCAGAGCACGCCACAATGCGAAAGGGTGCGAACGCGGTCATCGCGGGCCACCGGGGACATTGCGCGCGACGAAAAGGCCATCGGTGGGCGCAGCCACCGGGCCTTCATCGCGCTCCGGGGCTGCCGCCGTGGTGGCGTCTGGCTCGCGCTCAGTCTGCAAAGGAACGGCAGACGCCCTGCCGGACGACTGCACGACGAAGAGCGGCGCCCGCGTCCAAGCCAGCGGATCGGCGGCCGCCACAACGACGGGGCCGGTGAGGTCACCGCCGCCGACAACGGGGGCAAGCGCGGCGACATAGGCGCGCGTTTCAGCCGGCAATGGGCGGCCGGCGAGATACTCTTCGTAGCGGCCCGGACCGGCGTTGTAGGCCGCCAGGAAGCCGGGCGAACCGTAGCGGTCGTGCATCTCACGCAGATACGCAGCGCCTGCCAGAATGTTGTCGCGTGGGTCGTAGGGATTGCCGCCGAGCCGATGGCGGACGCGCAGGTCGGCCCATGTGGCAGGCATGATCTGCATCAGGCCCATCGCGCCCGCCGGGGAGATGGCGCGCACATCGCCGGCGCTTTCGGCGCGCATGACGGCGCGTATCCATGCTTCTGGAACGCCGAACCTCTGCGCCGCCTCCGCGATGAAAGCGCCATAGGGATCGCTGCGCGATGGCCGCTCGGCGGGCGCTTGCTGTGCGTAGGCAGTGCTCGCACCCGGCGCGGCGAGGATCAGGCCGGAAAGGAGAAGGAAGGCTGCGCGTCGGAGGATGATCCTCCCTCCGACGGCAGGCTGACGGCGCGCGGCGGGCATCGTTCAGTCCCGCTCGCCGCGCTTCGGCGGGCGATTCCAGTGCAGACCCCAGGCGGATTTATCGTCGGCCGACTGGAACAGATTGGCGCGGATCGGATGTTCGAAGGTCGGATCGTCGAGTTGCAGCGAGACGTATTCGCCGGCCTTCTCGCCGGTGCGCTTCCAGCCGGCGCCGATCTCCGCGCCGGTCTCGTTGCTGTTGGTGTCGAGCACATGGACGCGGAAGTCTGGCGCGTTCTCCGCATCGGACGGTTCGGCCGCGACGATAATGATGTCTTGGTGTAGAGACAGCGTCGTCAGGTGGCCGATGAAGCCGTCATTTTCGCGTATGAATTGACCGATCACGGGCATTGGTCGTCTCCTTCAGATTGCGGTGGACAGGGTCATGGGCGCGCCGTCACCGCGTCGGCGCGCGCCAGACGAAGCGGCCATCGCCGTCCTCGTCGGTGTAGAGAGGGGTGGCCCGGCCGATCACGGCGGAGGCCGGAAGCGGGCCGAAATAGCGACCGTCGAGGCTGTCGCGGACTTGCCAGTTCATCAGGAACAGTTCGCCGGCCGCGACCGAGCGGCAGCCCTGCCACACCGGGAGCGGGCGACCGCGACGATCGCGATCGAGCGCGTCGCCCATCGGCACGCCGTCGACGGTGATGGCGAGCCCGGTCCGGCAAACGCGCTGACCTGGGACCGCGGCGACGCGCTTCAAGAGCGGCACGCCGCGCGGCAGGTAGCCGCCATCGGACAGGAAGGTTGCGAGCGGCTCGGGCGCGTCTACGGCCACCAGATCGGTCACGTCGACCGCGCCCACATCGCCGATCGTGTAGAAGCCGACCGGCGTGCTGGCGGACGCGTTCCAGATCAGGCGCGGCGCGAACGAAGCGATCGAAGCTACGCCGATAAGCGAGACGGCCGCCGTCGTGATGACGGCGTAGGAGAGCCGGGTCATGCGCCGATCCTCCGACGCAGGAGAAAGGCGCGATGCTGGCGCGGACCATAGCCGCGCGGCGTTTCGCCAACGGTCATTCGGTTATGGACGTGGCGCCAATGGTCGGGCGAAACGTCGATCGGATCGATGCCGCGCGCCTCGATGGCGTCGATGAGCTGGAGCATGCGCTCAACCTTCGGCCAGCCATCGACATGCAGCAGGACCTCTGCGCCGGGCGTGACCGTCGGAACGGTCTGGCACGCTGCGCCGCGTTCAACCGTGCGCAGGATGTTGAGCCGCGAGAGAACGGTGCCATGCTCGTTCGCCGCCCAGCGCACGAGCGCGAAGACGCTGCCGGGAGGGAAGAAAAGGATGCGGCGGCGGCGATCGAGGATCTGCTCGCGCCGCTCTCGGCCGAAGCGGACCCAGTGCTCCGTCTGCTTCTCGATCCAGACGAGTTCGACCTCAGTGAACGCTTCGGGCGGCGGCTCGGCGGCAGCACGGCCGACGCGCGCTGGCGCGGCGACAAGGCCGGTCATTGTCCTTCTCCTGACGGGGGTGGGAATTCGCGCTCGAACAGCGCGCGCAGCATGTCGGCGACGGTCTGGCCGCGCTGAAAGGCGGCAATCTTGATGCGGCCGCGCATGTCGGCGGTGACGTCTATCGTCAGCCGGGCCGAGTAGTCCTCGGCGGGCTGACCGCGGGCGGCGTGGCGATCGGGCGCCTTGATCCAGCTTTCGGGATCGGCGGGACGCGCTGCAAAGCTGCGCTTTGGGGACCGTTCGCTCATGCGCCGATCCTCGCGACTTCCGCCGCGAGCGCGGCGATCTCGCGCGCGCCAGGACAATCCTCGTCCTGCTCGGCGGCGAGCCGGCCGGTCTGCACGACGTCGGCGAAGACGATGCGTTGGCCGATCGTGGTCGAGAGTAAGGGCGGGTCGTGTTCCGCGAGAGTCTCGGCGGTCTCACGTGCCAGCACCGTGCGGGCCGCGCAGCGGTTCAGCACGAAGCGGGCGGCGAGCTGCGGCCGATATATGCGCGCCTCGCCGAGCAGCGCGAGCATTTCGGCGGAGGCCCAGCCGTCGAGCGGCGACGGCTGCACCGGGATCAGCACGAGGTCGGCCGCGAGCAGCGCCGAGCGCATCAACCCGGCAACGCGCGGTGGACCGTCGATGACGACGTGGTCGGCGTCGCGGGCCAACTCCGGCGCTTCACGGTGGAGCGTGTCGCGGGCCAGGCCCACGACACCGAACAGCCGCTCCAGCCCCTCCCGGCTGCGCTGCTGCGACCAGTCGAGCGCCGAACCCTGGGGGTCGGCGTCTATCAGCGTGACACGCTGTCCACGGCGAGCCCATTCACCAGCCAGGTGGAGGGCGAGCGTGGTTTTTCCGACCCCGCCTTTCTGGTTGAGCAACGCGACGATCATGACGGTCTCCCGGCGATCGGGGACTCGTCCACAGCGGCCGAAAAGCGCGGTCGCGTTAGAAAGATTCCGTAGGAATCTAGGTTAGATAAGTTACGGGGCTCGCAAGCTGCTGATTCAGCGCGAGGATTCGGCGATTCCGGTCCCCGATAGCACGAGAGTCCGGTCCCCGATGGCACGAGAGTGCCGGTCCCTGATAGCACGAGGCGATTCACAGCTTATCCCCAGGGTGAGGTTTGGTCCGGCGACGACGACGCGGGATGCCGAGGGCATCCGGATCGGTCGGCACGAAGGAGAGGATTTCCGGCCCGCCGAGGCATTGCTCGATGGTCAGGCGGTAGCCTGGCAGCGGTTGGCGGCGGACGATGTCGCGAAGGTCGTAGGCGAAGTGCTTGAGTGGCGAGAGGCTGCCCGACTTGGCGTGGAGATGCGGGAAATCGAAGCTCCAGCCGAACTCCTGCTTGCCGCCGTGCTTGCGCACGAGGCGGTACAGCCAGCGCTCCAGGCCTCCCGTCAGACCGAAATAATTGCGGTCGATCGTCAGCACGAGCGCGTCGTCGAGGACGGCGGCGTAGAACCAATCGGGCACGATCAGCTCGAGGCCGAGCGGCCGGCCGCGATGGTCGGCGCGCTCCTTCCATTCGTTGATCCAGGAGAAGCGGTGCATCCGCCGCTCGGTCGGCTGGCGGATCGAGGTCGCTACCGTCGTCGACTGAAGTCGGTCGAGCGCAGCCTTGAGGCGGTCGTAGTCGCGCAGCGACACGCCGCGGCCGATGAAGTTGAGGATTTCGTAGGGAGTGGTCGCCATGAGGCGTGACGGCTGCAAGCCGACGTCCCGCGCCTCGACGATCTGCGAGGCGGCCCAGATCAGGACGTCGGCATCCCAGATTGTCGCCATGCCGTGCTCGGCGACAGCCTCGACACGAATTTTGACCGATCCCGCCTTGAAGTCGATCGGCGCCAAGCGCTTCGACTTGGCGAGCGAAAAGAACGGATAGGCCATGAGATCCTGCGCGTCGCGGGGCGCGAGATCGCCCGGCAGCGCCCGGAACAGATCGAGTTGCGCGCGCTCGCCGCTGTGATGCTGATGACGGGGCGACATGCGACCGTCTCAGCGCAGTGTGCGGCCTACGGCGAGCGACGCGGCCTTCTGGGGCTTGGCGGGTGGAACGTTTCCGCTCGGATCGGAGGTCGAGGTGACGAGACCGCGATCTGCCCAGGCTTGAAGGTCGTTTATGGAATAAACGACGCGGCCACCCAACTTGCGATAGGTTGGACCAGTGCCATACGTACGGTGCTTTTCAAGGGTGCGCTCCGATAGGCCCAAGAAGCGCGCTGCTTCCTCGGTCCGCAGGTATCGTGGCGGTAGATTGGCGGCTTCCTCGCCCATGATCGAACCTCCGTGCTCTCGCGGCGGCCGCTACGGATGAGCGGCGGCTTGCGGGTACGGTGGCGAAAGAAGGCCGGTCAGTTGTCGTGGAGAGTTGGGGGGAGCCTAATTCCCACACCGTGATCGCATCGTCCGAGGCCGGCGGTCTGCGGCGCGCCGCATAGCGGGCTGACGCCGGTTAGTCGCGGCGGCGGCGATGCCGGAGAAGTTTACGGTAACCACCCTCGATCATGCGTCTAGCTTCGCGTAGCAGAGACATGATTGCATGTCGGCGCGACGAGGCTTGCCATTCGTCGCGGCTGACATCGTCGATATCGAAGATCACCTTCGCGATCGACTGTTGCGTGGCGCCATAGCGGAATCCGTCGAATGCCTGGAGCATTCTGCGAGCTCTCGCACGTTGCTGGGCTGTCAATCGCGTGTCTGGCGGCACGGCGCGATGATGAAGCGTCGCGAGCAGGCGTTCAACCGACTCCAGACGGTCGAAGCCGGTGATGTCGAGCGGGATGACCGCAACCAGCGGTGTGATCGTCGCCGCATCGCCGATCTGGATGAGCTGGAGCGATGGGGCGCCAGCGTCATGTACTCTGAAATCTGCGCCGACTGCATCAGATGCAAGCGGCGGCGGTAATATCGCCGCTGTGCTCGTCGTCGTCGCGAGAAGGTCCGGCGCCGTGTCGAGAATAACAGTGCTGGTATCGTCCGTAGGCGACCAGAGCACGGCAGCGGCCGGCGGCGGATCCAGCGGATCGACGGGGAAATCGCAACCCCCAACGGAGTCGGAAGTCTTCTAGATCTTGTTCGGGAGAGAGGTCTCGATGGAGGAGCGCCGTGAAGTCACGGTCGTAGGCGTCATTGCGCCGAAGCCACTCCCAAGCAAGATCAGAAGCGCTCAGTCTATCGACGTGATCATAATTTGCCGAGGCTCGCCACTGAGAGGGATCCGGCGTCACAGCTTTGCTCCTCATCGTCTTCCGATCGAGTTCGGACTGACAATGATTACCGTGAGTTGCGTTGCGCGGAAGTCCAGGTTGAAGCAACAGGTGTTGCTCCCGAGGCATCGCGGGCGCTAACGGGCAAGGCTCTCTCTCGCGACTTCGCGGTAGCCGTGCTCGGACATCCAGCGCGCCCGTGCGAGGTGTGTCGCATGAACGCGACGGCAACGCTCCGGATCAGCGTCAGGATCGAGGCCGAACAACGTGCGAGTGGCTTCTCTCCAGTCGGCTCCGTCGCGCCATGAATCGATCAGGCGCAGGTACAAGGCCATATGCGCCCGGTCGTACGGCGTGAGAGCCGATCCCGTTGGTGCTTCATCCTTGAAGTCGTGCGTCGTCACCGCATCCCCCTGCTGTCCGAAATATCCACTGTGGAGGGATTTGTTAACGATGATCTGACGCCGTTACGAATGCAAGCCGTGTCGCCGGACAATCGCGTCACGGGGGCGATATGCCAATATTCAGCGTCGAACCTGGTGATCGACAAGCATGACCCCTACGCCTTGGTCGGAGCTCAAGAAGACGATCCCGTCTCGTTCCAAGGCCCGTCTCACCTCGTCGCGCGTGCTTTCGTAGATCCCGAGATTGCTCTCGGATTCCAGTCGCTTGAGTGCGGTGAGGGATACACGGGCCTTGTCCGCGAGCGTCTCCTGTGTCCAACCCAGCAAAGCGCGTGCGGCCCGCGATTGTCGGGCGGTGATCATGCATGATCACCTCCCACTCGGACCTACGCGCACGCCAGAACTACGACTATAATAGTCGCTTCATAGCGATATTTCCACCTGAATCGCGCTCTCGGGCCTGCCAGGGAGGCGCTTTCGCGGTGACTGATTCGGTCGCCCTGGACGCCGAAGGCCCCGGCCTTTCGGCCGGGGCCTTGCGCCGGGCGTCAGTCCCCCCGGCGCCCGTTGGGGCGGGACCAGATCAGCGAGAAGGTGTCGCTGTCCTCGTCGTCGAAAAGGTTGGCGTAGATCGGGGCGTTGAAGCTCGGATCGTCCAGCTTGAGGCCCAGGTAGTCGCGGCCCTCGTTGGAGCGCTTGGACCAGGCGGCGCCGATCTCGGCGCGGCCGACCAGGACCCGGTGGCTGGGGGCGTTCTCGCCGGTGGCGCGCTGGTCCGGGACGATGCGGACGTTCTTGGCCTGGACGCTGAGGGTAACGATTTCGCCGGTGAACTCGTTCGAGCCGGTCTTCTTGAAGGTGCCGATGGTCGCCATTGTAAGTCTCCGTTTTCCGTTCCCGAGCCCGCACCATTGCGGCCTCGATGGCGATCGGTTGGCCGGAGGCGATCGACGGCGCACCCCGAAGGGGCTTGACAGCTAAGGAGGGCTTTCTTGTCTCGCGAGGAATGACGGCGCAGCCGGCAGGGGAAGAAAGTTTGACGCGGCTGTTGCGTCATAGGCGATCGAGGCGAAGCCGGCCTTCGGCCAGATCAGGCCATGAGAGAGGCCGTTTGGAGCGGTCGCGTGACGGGCAGAAAGGGAGAGATGGCGCCCCGCCGCTGCCGCCAAGATGACATCGCCGCGAACCTCACCGGCGAGCTGTCGTCCTCTGTCCGGGCCGATCACGGCATCCTGACCCGGCCTGCCTCCGGCGGAAGTCCCCGCATCAACGAATCTCGGTTTCCGCTACGACGGCTGACGCTTCGCCAGCGCACGCCGTGGGTCGCTCTCAGGGCCGAACGACGATCCGCTTTCCAAGCCCCGCAACCGCCCACTCTCCTGACGGGGACGCCTGCCCCGATCGTCGCCCTGGTCCGCACCATGAGGCATGGGTGACGTCAGGCCCGCGCAAGGTCTCGGCTGGTGGGGCCGCTGGCCTTTGCCATTCCTGCGACCCGGGCAAAGGCCGTGATGCCAACGGCGATGGCCCCGATGACGGAGAAAGTGATCTGCCAAACGTCCGAGGGCATCAGGTGCTTCACGATGCCATGGGTGGCGTGGAAGCCCGCGACGGCGGCGGGTGCGACGAATACGATGGCGACGCCGAGCTTCAGCCACATCGGCCTTGCGAAGGTGATGAGGAGCTGCCCGACCGCGAACGTGACGGCCGCGGCGACCATGCCGACGAGGATCGCGCCGGCAATGCCGGCGCCGGTGCCGTTGGCCCAGGCGCCTGCGGCGAAGCCGACGAAGGCCGGCAGCGCAAAGACGGCCAGCGTGAACAACAGCCAGCAAAGCACGCCTATGGCCGCGACAGATGCGAGTATTGCGAGGATGATCATAGTGGTGGCCTCCGTGCCAAAAGGTCTGACGGCTGCGCCTGCCACCACCACGGCGCGACCGCACTATAGCTTAAGATCGAGTGCGCCGGGAGCGGAAATCCCGGGGGACTTCCGCTTCGGCGGACGGGGTTGCCCCGGTCAGGCAAAAGGATCGATCTCATGGACAATCGCTGCGGCGTCGCCGTCATATTCGCTGGCGAGCGTGACTGAATGGGTGCCGTCGCCGGCCTGGAAGATGACGATAGCGGCCATCAGCGAGGTGGCGAGGCTGAAGGCGAAGGCGTTCGCTTGCTTGAGGGACATCGATCCGGCTCCTGTTTCGAGCGGAGGACCATCCCCCGCTGACAGGCGCCCGAAGTGTCGGACTGGTCGCTGCAATCACCGCGCAGGCGCAGCCGCAGCGGCGGCATGCTCGCATAGCCGACCCTTTACGGGTTGATGGCGCCAAGCGACCAGTCTGACCAAGGATCAGCGCATAAAAGCGGGTGTGGTGCTCGGCGTCGGGAGCCGGTCCTGTCCCGTCAGTCGGGCAGCACTTGCATTCGCCATGCCGGGGCGTCGCCAATATCGCGGTAGGCATAGTTGATCAGGTCGCGCACCAGCTCGAGCAGTCCGCCGACCGGCAGCCGTCGAATTGATCGCCATGGGCCATGCCGTTGCGCCGCTGGCTCAGGCTGGGCTTCGCCTCGCCGGTGACGAACCCGATCGCGGTGCCCCCGGTGCGGACGATCATCGGAATGTGCGTGTCGGTCAGGCCGTCGGAATCCACCACGTGCTTCAGCAGCGTCGCGAAGGTGCGGCCATTCTTCGGGATCTGGCCGCCGTACCGGTCCATCGTGGCGAGTGCGAGGGCGATCAGCGCCGCAAGTTCGCCGGCTTTCGCACGTCGCGGTCGACCCATCCCAGGAGGTAGAGTATCTGCGCGCGCGCGAACTTCGCGCGCACGATGTCCGGAATGCGCTCGTCGATGCTGAGCCCGACGATGAATTTCCGCCATGTCTGCGGATCGTCGAACTGAAGGAACCCGCCGGGCATTCCCGGCGACGGCCAGGGAATGATGAGCGGTTCGGTGCGCGGCGGAAGATCCAGGTCGAGCTTCAGAGGCTTTTCCTTCGTGATATTCGGCCGCATAACAATACTCGTGATCGGCAAGTATTGCGAAGTCTGACGGCGCTCACGCGCCGCCGAACTTCCAGACCGGGATTCCGAGCTTCTTCGCCTTGTCGGCCAGGTTGTCGTTGATGCCCGTGCCCGGGAAGTGCATCACGCCCTTCGGCACGATCTCCAGCATCTCGTCGTTGCGCTTGAATGGCGCTGCGCGGCCGTGCTTCGTCCAGTCGGGCGCGAAGCCGATCTGTGGGACGTTGCGGTTCTTCGCCCAGAGCGAGGCGATCTTCTCAGCGCCCTTTGGCGACTTGCCGTGTACCAGCACCATGTCGGAGTGCTTCTCAAGCACCTGGTCGAGCTTGGCCCAGATGAGCCGGTGATCGTTGAAGTCGAGCCCGCCGGTGAGGACGATCTTCGGGCCGGGAGGAAGAAGGACCTCCTGATCGGCACGCTTTTTCGCCATCAGGAAGTCGCGGCTGTCGATCATCGCCGAGGTGAGATTGCGATGGTTGACCTTCGATCCGCTGCGCGGAAGCCAGGGCTTGCCGACGTGCCGTTCGTAGTGTTCGGCGGCCTGGTCGCGCATCAGCTCGAAGGCGGCCTGGCGCTCGATGAGCGTTTTGCCCTCGGCGATCTGGCGCTCGAGTTCGACCGACTTCACCTCGCTGCCGTCCTGTTCCCGCTGCGAGCGCTTTTGAGCCTGCTCGTTATCGTCGAGCTCGCGTGCGATCCGTTCGGTGGCGCGATGGAAAACGTTGACGGTCGACCAGAGGAGATCGTCGAGATCGGGTTCGAGGCGTGTGTCTTCCAGCGTGACGATCAGCGCGTCGAAGATGTCGGCGACGGCGCCCGCGACCGCGTTGCCGTCCGGAAGAAGCCGCTGGTCCGGTTCATCGGCGAAGGGCCGGTAGCCGTGGAGCTGCAATTCGTTGAGAACATGGTCGGTGGGTGAGGATTCGTGGTGGGGTTCGAAGTCGTCGTGGTCGTCCATGGGATGCTCCGTCGTTAGGACCGCGACCGTCGCGGCCTTCATGGCGACGAAGCCCACCGGCGGGCCGGCCCTGCACCCGGAGCGCAGCGCAGGGCCGGAGCGTCAGCGGAGGATGGCGAAGGCTGGCTATTTTGCCTCGCGATGGAAAGGCGCGGCACGCGCCGCCGGAAAATAGTCGGCCGCCGCCATTGCCGGGCCGGCCCGACTGTGGGCCGATCGCCCTCTCGAAGGCCGAGGCGCGGTCCTCTCAATTGTATGGGGCATCCGGACGGGTATGGCGGCATCGCCGCCACCCTCCTCCTGCCGGCTATGCCGCCAGGCCCATGAAGCGCGCCACGTCCTGCGGCCCGATCTGCATCCGGGTCTGGCTTCTGAGCGCATCGATGCCGAGGGTGCGGAGATCCTCGTTGAAGTCGCCGCGTTGGGGCGAGATCACGATCGCCTCGATCCCGGCCGCGTTCGCCCGTTCGACCAGGCTGTCGCGCGCACCGTCACCGGCTGGATCGTCGTCGCGCAGGATATAGAGCCGCCGCAGCGTGTCCGGGAACAGGATGGCGGCGAGATGGGCTGCGGAGAGCGCCGCCAGCATCGGCATGTCGGGCAAGACTTGCCTGACCGACAGGACGGTCTCGATGCCTTCGCCGGCCGCCATGACTTCGCCGCCCGTGCCAAAGCGAACCGCGTTGCCGAGAAGATCGCCCATCGCACGCCTCGGTGTGTCGAGCGGCGCCTTGTCGCGGCGTCGTGGGTCGAGCCAGGTCCGATGCGCCCCGGTGATCTTGCTGCCAAGGTCTGTGACGGCGGCGATCATCGCCGGCCAGGTCTCGGTCGGAGAATGCTCGTCGGGCCGATAATAGCAGCGCGCGTGGAAGCGCAGATTTCCGGTTCCGCGTAAATCCGTAATGCCGCGTTCGCGTAAGTACGACTGTACGAGCGTGCCCGTGATCGGCTGCGACATGCCGAACAGGCGGCGGGCCGCCTCGGGCGATCCGTGCGGCGCAGGCGCCTGACGCGGGTTTGCCGGCATCGGCTCGGGCGGCGGCGTGCTGAGGAAGGTCCGTGCCTCGTCGGCGACATCCTTGAAGTCGATGAGGCCGCAGCTCTCCCGGATCACGTCGAGAAGATCGCCATGCTCGCCGGTCGCGGCGTCGGTCCATTTGCCGGCCGGACCTTTCGGTGAGTCCTTGAGCCGCACATACATCGAGCGGCCGGGCGTGTTGCGCGCGTCGCCGACCAGCCAGTAGCGCCCCTCGCGCCGCCCGCTGGAGAGGTAATGGCGGCACACCGCCTCAGCCTGCCGGCCGAGACGCTGCGCGAGATCGGAAGCGTCGTGACGCGACATCACGCGGCCTCCCGTTCGGAGATGCGCGCCACCGGATAAGTGTCGAGCAGCTTGGTGAGGATGCTCACGCCGCTGGCGTCGGCCGGCACGAAGAAGCGCAGCTTCCAGGAGATGATCTCGCTGAACAGGCCATAGGCCCGCAGCCGCTCGCGCATCGCCTCGGTGAAGCCGGTCAGCTCCAGGCGATAGGCGCTCATGACGCGGGCGCGGCGAAGCTGGAGGCCCTCGGCCAAGTCGAGGATCGTGCGCCCCTCCATCAGCGCGGCGAAAGCATGTTCCGGGCTCAACGTGCTCGCCCCCTGCGAGGCGGCGTTCGCAGCCCAGGCCGGCGAGACGCGGCGGCCGATAATGCGCTCGCCTGCATCGGTCTGAAGCCGGTAGACCCGGGTCGACTCGTCCGGCAGGCGCTTCCAGATCGGCAGCAGCAGGCCGGCGACGATGTGGATCGTGCTGTCGGAGAAGTCCGGGATGTCGGCAAGCTCGGTCTCCCAAGCCGCTGCGAAGCGATCGGGATCGGCTTCCTCCCAGTGGCTTTCGTCCATCATACGCAGCGGCGCATAATGCTGCTCCATCGGCCGGATCAGGCAGACACGGCGTTCGATCTCGCCATCGTCGAGCATCATCGACGGGGCCGGCATCTGGACCCCGGCCCGGCCGGAGCGACCGTTGACCAAGAGCCGCGCGCGCGGATCGGAGAGATGGTCGAGCGCAGCGGCCAGCGTGACGGGTCGGTTACGCTCCCGGCGCGTGATGGTCAGGAGCCGCGTCTCCGCGCCGGTGCCGGGATGGACGTGGATCACCTGACTGTCGGTGACCACGAAGCTCTCGGCCTGCAGCGTCTCCAGCCCGACGTCATAGTGACCGCTGCGGATCGCGCCCTCGATCTTCGCCGTCAGGAGCTGCTCGAAGGCGGTGAACAGGATGCCCTGCAACTCGATGGTGAGCGCCAGCAGCCGGTTGAGGAAAGTGGTGATCGGCGGCAGCTCGTCCTTGATGCCGTTGTCGTCCATCAGCTTGAGGCCGGTGGCGGTTTCGAAGCGATCGAGCGAGCATCCCTCGACCTTGCCGCGCACGAGCAGCAGGTAGAGCTGGCGTAGCGCATCGCGCGCGTAGTGGGATTCGAGATTGTCCTCGGGCCGGAACAGGCCCTGGCCGCCGGTCTGGCGCTGGCCGCGCGTGATGGCGCCGAGCGTGTCGAGCCGCCGCGCGATGGTCGAGAGGAAGCGCTTCTCGGCTTTCACGTCGGTGGCGATCGGTCGGAACAGTGGTGGCTGGGCCTGATTGGTCCGGTTGGTGCGGCCGAGCCCCTGGATCGCCGCGTCGGCCTTCCAGCCAGGCTCCAGCAGATAGTGGATGCGCAGGCGCTGATTGCGGACAGCGAGGTCCGCGTGATAGCTGCGGCCGGTGCCGCCGGCGTCGCTAAAAACGAGGATACGCTTGTCGTCGTCCATGAACGAGGCCGCCTCGGCGAGATTGGCGGAGGCCGCCCGGTTCTCGACGGCGAGCCGATCGCCCTTGCGCACGACGCGCCGCGAGCGGCCGGTCACCTCGGCGACAACGTCCGTGCCGAAACGCTGGACGATCTGGTCGAGCGCACCAGGAACCGGCGGTAGCGATGCGAGCCGTTCGATCAGTTCGTCACGCCGGGCGACAGCCTCGCGGCTCTCGACGGGTTGACCGTCGCGATAGACCGGCCGCGACGACAGGTTGCCCTCGCTGTCGGAAAACGGCTCGTAGAGCTGTACCGGGAACGAATGGGCGAGATAGTCGAGGACATATTCTTTGCAGTCGCAGTTTATGTCGAGCGTGGCGGCGGGAGGCGCAGGTTTCCTTCGGTTTTCCATGATTTCACTCCAGATAAAGTGAGTGCCAGGGGGGTGTCCGGAGACGGGCTAGGCTCGCCTTCGAACGTCGGTGAGCATGGTGATCAGGGCATCGGATGGCGGCTTGAAGCGCCCGGGCTTGATGGCAGGTGCGCCGTGCGCCGCGAGAATCTGCAGCTTCTCCTCGGGATCGGCGCGCAAATAGGTCTCGGTGCTCTGGATGCTGGCATGCCCGAGCCACAATGCGACTTTGCGAATGTCCCCTGTCGCCGCGAGCGTGTGCATTGCGCAGGAATGGCGCAGCACGTGCGGTGTTACGCGCTTTCCAAGGATTGACGGCTGCTTCGTTGCCGCGGTCTTGACGTGCTCGGCCAAACGAAACGCAAATCCGTCGCGGGTCATGGGCTGCCCGTTGGCATTGAGGAATATCTCGGCAGCTTGCGCTTTGGGCCGTATCGCAAGCCACGCGCGCAATACGAACTGGGTCTCTTTCCAGAGCGGAAGGACCCGTTCACGCCGACCCTTGCCCATGATGTGCACGGTGGACAGGGAGCGGTCCGGGAAATCGCGCAGTTGTAGCGTTACGAGTTCCGACACCCTCAGCCCGCCAGCATAGGCCAGATGCAGCATTGCGCGATCGCGGGTGCCAAGGCGTGTCCGGGGATCCGGGACATCGAGCAAAGCCTTGATCTCTGCCCGGTCGAGGTAGTCGATCAGCGCCTTGTCGGTCTTCTTGGTAGGGATCGATCTGACGCGGAGTGCCTGATCCAGGCAGGCCGGAATACGATACTCGATGTAGCGGAAGAAGGACCGGATCGCGGCGAGCCTGCCATTGCGGGTCCGAACACAGCTGCCGCGACCGTTCTCGACATGGTCAAGGAAGGCCATGATCATGTCGGTGCCGAGATCCTCGATCTCGAGATCGGTCGGCCGACGCTTCAGCCGATCGGCAGCGAACTCGACCAGGAGGACGAAGCAGTTGGCATAGGTCTTCACCGTGTGCGGACTGACAGCACGTTCGCGCGGCAGATGTTCACGCAGGTAGATCGAGAGATGCGGAGCGAGTGCCGTCATGCCGCTTCTCCCCGGTAAAGTTGCTCGCTGGCGGCAGCGATATCGCGCAGCAGCACCGGAGTGGCCTCGAGATACCAATAGGTGTTGGCGACCGACGCATGCCCCAGATATACGCTGAGTCCGGCCATGTGGTGTGCGATGGCTTCCCTGTCGCGCGGACAGGACTCAAGGGAACGCACGGCGAAAGTGTGCCGCAGGTCGTGTAACCGCATCCCGGCTGTTCCGGTCGGTCCGCGGTATCCGAGCTGCCGGGCCAGCCTGACGAACACCACGTGGGCGCGCACCTTGTGTGGTGCTCTGCCCCGAATGGTCACGAACAGGTCATTGCCCGTGGCGCCAAGCCTTGCTCGGGTGGCGAGATATGCTTCGAGCGCCTGACGGGTCGATGGCTGCAGGGTAATCAGCCGCTGCTTGCCGAACTTGCCGTTGCGGACGATCAGGCCATCCTCGACCAGATCGTTGCATTGAAGAGCGAGGGCCTCGGAAATCCGGAGACCTGTCGCCGCCAGCAAGCCGAACAAATAATGGTACGTGTATGGGCTGATCGTGTCTTGGGACGCAACGTCCAGCGCAGCGGTCATGATCGCCCGGACCTGTTCCGGTTCGATGATGGTCGGGGTCGGGCGTGGCCGCTTGCCCCGACCGAAGACACCGGCAGGCGGAACCTCGTAAACTGGATCATCGGCTTGGATAAAGCGGCTGAAGTTGCGAACGGTATCGAACCTCCGGCGGGCCACATTTTGCGAACTCGCCGTGTGGCACCAGTCGTAGATCCGCTGGACTTGGATGTGCCGGTCGCCGAATCCTCCGGCGTAGGCGGCGTACAGGCGCAGCATGCGTTCCTGTTCAGAGAACTTCCGCCCGAGGCTGCGATGCAGCGCCACGTATCTGGAAATGTGGATATTCAGCATGATTGTTCTCCCGGCCAGGGCTGCGCGATCTTCATGAGCATCGGCAGATCGACCTTGGCGTAGATGGCAGTGGTCTCGGGCGAGCTGTGACGCAGGATGGTTCCGACGGACTCCAGGCCTGCGCCCGCTCGCAGCAGGCTGGTGGCAAGCGAATGCCGGAATATGTGCGACCCGGTCGGCACCCCATCGATCCCACCGCGGTCGCGCGTACGGGCGACGATGCCAGCGATCTCGGCGGACGAGCGGAATGGCCGGAACGGCGCTTGTGCGCGCAGGAACAGATGCTCTTCGGCGGCCTTCGGGCGGGCTCCCGCAAGATATGCCAGGATCGCGTCGCCAACATCCTGCGGCAACGGCAGGCGGTCCGGCCGGCGCGTCTTGCCCTTGACCGTCAGGTGACCAGATCGCCAGTCGATATCCTCAAGGCGCATATCCCGAATATCACCGGCGCGCAGCCCAAGTCTGGCGAGCAAGAGTATGATGGCCTTGTCCCGGACCTCCACCGGACGATCTGTTGGACAGGCCGCAATGATCCTCTCGATCGTTGCCGAGTCGACGTGGCGCGGCAGCGTTGAAAGGCGGTAGCGCTGCACAGATGGAACTGCATGCGACAATGCCGGCCGGCACTCGCCACGCACGACCAGAAACCGGATGTAGCTCCTCATTATCGTGACGAGCAGCGATGCCGAGCCCGGCGTCTCCTGGCTTCGTCGTTGGAATGCGCTCCTGAGTCCGGCGGCATCCCATAGCGAAGGCTCGCCCAACATAGGGATGAGCCGTCTGATATCGGTCCGGTAGCGCCGGATCGTCTCGTCCGTGGCGCCGCGGTGTTGCTTGAGCCATGCCAGGTAAGCCGACATGTGCGGGTCATCGTCCGCCACCGGTTCAACCAATGGGATGGCGCCCCGGCCTCGAAGGAACTCGACGAAGTGCCGTGCGCATCGCCGCCGCCGCTTGGTGCCCGTTGCGACCAACTGGCCCCGCTTGCGCCAGACCGGGCATCGGCAATCATGCGCGGCGTACTGGTCGATGATCGTGTCATCGATATCGATCCATTGGCGCCGCGCCATGCGAAGCCAGGCCACGAAATGCTCGGCCTCGGACCGATAGGCCTGTGCCGGTCCCTCGGCGAGTTGCAGGCAAGCGATCGCATCGAAATAGTCAGCGAGGTGCCGTGGCAGATCGTCGATCCCGTCGTCGACTTCGACGTAGCCTTGATCTTCCAGGAACCGGACGAAGCGCCTGACCCTTGCTGCTTGGTCAGCCTTGTAGTGCGCTTGCTGCGCCGAATACCGGTGGCACCGGCACCGATGCTTCTCGAACCGCCGGACAGCCTGATCGTCAATCGTGCGGATCGCGGTCCTATGCCGCTCCAGCCAATGCAGGAAATGGCGGACCGCCGCGCCATACAGAACCGCACAGCCTGACTTCTCGTCGAGGGACAGAGAGGAGAGGAATGCGGTGAGAAGAGCGCCGTGACTGGGCGGGTCTTCGACCCTGAGCGGGGCAGTCCGAAACGGCAGTGATGATCGTGTTCGCATGTTGGCTCCTTCGACTTGCTGAGGTCGACGGAACCGTAGTTATCTGGAGTGAAATCATGGAAAACCGAAGGAAACCTGCGCTTCCCGCCGCCACGCTCGACATAAACTGCGACTGCAAAGAATTTCTGTAATGTTGAGCTCAACATTACACGGCTTCGCGCGGTGTGATGTCGACGCGGACGTCGCCCCATTCCTCGGTCGGGATCTCGGCCAGGCGTCGTTCCATCAGGGCCTCGCCGGTGGAGACGATCTGGATGACGGCGGAATGGCCGGCCGCTAGGTCCTGCTCGATCGAGCGGACCAGCGTCGGCGTCTTCATACTGGTCAGCAGATGGCCGAAGAAGCGCTGCTTGGCGCTCTCGAAGGCCGAGCGCGCGGCCGACTTCGCCTGCCGGTTCAGCGTACCGCTGTCGCCGGTGATGTTGGCGGCCTGCATCGCCGCATCGAGATGATTGTGGATGATGGCGAAGGCGCCGGCATAGGCATCGTAGATGCGCGTCTGCTCGGGGGTGAGCTGGTGTTCGACCAGTTCGTATTCGACGCCGTCATAGGAGAGCGAGCGCGCCGTGTAGAGGCCGAGCGCGCGCAGGTCGCGGGCCAGCACCTCCATCGCCGCAACGCCGCCATTGTCGACGGCCTCGACGAATTCGGCCCGGTTGGCGAAGGGGAAATCCTCACCGCCCCACAGGCCGAGGCGCTGGGCATAGGCGAGATTGTGGACGGTGGTGGCGCCGGTCGCCGAGACGTAGACGACGCGGGCGTTCGGGAGCGCGTGCTGGAGCCGAAGGCCCGCACGGCCTTGCTGCGACGGGGCGACGTCACCCCGTTCTCCTTTGCCGCCACCGGCGTTCTGCATCGCGTGGGACTCGTCGAAAATGACCACTCCATCAAAGTCGGAGCCCAACCATTCGACGATCTGCTTGACCCGCGAAAGCTTCTCGCCGCGGTCGTCGGACCGTAGCGTGGCATAGGTGGTGAATAGGACGCCTTCGGGCAGCCGGATCGACGTACCCTGAGGGAAGCGCGACAGCGGCGTGACCAGCAAGCGTTCCATGCCGAGCGCCGACCAGTCGCGCTGGGCGTCTTCGAGCAGCTTGTCGGACTTGGAGACCCAGACTGCCTTGCGGCGGCCCTGGAGCCAGTTATCGAGGATGATGCCGGCGGACTGGCGGCCTTTGCCGGCGCCGGTGCCGTCGCCGAGCATGAAGCCACGGCGGAAGCGGACGGCGTTCGGGGCATCGTTCGGCGCGGCGGTGACGAGATCGCCAGTCTCGTCCACGGTCCAGCCCCCGGCGAGATATTCGCAATGGGCCTCGCCGGCATAGATCACCGTCTCGAGCTGGGCGTCGGAGAGGATGCCGTCGGCGACGATTGGCGCCGGCAGCATCGGCCGGTAGCTCGGCTGCGGCGGCGCGACCGAGGCCATGGCAGCGGACTGCACGAGCTTGGTCGGGTGCGGCTGTGCGCCGTCGATGCGGATCGACTGGAGCGCATAGGTCTCGTAGATCGAGTCTGACAGGCGGCCGCTCTCCGGCGGCGTCCAGTCAATGGTCTCATAGGCAAGCGGCACGCCTTCGGGCTGGGCGATGAGACGGGCGCGCTGGGCCGTCTCCGCACGCGCGAGATAGCCTCGCACCGTGCGCGGCGTGGTGGCCGGTGTCGCGGCGGAACGCGCGATCGGGACCGGCAGGCGGCCGGGAAGCTGCGCTTCGATCCAGCCGAGCAGCGTCGCGACATCGGGTGCGATGCCGGCGGAATCCGGGAAATGCTCAGGGTCCTCGGCCGGCGCCTTGTCGATGACGGTCAGGCGGGTCTCGATGGTCGTGCCGTGCTTGGCATAGACCGAGCCGGCGATCGCAGCGGTGAACACGACGCGGCCGCGTCCCTGCAGGCGCACGAAGGCGTCCCGCCAGGCTGGAAGCTCCGGCGAGAAGTTGGCGCCGGTGATGGCGACCAGCCGCCCGCCATCGGCGAGACGGGCGAGCGCCGAGGAGATATGCCGATAGGCGGCGTCGGCAACGCGCCCGGAGACGTTCGCCATCACCGAGAATGGCGGGTTCATGATGACGACGCTCGGCACGGCGGCGGGATCGAGATGGTCGTCGATCTGGGCGGCGTCGAAGCGCGTCACGGGCGTGGCCGGAAAAAGAGAGGTGAGAAGATCGGCGCGGGTCTCTGCCAGCTCGTTAAGGATGAGCGATGCGCCCGCGGTCTCGGCGAGGACGCCAAGCAGCCCGGTGCCGGCGGACGGCTCCAGCACGCGGTCGGCCGGGGTCAATATTGCCGCCGTCAGCGCCGCAAGACCGAGCGGGATCGGCGTCGAGAATTGCTGGAGGGCCTGCGCCTCCTCTGAACGGCGCGTGTGCGTCGGCAGCAGTCCGACGATCTTGGTTAGGGCGGAGAGCCGTGAAGCCGGCGGCCCAGCTTTGCGGAAAAGCGTCTTTCCGTATTTGCGTAGGAACAGGACGGTCGCGACCTCGCAGGCGTCATAGGCGGCTTTCCAGTCCCACGCGCCGGCTGTGTCGGACGCGCCGAAGGCGTCGTCCATGGCGCTGCGCAGCATGGCGGCATCGACGGTGCGGCCCTGTTCGAGGTGGGAGAGGATGCGTTCGGCGGCGGCGAGGATGGCGGCGGCCGGCGGCGCGGAGGAGCCAAGCGGAAGCGAAGCCTCCTCGGCGGCGGGGATCGGAGCATGGAGCATCGGGAGAACCTCGGAGAGCGGGACAAGGGCAAGCCGGCCCGGCGCTCTCTCTCGACCGGACGGGCTCAAACCCGTCCCGGCCACCCTCTCACTCTGGCGCGGCCGGAACCCGGCCTGTCGCACCGGCTTCCGGCGGTGCGGATGGGGCGCTAAGCTCTCGTAGGAAAACAAGCCGCGGCGCCTCGCACCATTCGCGCGTGCCGCGCCGGCTGAGTGAGCATCGGAGGCGAGATGAAGGGCAGTGCGATTGGCATCCTCGGCGCGGCCTGTCTGGCTGTCGGCTTCGGTGCGGGCTTCGTGCTCAGGCCGGTGATCTCGCCGGTCACTGCATCTCCGGCCGTCGCCGCCGGCGTCGCACAGCCGAGCGAGGACGAAGCGACCGCGGCCGTGCGGCGCCATCGCCTGTTCACGGGCACGTCGCTGGCGAACGCGACGCTGAAGCTCGGCGATTGCTCGCCGGGTGGGGTCGGTCCGGGCGTGACCTGCATGACGCAGATCGTGCTCGATCCGACCAGGCCGAACGCGAGCCCGCAAAACCGGCCAATCGGATTTGCCCGCGTCAACGGGCAGTGGGAAGTTGCGGTCTGGTAGCGGCGTGCGAGGACATTGAGCGCGCTCACCTATGTCGACGCGTCCGGCGGGCTGTAGATTTCGAAAGGATTGCCATCGGCGAGATGGCCGAACGGTGTGAAGACGAACTCGTCGTCATCGCGGCCGACGGCGCAGATCACGTAGCGCGGTTCGCCGGTTGCTAAGTCGGTGCATTCCATCAGCGCCAGGTCTCCGCTGTTCGCGGCACGCAGCAGCGTCTGGAAGTTTGCGCGGGCATAGGCGGGGATGCTCATCGCGCGCCTCCCTCGGAAAGCCGGTCGGCGAGCCAGCGGCCGGTGCTCGTCCATGCGATCGTCTCGCCGGTGGCGAGATCGAGCACATGGGCGCCGCCCGAGAAGCCGTCGATTACGGGAGTGGAAGCGATGCCGGCCCATTGGAACCCCCAGCGGCCGGTCAATCCGAAGGTCTCGGCGCAGCGCGTCACGAAGGTGATCGCAAGCTGCTGATCTGCGGTGCCGGGATCGCGCAGCCAGAGCTGCGACGCACCGTGATCGGGTGTCACCGACAGATGAAACGGCTCGGCCGGCGGGTCCTCGCGGCCGTTCTCGGCCATTAAGGCGGCGTAGATGTCGAAAGCCCGGGCGACATTAGCGGAGGTGCCGACGTCGAGCAGGCAGGAATAGCGGGTGAAGAAAGCGGTCATAGCGGGCTCCGGAAACGAAAAGAGCCCGGCGCTCGGGCCGGGCTCGGAGTGGGTTCGGGGTGGTGCGGCTAGTAGCCGAACTGCCAGGATGGCCATGCTTGGCCGTCGTCGGCGGCGCGGATGGCGTCGGCGAGATAAGCGGGATCGCCTTCGACGACGACGGGGTCGCGCACCGGGGATTCGTCGATGATCGTCACGCGGCCGACGATCCCGTCCTCGATCTCGACAAGCACGGGAACGAGGTACTGGAAGACGACGCGGCGGGGCGACGGGTCGGATCGCGACATGGCGATGCTCCTTCGATCTGAGAAAGGACCGGAGCGGCCGAAGCCGCTCCGGGTGCTCGTCATTCGGCTGCGACAAGGTGCGGTTCGTCGTCGTTGGCCTCCGCCGTGACCTCCTCGTCGTCGCCGGCGAGGAATGCGGGCAGCGCCGCATCGTCGTCCTCGCCGCCAGCCTCGACCTCCGGCGTGGACGCCTCGGCATCGTCGATCGGGCGCAGCGGCTCGGGCAGCCAGCCGGTCTCGGCGAGCAGCCGCTCCGCCTCCTTGGCCATGTCGCCCTTCTTCAGGTGGTCGATGAGCTGCGCGGCCTGCTCGCCGACGCCCTCGCGAACCGCCTGCAGGATGCGGGGCTTGGTGACACGGTTGAGGTAGTTGCCGAAGGTCGGGCGCCAGCCGGCCTCCACCAGATCGAGCCCCGTCGCCTTAGTCAGGCGGTCCGCCTGGGCGAGCCGCATGTCGAGCGTGTGCTGCGACACGCCGCCGGCGCTGTGCGGGTTCGGCCGCTCATAGAGCGCGTTGACGCCGTAGCTGACGCAATGCGCCAGCAGCGCCATCCGGCTGGCGTCGTCCAGGCCCGCGAGCCAGTCCCACAGGGCATCGTCGTCCTTCGGGATGTCGCCGGCCCAGGCGGCGTGACGGTCCTGCACCGCGCGGGCGGACGGGCTGTCCTTCAGCCCATCGTCCTGCGCCGGGAAGAAGACGTGCTTCACCCCGGCCTCCATGGCGCCCGTATACATGCGGGTCATGAAGGTGTCCGACACCAGCTTGTGGAGCAGCGCGGTCATGGCGACGTGCGGGTTCTCCGCGACGGCGTTGCGCAGCGCCAGCGTGCGATAGGCCGTCAGCTCGATGATCAGGCGCTCGGGGAGCGGCTTGATCGCGTCGTCCTCGTCGTCGTCCGCCTCGACGGGCTGGCCGCCGATCGTGATGACGGCGCGCTGCACGGCCGGCGCACCCGGCTCGCTCGCGCGGCCTTCGGTCTCGCCCCCGTCGGCCCCGATGTCGGGTTCGGGAACCTCGTCTTCGGCCCGGACATAGCCGCGATCGATGGCGATGCTGCCATCGTGGGCGATGCTGATGAACACGCCCGCGCGGGCGATGTCGTCGGCCTCGAATCGCACGGGACGGGTTTCGAAGACCGACAGCGCCGTCTCGATCTCGCCGAGCCGCTGGTCGATCTCGTCGGGCAGCTCGTCGGCGCCTTCATATTCCGCCTCCAGCTTCTGGTATTCGGCGTTGAGCGCCTCGATCGTGGCCTGTTCCTCGGCAGTCAGGTCCAGCGGTTCGCCCTGCAGCTCGCGCAGGCCGCGCGTAGCGTCATAGGGGAAGCCGACCGCGACCTCGATCCACTTCCAGCCCTCGGCGGCGATCGTCTCGGCCGTCGCCTTCAGCTTCTCGCCGACCAGCCGATCGAGCAACGCCGCATCCTGCAGCCAGCCGCCATCGTCGGACTGGAACAGATCGCGCATGACGATGCCGCCTGCCAGCTCATAGGCCTCGACGCCGACGAAGACGGCACGCTTGTCCGAGGCGCGCACCGTCGTCTCGGTCAGCATGCGGCGGATCTGATACGGCTCCTTCGACCAGGCGTCCTTGATCGCGTCCCAGACCTTTTCCTGGCGGGCGTGGTCGTCAGTGACGGTGAAGGCCATGAGCTGGTCGAGCGTCATGCCGTCCTCCGCATAGACCTCATGCAAGGTGGGCGATGCGGCCGCGAGGCGCAGGCGCTGCTTGACCACCTGCACTGGCACGAAGAGCGCTGCGGCGATCTCCTCCTCGGTCTTGCCCTTCACCCGCATGTCCTGGAAGGCGCGGAACTGGTCCAGCGGGTGGAGCGGCGCGCGGTCGATGTTCTCGACCAGCGAGACTTCCTCGGCCAGGACCCCGTCGTCGCGCTTGCGCACGACGCACGGCACCGGCGCGATCTTGGCGAGGCGCTTCTGCTTGACCAGCAGCTCCAGCGCGCGGAAGCGGCGGCCGCCGGCCGGCACCTCGAACATGCCGGTCTCCTGGCCCTCGGCATCGACCACGGGGATGACGCTGAGGCTCTGGATGAGGCCGCGACGCGCGATCGAGGCCGCCAGGTCCTCGATCGAGACACCGGCCTTCACGCGCCGGACGTTGGACTGGCTGAGCACCAGCTTGTTGAAGGGGATGTCGCGCGAGGACGACAGGACGATCTTCTGAATTGCAGTAGCCATCGGGATTACTCCGCGACGGGCGGCCGAGAACCTCTCTCGACCTCCAACCCGTCACGAAAATCCGGTCCTTCCTCTCACTCTCTTCTGGCCGTCGCCCCGGGGCGCGGCGACCGGGCCGATCTGGATGCGTTCGCCGCGCAAAGCCTCTGGCATTGACAAAAGACGACTATAATAGTCGCCCTTGGCGGTGTGGCTGGAGAGGAAGACACGCGCGCCAGTTTCGCGTGTGTCCGGATCGCCCGGCGCTCGGGGCGATCGGAGGAAACGATGAACACGGCGGTGAAGGACGGCGCGCGGACGCCGTGGCGCGATTGGCTGGCGATGCTCGGCCGCAGGCGATCACGGCCGAGATTGTCGAAGGTCGAGCGCGCGCTGATCGGCGCCAACGGCAAGGCCCTGACGATGCTGGCGACCGCGCTGCAGGCGCGCGGCCATCTCGACGTCCGGGAGTTCTCCGAGCTGCTCGGCATTTTCAGCGTCGTGGTCGGCGAGGATGACGACCTGGAAGGCATGATCCTCGCCGTCTGGGCGGGCCTGCTGAAGGACAGCGTCTCGTCGTAAACGAGAGAAGCCGCAAAGCCGCAGGCCCGCCTCCACGGATTTACGCCTTTACGGATGGTTCGGGCCTCGCGCGGTGGACGGCGTGAAGCACGCGTTCGGCCGCGCGGATGCCGCCGGTTCGACGGGCCGCTTCGGCCCAGGCCGAGATCGGATAAAGGCCCTCGAACAGGATGTCGCGCTCGATGCCGAGGCCCATCGGCAGGCGCACGGCGATCATTTCGGCGAGGCTGAAGGAGCCGAGTTCGGGGTCGCCGAGATCGGCCAGGCCGAACAAGGTGTCGCCGTCCTCGTCAAGTTCGGTCGCCAGCCAGACGCCTTCGCCGAGCGGGTTGAAGAATTTGACCACGGGGATGTGGTCGGCGTCGCGGTTCCGGCCGTTGGCCAGGAGCTGCTCGCGCAGCTCTTCCGTCAGGAGGATCATGCGGCCCTCCTGTCGATCGCGGGTTCGGCCGACAGCGCGGCCCCGTCGGCCGGCACGAAGCCGAGCAGCCAATCGGCGGCTTTGCTCGCCTGGCTGGCGGCGCGGACGATGGCGCGATTGTCCTCGCGCAGCACCTCCAGCCAGGAGCCGATGTAATCGGCGTGCCGCACTGTCGGCACGATGCCGAGCGAGGCGCAGCAGAAGGCGGCGTTCATTTCGGCGCAATATCCTGACAGTCCAGCCCAAAATGGCGGTTGGAAGGTGAAAACCACCGGTTGCCTCCAGCACTGCCCAAAAGCCCCATGGCCTCCCCCGAGGCGGGGGTGGGCGGCGAGAGCGACCGGAGAGGCCTGCTGAAGCGGCGGGCTGCACCCGCAGGGGCGAAATGAAATGGAGCAGCCCGGCGAAGCCGAGGCTTGCAGCGCGCCGCGGCGGGCCTAGCAGGGAGCGCCGACCACTCCCGCATCGAGGGAGAGGCCAAAAAATCGGAGCCGCCGCGCAAGCGGCGTCCGCTTAATGGCGGGCGACAGCCCGCATCGACATGCATCGCGAAGCGGCCGATCGCGCGAGGGATCGGCCGCCATGGCAGTGGCGCTCGTGCGTTAAGTCAGCATGTAGCCGACGTCGGAGGCGCCGGTCGGATAGGCGAACATGGTGGAGCGAAGATCGGCCGCGGTGAGGCCGTGGCGGATTGCCAGACCGAAAACGTTGATTACCTCGTCGGCGTTCGGCCCCACGAGATGCGCGCCGAGGATGAGGTCCGTGTCCTCGTCGATCAGCAGCTTATGGCCGTAGACCGGCTCGGCGAGGCGGCGGGCGGTGAACCAGTCTGGCGTCGAGGCTGCGTTGACCCGGAGCGCGACGCCGCCGCGGCGCGCCGCCTCCTCTGACAGTCCGACGGCGGCGATCGGCGGCAGAGTGAAGGCCACGCTCGGCACGCCGCGATAGTCCGGCTGGTGCGTCGGGCCATCCAGGAGGTTGGCGGCAACTACCTTGGCATCGTGGCTGGACACCGGCGTCAGCCGCGGCCCGACTCCGGCAGCGTCGCCGGCGGCATAGACCCGCGGGTTGGAAATGCTCCGCAGATGCGCGTCGAGCTGCAGGCGCCCGTCCTGCACCGCCACCTCGCCGGCGGACAGGTCGAGCGCCTTGAGGTCAGGACCGCGCCCGGCGGCATGAACGACGAGATCGGCGGCGACGCTGAGATCAGGCTCGCCCTGGCGCTCGGCGTGGACCAGCAGACCGCTCCCGCTGCGCTCGACCCGGGTAACGGTGGCACCGGTCTCGACGCGGATGCCGAGCGCCTCGAACCGGGGCGTCAGCCAGCCCACCAGGTCGGGATCGAAGTGCGGCAGGAGCCGCTCGGCCCGCTGTAGGATGGTGACCTCTGCGCCCGCTCGGGCCGCCAGATGCGAGAACTCCGCAGCGACATAGCCGCCGCCGATCAGCACGATCCGGCGCGGCAGGGCCTGAAGCTCCAGGAACGCATCGCTTGTGCTCACCAGATCTTCGCCCGGAATGCCGAGCGGGACTGGACGCGCGCCGCTGGCGATCAGGATATGGCGGGCCCGCAATGTCCGGCCTTCCACCACGATCGTGTCTGGGCCGGCAAAGCGAGCAACACCGTGTAATGCGTCGACACCGAGCTCGGCGTAGCGGTGCGCCTGCTTGGCGGGGATCGGATCGGTGAAGGTCCGCTTGAACGCCATCAGGTCGGGCCAGTCGATCGCCAGCGTGCCGTCGACGCCATGTCTGGCCATGCGCCTTGCCGCGTCGATCGCTTCCTCGCCGCTGACCAGCATCCTCTTGGGATCGCAGCCACGCAGCGCACAGGTGCCGCCGAACGGACGGTGATCGATGACGGCGACGGACCATCCAGCGGCACGGACCCGGCCGACCGCGACCTGCGCTGCCGTGCCACTGCCGATGACGATCAGGTCGTAGGAAGCCATGGTCGCATCTCCATCCGCATCGGCGCAAAAATCGCGCGCCCAACCTCGAGCGCTTCGGCCAGGCACAGACGAATGCCGTCATCGGCTCCGACCGGACCGCTCGCGCACCAGGCCGCCAGATGATCGTCATCGCAGAAGAAGGCCTGCAAGGTGCAGAGCGACGATGCCGCGCAGCCACTGGCATAGCGACGGCCGGACCAGACGACGATCGCGCCCGGCTCAACCTCTTCCAGCTCGCGGCCGCGGCTGGGGGTATGGATGGCGAGCGTGCGCCGGCACTGGCGGCAGGCCGAGCGGATCATGCAGTCCCGCTCCAGCATGGCGCCGATCCCCAACGCGTCGATGGCGCACATGGCGCTCATGGTCACTCCGCTGACTTCGACTTGATGTTCGCTGGGGCCGTCGGTGAACGGATAGGCGCCGGTCACCCGGCCCGCGCCGTCGAGGACCACGAGATCGCGCCCGGCGAGCCGCTGCAGGGCCGAGCCGACCTCGCCGGAGGGGAGTCCCGATGCGGCGGCGATCTGTGCCGGCACCGGCGAGCGACCATCGGCAGCATAGGCTTGAAGCACGGCGCGCCGGACCCGCTCCTCGACGCCGTCCATCCCGCGCCACTTCGAACCGATGAACGCCGCGAACAGTGCCGTCAGGGCTGCGCGGGCGCTGGGTGTTGTGACTGCGCTCCAGTCCGGGACAACGGCACCGCCGGGAAATGTAACCGTCGATCCAAAGGCGGCTTCAGCGGATGATGCGCGCGCCATCGCCCGCCCTCCTCAGCCGCAGCACGCCTTGCCGCCGCTCTCCTGGATCGGCGGACAGGGCACGTCGCCGTAGGAGCAATAGACGCAGCAATCGCCCGGCTTGGGCTTGAGGACCGCGCCGCAACCCCGGCAGTCGTAGAAATACTGGCAGGCATTGGTCGGCATGGTCTCCGTCGCCCGATGACCGCAGTGGGGACAGGTCAGCGTCGAGCGCAGCTCGGGGGTGGCATCAGACATAGCGATAGCCTGCCCAGAGCAGGGCCGCACCGAGCAGCAATCCGATGAGCGTGAGAACACGCATCCAGCGCGGCGTGCATATGCCGCCCGGCCCACAGCGCGCCGCCGTAACTTGCTGGCGCAACAGCAGCGCCGCGCCGGCAAGCAGGCACAATGCGCCAATGAGGAGAAGCGGCGTGCGATACGGCGCGGCGACAATGGCCACGCCGCCGAGCCAAGCTGCGCCGATCCCGGCGGATGCGAAGAGGATCGGCAGCGCACAGCAGGCGGCGACGCCGAACGCCGCAGCGATCCCCGCCAGCGTGAGCGTGGCGGTGCCGATCCCCTTAGGCGGGCTTGGCGTCTGGGTCACGGGCGACTCCTTGTGGCGGGCATTGAGCTGTCCTAACATCTGTAGCGACTACAGACTCAAGAGGTATTTTGGGGATGGCCGCAACCGGCGCGATCCAGATCGGCGAACTCTCACGCCGCACCGGATGCAACATCGAGACGATCCGCTATTACGAGCGGATCGGGCTGCTGCCCGCTCCGCCGCGGCGGGGCCGCTACCGCAGCTATGGCCGGGAGGACGTGGCTCGCCTGGGCTTCGTGCGCCGCGCGAGGGAGCTGGGCTTTACCCTGGACGAGGTACGCGCCTTGCTCGGACTCGCGGTTGGCGGTCAGGCCTCCTGCGCCGAGGTGCGCGAGCTCGCGGCGTCGCACCTGAAGGACGTACGCGCGCGGATCGCGGACCTCAAGCGGATGGAACGGGTTCTGGCCGACTCGGTGCGCGCCTGCGATGCCGGTCGGGATCCGGGCTGTCCGCTGCTCGACACACTTGGCGCCGAAGTGCGGGTCGCGTGAGCATTACGGCTGTCGGGCGTGCATCCAGTCGGCTGCCGCCTGCGCCTTGCTCGCCGCGGTGAAGATCGCCCGAGGCTCGTCCTTGAGCAGTTGCAGCCAGGAGGCGATGTAGGCCGCATGATCGGGTCGCGGTTCGTGCGCGATCCCAAGATCGGCGAGCAGGAACGATGCGGTCAGTTCGGCGGTCGCTTCCTCCATGGCGAGCGCGTGCCTGGTCCACTTGGCGCTGAAATCCCGGTCAAGCCGATGGGCTGCGCCACTGGCATGAGCCGCTTCGTGAATGTGGGTGGCGTAGAAGCCGTGGGCATCGTGGAAGGCGCTGAAATCCGGCATGTGAATGCGGTCTTCGGCGATATGATAATAGGCGCTGGCCGAGCCGTAGACAGTATCGATGCCGAGCGCGGCGATGAAGGCTTCGGCGGCGGCGAGGCGTTCGCTCTCAGGCAGGTCCGGCGCCGGTTCGGGCGCGTAGCCATCGACCTGATCGGCGTTGAACAGGCTGAACGCCTTGGCGAAAAGCCGTCGATGGTCGTCATCGCCGCCGGCGTCGTCACCCTTCGCGCGAAACTCCTTCCAGAGGACGCCGAGGCTGGCGTGCTCGCCCTTGCGGACCTGCGCGCCGAGCGCCTGCCACTGGCGATAGGTGCCCCAGACCCCGCTCGCGTAGCCGCTGCCATAGGCGGCCGCCCAGAGCGAGATCGTATTTATGCCGCGATAGGGCTTGCCGCTGGCGACGTTGGTCGGGCGGGTGACGTCGGCGCCAAAATGATGCCACGGCATGCGCCAGGTGCCGGTGCCGGCTTCGATGGCGTCGACGATCGCTTGCGTGACGCGAGCGTAGACGTCTGAGCGTGGTGAGGCTGACATGATATGTTCTCCGTTCTCGCGCCGGGGACCATCCCCGGCGGCGGAGGCCCGTTCGCGCCGGGCACAGGGGGGCTCGCGCACCCGTCAGGGCCGCAGCGAAGCGAAGGACGGCGAAGCCGTTGCGCGGGCGCGCCGACCGGCGCAGGACTCCGCCAACAGCCGGGGTGGTCTACGGCGCGGGAGGGTCGATCCCGGCAATCACCGCGGTCAGGCGATCAAGCTCGCGCTGGAGCGCCTGACGCTGGAGGTCGGAGATGCGCCGTTCGCGTAAGTGCGCCCGGGCATCGGCCGCCGCACGTTCCCAGGCCGGTCTGTGGCGGGCGGTGATGCAGGCGTTGGGGCAGCGGGTCGGTTCGCACAGGGCGGTAAGCGGCTGCGCGGGATCGGGGGTCGTCACGCGCTTGAGGCAGAGCGCGGTCGCGGGATCGAAGAAGCAATCCGCGAGCGGGCCGACATGGAAGGTGCGCGCGACGCTGGCGAGCATGACGCGCAGGCGGGCCCGATCGGCGATCATGGCGGGCAGTGGCCCGAGCTTAACGGCGGCATCGTCGAGGGTCCGCGCGATGCGTGGTCCCGCCGGTCCGCCGAGTGATGCGCCGCCCTGCCGCCGGTCGAAATAGTCCAGCAGATCGTCAATCTGACCGAGCCGGCGCTGCGCCTCGACCTCTGCGCGAAACCCCGATCCACTGGTCCCGGCATAGCCCTCGAAAGCGGCGACCGAGGCATGCTTGTACTGGATCATGCCGGCGATGGTGCCGAACGGACGGTTGGCGATGTGCCACGCGATGGTGCGCCGGAACTGCCGCGTCGTGATGCGCCACGGCTTGCCATCGGGGCCGGGTGGGATGACCGGCGCATCGGGGCTGCCGAAGACGGTGTTGAGGTGGTCGCGGAAGGCGTTGAGCTGGCGGACCACCTCGCTCGACAGATGCGTCTTGGTGACAGCGCGGGGACGAAGCACCGGCCAGAGCGTGTCGCTTCCAGTCTTCCGTGCCGCGTGTTCCGACAGCCGTTCGAGCACCGTGATCGCCTCGGCCACCGGTTCGATCGTCACCCAGCTCGCCGACTCACCGGCGCTCGATCGGCGCTTGTAGAGGGTCGATCGGACGCGTTGCCGCTCGATCAGGCCGTCTTCGCTGCGCGCGATCGAGAGGCAGCCGCGCCGCATCGCCTGGACCTCGCAGTCGCGCATGCCGGTCAGATAGGCGCATACGATATAGGCGGCGGCCTGCAGCATCCGCTCCTCGATCGCTAGGGTCTTCACGTCGAAGCGGGCACGCCATGGCCGACCGCTCTCGGGAGCGATCGAGATCGGCGTGTCCATGCCGCCGACCTCGGTACCAAGCGATGCAACCGCTTCGCGAATGACATCCGGTGCGCCGGTAGTGAGCATGAGATGCATGGCCGGCTCGGCGACGGCATCGATGCCGGCATGCAAATGGAGGAGATGGGCGTTGATCGGCGGGGTTGCATCCCCGGTGAGGGGATCGATGCGCGTGGCGCCGTTGTGTGCCGTCGTCCAGATGGGCACGCCGCGTCCTTGCCGGGCTCGGCGCGCGAGATAGCGCTCGAGGCGCGCGCGCTGCCGCAGGCGGCGCTCTGCATCAGGCAGTCCGCGTTCGGCGGCGAGCAGCCGAGCGCGGACTGCCTCGAGCCGATCGAGCGCGACCCGAGCCGCCAGAATATCGGTCGCGAAGGTCGTGACATAGCGCAGCGACCAGGCGAGCAGCGGCGTGACAATCTCCTCCGGCATGCGTGGGGTGCGGTTCTCGCGCACATGCCGATATCCGGCGACGCGCGCAGCCGCTTGCCCGGCCCACGGCTCGAACCCGAGACCGCCTCCAGGCAGGTGATCCCGGAGATGGTAGAGATCGGTGACCACCTGCAAGAGCTGGCCGACGATGACGGGGCGCCGCGCTGAATCATCCCGCAGGTGGCGCGCATAAGCGTCGATCAGCGCCTGATCGATGCGGCCCAGGTCGAGCCGCCCAAGCCGCTCGCGCGCGAAGGCGAAGAACCGGCGAGCCCGGTTGAATGCCTGTCGGATGCTGGCGGGCGGCAGCTTCGGGTGGTAGCCGGGAAGACCGACGTTGAGGCGGGCGTAGAGATAGGCGCGCATTGCCGCCTGCACATCGGCATGTTCGAGCACGTCGAAATGCACGGTGACGTGGCAGCGCCGAGCGTTCTCGCGGAAGACGGCGGGACCGAGATCCCAGGTCGGGTCGCCGACGTGCGACAGCTCCTCGCGGGCATGGCCCGCCTTGAGCGGCGCGCTCGCCAGCACAGGGCGATCGTCGAACGCGGGCACGAGGGCATGGACGGGCGTGGTCATGCGCGTGCCTCCGGCGGCAGATAGAGCCGTTCGCTCCCCATCTGCCGGCGCGCTTCGGCGATAACGGCATCGGAGAAGACCGGCAGGACCTGGACCGTGATCCGGGTGTGGACGCGGCCGAACTTGGCGGCCCAGTCGCTCGCCGGCAGGCTGCATCGCTGCTCTTCGACGAACGCGAGAAAGGCGAGGATCGCGGGGAGCTTGCGCGCGGTGATGACGGCGTTGGGACAATCGAGGCAGCCCCAGAAGGGCTGCGCGCAGGGCGAACCGGGCTCGGCGAAAGGACTGCTATGGAAGCCCGCGCAGGCGGCGAGCCAGACATCCTGTTCGCCGTCGAGCACCGGACCCACCGTATCAGCCGACATCAGCGACGCGACCTGTTCGGGCGCTTCGCGCAGCGCCTGCTCGGCGGTGGGTGGAAGCACGGTCGGCATCGCCGCAGCGACCGCTGCGCGGAAGGCATCGGCGACGGCCGCCTCGTGCAACGGCCGGAGCGACGGCAGATCGGCATAGTGGCGCGCCGCAACCTCGCGGGTGTGACCGACCGCGAAGCGGGCCATATGCCCCTCGGTCTTGGTGTACCATAACGCCTTGTGGGTCTTGCGCAGCCGGGAAAGCAGCAGATGGAGCGGCTTCCCATCATCGCCGGCGATACCATGGCGACGAGCCCAGGCGGCGAGTTGGAACTTGGGATCGACGATGCCGGCGCGAAGGCCGCCAACGTTGTGATAGAGCCAGAGGCAATCGTCGGTCAGATGCTCGCGTGCGACGGCGGTGACGTCGATCAGGCGACGCATGAGGCCGCCGGGTGTGCCGCTACCACCATCGCGGACCCGCATGCTCTTGTGCTCGGCACCGCGGGCGCGGCGCTTCAGATAGCGCAGCTCCACCGTGCCGGCATGCGGGTTGGTGAGACAATCCACGGTCAGCGTCTTCAGGCACTCCGGCTCGAGGCCGGTATCGAGCGTGAGCAGCACGAGCAGCGCCGGCAGATCGCGCGCGAGCAGATGATGGCGGCCATGCAGGTCGTCGATGAGCGTGCTGATCGGCAATCCGCGCCGCATGCGCATGAAATAGAGGCGCTTCAGCGCGGGCTGGTCTGCGACGATAAAGCCCTGCCGCGCGATGATCGCTTCGACATCGGCGCGCGCCCTGGCGACGACAGGGTCGCCCTCATCAGTGCGGTCGTCGGCGCCGAGGCGGCGAAGCATCGCTTCGATATCGGCCCTCGCGGCGTCGCGCAGCGCGCGGGCGACGAAGGGGCTATAGGCATCGCGCGGGGTCGAGCGGCCCGCCGAAGTGGCCAGCGTGTAGCGCAGCCGCTCATGCAGGTCGGGCGCGATCCGATCGGGCCGGTCTGCCTCGATCGCGCGCAGCGTGTTGATGACCTTGCCGACCGTTATGTGCCGGTGGATCGCGCCCATCCCACGCCGTTCGAGCGCGGACGCAAAGCCATCGATATGGACTGCGCGCAGGTCGTTGACGCCGGTCACCTCCGGCGCATCATCGCCAAGCCAGGCGAAGAAGTGGCGATAGACCTGAACATACTGCTTGATGACGCTGGCCGCACCGATGGGGCCGCCGAGCGCCGCCGATCGACGCAGCGCACCGGCGAAAGCGATGGCGAGTGGGCGAGGATCGAGCCCGGTCATATCGACTAGGACCGTTCCGCCATGCCGCGCCTCGATGGTGAACTTGAGGCCGAGCACAGGATCGGGCTGCGATCGCTCCGGCGTGATCGGCGCAAAGGCGACAGGCCGGCCCTTGCGGGGACGCCCGCTCATACGCCTTGCGGCCCCGGCAGTAACGCCAGCAGCTCCTCGACGGCCGCGTCCACCGTATCGGCGCGGGTCGCGATATGGTCGAGGTAGATATAGGTGGTGGTGAGGCTGGCGTGGCCAAGCAGGCGTTGCACCTGTTGCAGCGGGTCGCCCAGGATCAGCCGATAGCTCTCCACCGGCCCCACCGGCAATGCCGCTTCGCGCAGCCGCTGCTGGATCAGCAAGGCGAGCATATGGACTGCGAAGGCGTGGCGAAGCTGGTGCGGGCTGATCGACAGCGGGAAGCCGTTCTGTGCGCACCGCTTGCAGGCGCGGGTGAAGATCACCTCCCACGAGTTGGGGCGGACAGGCTGGCCGACCTCGGTCAGCCATAGCGCCGCCGGCTCGCGGGGCGTTCCATCCTCGTCGCACAGGATCAGGCGGCATCGTTCCTCCGGGGTGCAGATATCGCGCATGCGGTCGAGACCGGCGCGGGTGACAGGGATCGGTCGGTCGAAGCTGGCCGCACCGTCGCGCGCGGCGAACTTGGCCACGCCCGCGGCGCGCTCGACCGCGACATAGGCGGCGATCTGACGAAGCAGCCGGCGTGGGACCAGAACGCTGCGTCCGCGGTCGCCCTTGGTGAGCGGCGGCGGAAGGGGCAACCAAAGTTGTTGGACGTCACCGTCCTCGCGGTCGATCGCCGCGAGCTCGACGGTGAGCAAGCCCGACGCCTCTTCGAGGCGCAGGCCGGTGGTGACGAGAAGATCCGCGAACAGCGCGTTGCGCAGCCCATTACGGTCGCGAGCGCCGGGGCGCTCCGTGCCGTCAGGGGTGAGCCCGCGCAGGCCGACCTCGCGGAAAATGCGGTAGTCGTCCATCGTGACGAACCGGACATCCGATCGCCTGGCGACACGTTCATAGGCATCGTTGCGCGCCGCGATCATGCCGCGACGGCCACCTTGCGCCGGTCGCCACACGGCGCGGCGGCTGAACGGCGCGTCGGCGATCAACCCTTGCTGCTCGCCCCAACGGTAAAGGCGATCGAGGCTGGCGACGGCGCGGTTCCAGCTTGCCGCCGTTATCCGGTGATCGGCATCGTCGCGGCGTCGCTCACGATGATAGGCGTCGACATCGTCGCGGGTCGCAGCCCACACGGTCTTGCCGCAGGCATCGAGAAAACGAAGCCAGACTACGACATCATAGGCGTAGGCGCGAAGCGAGTGCCGCGAGCGGACGCCCGACAGCGGCAGGTCGAGAAAGAAGCGATCCAGATCGGGATCGTAGAGCGCGTCGTCGCGCTGGATCAGCGGCACATGCGCATCGAGGCCCCTGGCCTCGCGACGCTCGCAAACAGTAATGATCGACACCGGCGCGAAGCCCTCCCCCCGGACCCCCCACCCGGAAGCTGACCTTCACACCGATGCGCGCTATGGCCCGGCAGCTATCAGGCTGGCCTCCGCCAGCTCTTGGGTCAGCGCTACGGCCAGCCTGATTACTGCCTACCGTGGGCGTCCATCGCCGACCTTACTGCAATGTTGCGGACGGCGCAGACTGTCCAGATAAGGCGACCAGCTCCTCGAACGCGTATTTCTTGGTGCCGAAGCCGCCGGTCATGTCGCGGCCGAGACGGGACGGATGGCCTGTGGCGTGACCCAGCTCGTGCAGCGCGGTGCGGTGCCAGTTGATCGGTTCAAAATAGGCCTGGGGCGGCGGGACCTGCACATAGTCGAGCGCCGGCACATAGAAGGCGCGATTGCCGCCGATGCGGAAATCGATGCCGGTGGCGCGGATCAGCGCCTCGACCTGCGGCTCGATCAGGCCTGGCGCCGGTGGCGGCGCGACAATCGCGACATCCTCCGGCAGGCCCTCGCACTGTGCGGCGTTGAACACCGTGAAGCGCTTCAGGAACGGGATCGCCTGGGCCTCGTCGCCGGTCTCGCGGGCGCGCCGCTTCTCGTCGTCGGGCACGAAGCGGTCGGCATAGACGACGGTCGTGCCGCGCTCGCCCTTGCGGACATTGCCGCCGAGCGCCAGCGCCTGGCGGAAGGTGAGCCAACTCTGGCCGGCAAAGCCGTGCTCGATGACGGCGCCCCAGAGGATCAGCACATTGATCCCCGAATAATGCCGGCCGGTGGCGGCGTTCCTCGGCATGGCGAGCGGCGCCTTCGCCGCCGCGGTGCCCCAGGGCTGGACCCAGGGTACGCGGCCGGCCTCCAGCTCGCCGATGATCTTACCGGTGATTTCGTCGTAAAGGCTCGTCCGGTCCTGGCCGGCGCGAGCGGGTGCGGTTTTTCTGGACATCGCGGATCTCCGCGACGGGCGCCGGAAGCTCTCTCCCAGCTCTCAACCCGTCACGGCAAAGCCGGTCCGCACTCTCGCTCTATAGGGGGTGTTGCGGGGTGTCCCCGCAGAAGGGGTCGGCCGAGACCAAAGGCTCGGCCGCAGGGGAAGGCTTTCCCCTCCAGCGATGATTACCTCCATGTTTATCTTGTTGGGTAAGCCGAACTTCACATCTAGCGACTATTATAGTCGCATCCCTAAGTGTCAGTTGAGTTGGGCGACGACCGTGTTGTTGCATATCCAGAACAAGATATTGCGGATGATCGCCAACAGCGAACCTGTGGCTGACACGGCGCGCGAACTCTGTGCCGAGATAGAGACACTGATGTCTGGCGTGATCTGCTCGATCCTGACGGTCGATCAAGCCGGACTTTTGCATCCGCTCGCGGCACCGAGTTTGCCTGCGGACTATTCTTCTGCGCTGGATGGGATGATGGTCGGCCCGGAGGTCGGGTCCTGCGGCGCGGCTGCTTATCTGCGCGAACCCGTCATCATTGAGGATATCCGACGTGATCCGCGCTGCGCCCGCTCCATGGGGCTCATAGAAGGCCTTGGCGTGAGCGGATGCTGGTCCTTCCCTGTCGTGAACGCGGGCGGCGAGGCCATTGCCGTCATCGGCTTTTACAGCGAGCAAGCGCGCTCGCCGAACGCTTCTGAGCGCGCGCTGGCGGAAGCCTGCGTCGATCTCTGTGGTCTTGCGCTTCAGCGGCATGAGCGAGCCGTCGACCGCGAGCGCCGCGCGAACATAGACGCGCTGACCGGACTGCCCAATCGTTCGGCCTACAACGGCGCGATGGCGCAGATTCCGTGTGACGTCCCGGGGGCCTGGGCCCTCTTCATTATCGACCTCGATAATCTGAAGATCGTAAACGATACGTTCGGCCACCTGGCCGGTGATGCGCTCATCAAGGCGGCGGGGACCCGGATCGCGCGGGCGATGGCGCCCGACGTCAGCTTCCGGCTGGGCGGCGATGAATTCGCCGTCATCATTCAGAACCCCGGCTCGCTCGCCGATCTGAATGCGGCGGCGGAACGCGTGCTGACAGAATTGGAGCGCAGCGCCGATTGCGAGGGGCATGCCGTGGCGCCTCGCGCGACGATCGGCGGTGCCGTCCTCGGTGCCTCCGAACGGACTGCCGTGGCGGTCAACGAGGCCGCGGATTTCGCGCTCTATCACGCCAAGGAGACCGGTCGCGGCGGGTTTGTGCGCTACTGGCCGGGGATCGGTACGCGGATCACGCGGCGTCGTGACGCGATACGCGATGTGGCCGATGCGCTCGCCGATGAGCGCATGGAAACGCACTACCAGCCTATTGTCGCTCTCGATACGGGCGAGATCGTCGGGCTCGAGGCGCTCTGTCGCATGCGCACCGTGGCGGGTGAACTCGTAAGTGCCCTCGCTTTTCGGGAAGCGACCAGCGACGCCCATATCGCTGCGGAGCTTACGCAACGTGTTGCGGTAACAGTTGCGCGGGACATCGCATTCTGGCGGGATCAGGGTCTGCTCGTCCAGCAGGTCGGACTCAATGTTTCGACTGCCGATTTCTACACGGGCAGCCTGGCTCAGAAACTCGAAGATGCCTTTGGTCGTGCTGGCGTGTCGCTCGGCGGCTTGGTCGTCGAAGTGAGTGAGGATGCTTGCATCGGGCGAAGTGATCGCGTCGTAACGCGAGAGATAGAGGCGTTGCGCGCCGCCGGCGTCCGCGTCGCGCTTGATGACTTTGGAACGGGACATGCGTCGCTGACGCATTTGCTGAACGTGCCGGTCGACATCATCAAGATCGATCAGGCCTTCATCGGCCGACTATGGCCGGACGATCCAAGCATGGTGATCGTCGAGGGGTTAATCGATATCGCGCGGCAGCTCGGCATTGAGATCGTGGCCGAGGGGATCGAAACAGAAGTTCAGGCGAGCCAGCTTTGGTCGATGGGCTGCAAGGTCGGGCAAGGCTTTGCGTTTGCCCGTGCGGCAGACCGCGACGCGACGTCGGCGTTGCTACGCCGCCATGCGAGCGGCTGTGAAGGTGCGACGCCGATCTTCGCCCGAAGTCCGATGGAGGCTTCGACCAGTCGTTTACGAACAGTGCGCAGCGCTTGAGCGCGGGAGGCTCGGCGCAGCCTAGCGGAAATCGCGCGTTTTGACTTTGATCGTGTCGATGTGAAGGTCGGGGATGTAGATATCTCGGGTCCGAAGCCCCTTTGGCGGTAGGCCGCGCGGGTCAGGCGTCGGTGAGCCGTGGTGAAACTCGTCCCCGCGACCATGTGGCAGCGGAAAGGCCGTGTCGCGCTCGCCCACGCTGGCCAGCTCGGCGGAGAGATCGGTCAGCCGCTGGGCAACGAGGTGAACGACTTCGCCTTCGCGTTGAACGCGCCCGCGCGCCGCGATCATGCCGGCCGACAGGATGGTGCGGCGGTTCTGCTCGAAGACCTTGGGCCAGACTACGAGATTGGCGATCCCGCTCTCGTCTTCGAGGGTAATGAACATCACGCCCTTGGCGCTTCCGGGCCGCTGCCGCACCAGTACGATGCCAGCCGCCTCCAGCCAGCGGCCGTCCTTTGCGTCCATAGCCTCCTGGCAGGAGATCATGCGGCGGCGGCGCAACTCCCGGCGCAGGAACGAGACTGGATGGTCGCGTAGCGACAGGCTGACATGTCGGTAATCCTCGACGACTTCACCGCCCGCCGTCATAGGGCGCAACATGACGGCCGGCTCGGCGACCTCGGGCACGATCTCTTCCTCGCGGGCCGATGCGGCGGCGAACAGTGGAAGCGGCTCGTCGCGCAGCGCCTTGATCGCCCACAGGGCCTCACGACGGCCGAGACCGAAGGGCGGACGAAACCCGTCCGCTTCGGCGATCTGCGTGAGCGCAGCGACGGGTACGCCGGCACGGCGCCAGAGATCGTCCACTGTGCCGAAGGGCTGGTCCGCCCTAGCCGTGACGATCGCCGCGCCGTGGGCGTTGGCGAGGCCTTTGACCATGCGCAGACCAAGGCGAACGGCGAACCGCTCCTCGCTGCCGGTGGGCTCGAGTGTGCAGTCCCATCGGGAGGCGTTGGCGCAGACCGGACGGATCTCGACGCCGTGATCGCGCGCGTCGCGGACGATCTGAGCCGGTGCATAGAAGCCCATGGGCTGGCTGTTCAGCAGCGCGGCGCAGAAGATTTCCGGGTGCCAGCATTTCAGCCAGGCCGAGGCGTAAGCGATCAGCGCAAAAGAGGCTGCGTGGCTTTCCGGAAATCCGTAACTGCCGAAGCCCTCAAGCTGCTTGAAGGTCTGCTCGGCGAACTCGGCCTCGTAGCCTTTGGTGACCATGCCGGCGATGAGTTTGTCGCGGAAATGCGAGACGCCGCCGGTGAATTTGAAGGTGGCCATCGACTTGCGAAGCATATCGGCCTCGCCGGGCGTGAAGCCGGCGCATTCGATGGCGACCCGCATCGCCTGCTCCTGAAAGAGCGGCACGCCGAGCGTCTTGCCGAGCACCTTCTCCAGTTCGGGCTTCGGATAGTGGACGGGCTCAAGGCCCTCCCGGCGACGAAGATAGGGATGCACCATATCGCCTTGAATCGGGCCGGGCCTGACGATCGCGACCTGCACGACGAGATCGTAATAGGTGCGCGGCTTCAGGCGCGGCAGCATCGACATCTGCGCCCGGCTCTCGATCTGGAAGGTGCCGAGCGTGTCGGCCTTGCGGATCATCGCGTAGGTGCGCGGGTCCTCGGCCGGAATGGAGGCGAGATCGAGATTGACGCCCTTGTGCTCAGCCAGAAGGTCCAGCCCCTTCTTCATGCAGGTCAGCATCCCAAGCGCCAGGACGTCGACCTTCATGAACTTCAGGGCGTCGATGTCATCCTTATCCCATTCGATGACCTGCCGGTCCTTCATCGCGGCCGGCTCGATCGGCACGAGGTCGTCGAGCCTGTCATGGGTCAGCACGAAACCGCCAGGATGCTGGCTGAGATGGCGCGGCGCGCCCATGAGTTGGCGCGCGAGATCGAGCGTCAGGCGAAGGCGGCGATCGGCAAGATTGAGGTTCAGCTTTTCGACGTGCTTCTGTTCGACGCCTTCCTCCGACCAGGCCCAGACCTGAGACGACAGGGTGCCGATCAGATCCTCGGGCAGGCCTAGCGCCTTGCCGACATCCCGCAGCGCGCCCTTGGTGCGATAGCGGATGACAGTCGAACAGAGCGCGGCGTGGTCGCGGCCGTAGGTGTCGAACACCCATTGCATGACGATCTCACGCCGCTCATGCTCGAAATCGACGTCGATGTCGGGCGGCTCGCGCCGTTCCTCGCTGACGAAGCGTTCGAAGAGAAGGTCGTTGCGGCCGGGATCGATCGACGTGATGCCGAGGACGTAGCAGACTGCGGAGTTGGCGGCTGATCCGCGGCCTTGGCAAAGGATGTCCTTTGAGCGGGCGAAGCGGACGATCGAATTCACGGTCAGGAAATACGGCGCGTAGTCGAGCTTCTCGATCAGCCGCAGCTCATGCTGAAGCGCGGCAGCCACGCTGTCAGGCACGCCCTCCGGATAACGCTCGGCGGCGCCTTCCCAAGTGAGCTTTGCCAGCGTCTCCTGCGGCGTGAGTGCCGGATCGTCACGCTCCTCGGGATATTGATAGGCCAGCTCGTCGAGATTGAAACGGCATCGGTCGGCGATCTGCAGGGTTCTGGCAAGCGCCTCGGGATAACGGCTGAAGAGACGGTGCATCTCCTCGGGCGGCTTGATGTAGCGATCGGCGTGACGCTCCCGGCGGTCGCCGATCGTGTCGATCGTGACGTTGTGCCGGATGCAGGAGACGACGTCCTGAAGGATGCGGCGGGCGGGCTCGTGGAAGAGGACGTCGTTCGTCACCACGGTCGCAACCCGCATCTGGGCGGCCAGGTTCGACAGCTCGTGAAGGCGGAGCTGGTCGTTGGGCCGACGGCGCAATGTTAGAGCTAGGTAGGCCCGATCGCCAAACGCATCGCGCAGGCGGCGCAGCCTAAGGCCGCATTCCTCGTCGGCGAGATCCGGCACGACCACGGCGATCAAGCCTTCGCCGTAGGCGACGAGGTCCTGCCATTCGAGCACGCACTTCGCCTTTCCGCCGCGCCGCTTGCCGAGCGACAGCAGTCGGCAGAGTCGGGAATAAGCTGATCGGTCGGTTGGATAGACCAGCACCGACATGCCGTCGCTGAGGTCGAGACGGCAGCCGACAATCAAGCGAACCCCGGTTGTCTTCGCCGCTTCATGAGCCCGGACGATGCCGGCGAGCGAATTCCGGTCCACCACGGCCAGGGCTTCGATCCCGGCAAGCGCGGCCTGGGCGAACAGCTCCTCGCAAGACGAGGCCCCCCGCAGAAAGCTGAAATGCGAGGTGACCTGAAGTTCAACGTAGCCGGGCTGGCTCATCCGAAGACCCCGTGAATGAACCAGCGGTGCGAGCCTGTGGCGGTGTCCTCGCCGTCGCCGGCGCGAAACAGCCAGTAGCGTTCGCCGGCGTCGTCCTCGACCCGGAAATAGTCGCGGACGGCGGCCAGCTCAGCATCACGCTTCCACCATTCGCCGAAGACACGCTCAGGTCCGTCGCCGCGCCGAAGGCGGCGGCGGATTCCGCGCCAGGTGAACGACACCGGCGGATGGTCGGGGAGCAGCGCCACGGTCTCGACCGGCTCGGGTGCCGGGAGGAGGCGCGACGGTCTCGGCCAATGACCGGGCCAACCCGCTCCCGTGTCGGCCGCCATCGCCGGGATACGACAGACAGACCGTTCCGGAACGTCGCTGGCGACGGGGGCAAGCCGATAGAGGGCGCGCTCGCCAACGCGGTTCATCAAGGTGTCGATGAGATCGGAGACGTCCGGGGTGCTCTCCTCGACCAGCGAACTGACGATCTGCTTGCGTTCGAGCGGCTCGGCGACGCTTGCGGCAAGCGTCATCACCTC